>NZ_JBFAHJ010000003.1:0-458192 GCF_040654115.1 Nonomuraea sp. NPDC050786
GCCGGGCTGCGCATCACCGACATCTGATCCGGAAAGTCACAGCCAGCCCGCGTCCTCGGCGATGCGGATGGCGTCGATCTTGTTGCGGGCTCCCGCGCATGAGCAGCCCGTCGGGGACGGCCCGCCCGCCCGTTGTGGGACAGACCGGCCTCGGTGATGAGCTTGCCGGCCAAAAAGCTCTTCGGCGATGCGGGTGATGGTGGGCCAGGTCAGGCCGGTGAGCGTGGCGAGCTCGGTGCGGGAGATGGGACCCGCGCACAAATAGGGAGACGCCTCTGGCCGCCCCGGCGAGGGGCCGCCACGACCGCCGTGGCTCTGGTCCTAGGATTTCTGGTATGGCAATTTGCGAACATCTTTCCGAGACGGGCGACCCGGCGCCGAAGACGCCAGAGGGCTGCGAGGAGTGCCTGGCGATCGGCGGCCGCTGGGTGCACCTGCGGCGCTGCCTGGAGTGCGGCCACATCGGCTGCTGCGACTCCTCGCCGGGCAAGCACGCCACCAAGCACTTCCACGACACGAGCCACCCGGTGGTCCAGTCGTACGAACGCGGCGAGGACTGGCGGTGGTGCTTCGTCGACAGCCAGATGGGCTAACGCTCCAGGATCGCCTCTTCGAAGTCGAGCTCGCTCATCACGTCGCGGAGCACCTCGTCGTCGAGGCGGCGCTCGTCGCGCAGGCGCACGAACACCTGCCGCTCCGCCTGGAGCATGTCACGGCGCAGGCGGCGGTAGAGCGCGCTGGGGGTCTCCGCGCCGCCCGGCCCGCTACCGCCGCCCAGGCGCTCCCAGGCGGTCAGCGAGCGGCGCCATGACTTCTCCCTGAGCTGGTCGATGACCTGCTTCTGGATTTCGTCGGGCTCGCCTGCCTCGCGCACCAGCCGGTCCAGCTCCGCGAGGCCCGCCTCCAGCGCGGCCTGCTGGGCCGCCGCCTCGGCCAGGCGGTCCTCGTACTGCTCCCGCGCGCTCGACACGCCCAGCCGCCTGATCAGCGGGGGGAACGTGGTGCCCTGGATGAGCAGGGTGCCGATCACGGTCGTGAACGTCAGGAAGAGCAGCATCGCGCGGTCCTGCTCGGCGACCCTCGGATCGATGGCGAACGCCGCCGCCAGCGACACCACGCCCCGCATGCCGGCCCAGCCGAGAATCACCGTCTGCTGCGCGGTCGGCTGCGCATGGCCCTTGCGCACCAGCTTGATCAGGTACGTCACCGCGAACACCCAGACGAACCTGCTGGCGATCGTCACCGCCAGCACGACGGCCGCGTACCCGGCGACGGCCCACGGGCTGTAGCCGGAGATGCCCTGGACCACGGTCGCGAGCTGCAGCCCGATCAGGGCGAAGACGATCGTCTCGAGGAAGAAGTCGGTGACCTTCCACACCGCGTCGGACACCAGCCGCGTCCCGAACCCCTGCAGGTGCATGCGGTTGCCCAGGTAGAGGCCCACGATCACCACGGCGATCACACCGGAGGCGTGCACCGACTCCGCCGCGAGGTAGGCGGCGAACGGGATGAGCAGCATCAGCGTGTTCTCGACCAGCGAGTCGCGCGTGTGCCGGAAGAGCCAGGCCAGCACGAACGCCAGCACCAGCCCGATCGCCACGCCGACCGCCGCGGAGTACAGGAACTGGCCGACGCTGTGCCACAGGTCCACGGTCCCGCCGACGGCGGCCCCGATGGCCACCCGGTACGCCGTCAGCGCCGTGGCGTCGTTGAACAGGCTCTCCCCCACCAGGATCGTCAGCGTCCTGCGCGGCAGGCCCAGCCGCCGGCCGACCGCGACGGCGGCCACGGCGTCGGGCGGCGCGATGATGGCGCCCAGCGCGAACGCCAGCGCCAGCGGCAGGGCGGGGAGCATCAGGTGGACGACCATCCCGACGACGGCCGTGGTGAACAGCACGAGCCCGATCGACAGCAGCCCCACGGCCCGCTTGACCTCGCGCAGGCTCAGGTAGGAGCTGTCGAGCGCGGCGGAGTAGAGCAGCGGGGGCAGGAAGACGTACAGCACCAGCTCCGGCTGCAGCGGCACCGACGGCACCAGCGGCGAGACCAGCAGCCCCGCCGCCACCAGCAGCAACGGGGCCGGCCAGCCCTTGCGCCGCGCCACCGCCGCGACGCCGATGGCGCCACCGGCCAGCAGCAGCAGTTGCAGGCCCATGCTCGGATTCACCGGCGCTCCTTCTGCCTCGGCCCGATCGCCTCGCCAGGAGCGTACCTGCCGGTGCTCAGGAGTGTGTCACCACTCCCTGCGGTCGCTCCGCTCGTGGTAGTCCGGCTGCTGCTCGGGACGCAGGCGCTCGCCCGTGGAGAACATGGGGTCCCCGACGTAGGGGCGGGACAGCGGGTCGCCCTGCGAGGGCTCCGGCCGCCCCATGGCGAGCAGCGGGTCCACGGGGTTCGGCTGGCTCTGCTGCTGGTAGGAGGCGTAGTCGTCGCGGACGGGCTGCGGCGCGGAGCGGCGCCTGCCCGCGCCGGGGATGCCGTGCATGGGGGTGCCCAGTCCCGCGGCGCCCGGGACCTGCTGCGGCTGCTGGTACGCCTCGGGCCGCCGGGCGTAGGGGTCGGAGGGGTACGGGTCGTTCGCGAACGGGTCGGCGCGGTGCTGGGCCGCCTGGTGGGGAGCGGCGGCCTGGGAGGGGAAGCCGAGCGGGTCGGTGCTCAGCGGCGACGGGCCGCGCTGCTCGCCGGGCATCTGGTAGACGGGGCCGGTGTCGGAGTACTGCGGGCCGGCGAAGGGCTCGGGCTGGGCGGCGTACTGGGGCGGGTCGGCGGTGTACTGCGGGCCGCTGAACGGATCGCCGGTGTACTGGGGACCGCTGAAGGGGTCGCCGGTGTACCGCTGCTGGGGGCCGGTGCTGTCGACGTACTGGGGCCCGGTGAAGGGGTTGCGCTCGCCGTAGGCCGGATTCTCCCGGGAGGGCTCGCCGTAGGCCGGAGCCGCCTCCCTGGGCGGTTCGCCGTACGCCGGGGGCATGCTGTCCCGGGGCGCCGTGGTCTCGCTGTACGAGGCCACCAGCTTGTCCTGGTGGGCGGAGGGAGCGCCCCTGGCCACGAGGACGTCGTTGGGCGAAAGAGCGGCCGTGGGCCGGTCGTCGGGCTGGTGCTGCGGCTGGTGCTGCTGCGGCGGCGGCGAGGCCTGCTGGGGCGGCCGGTGGTACTGGCCGGTGCCCGGGATGACCTCGGTGCCCGGGTCGTGCGCGGGCACGGCGGGCTGCTCGCCCGTGGCCTCCGCGAACCCCTCGTCGAGCGTGTCGAGCAGGCGGCCGACGTCCTCCATCGGCATACGGAAGCTCGCTGTGCACATCTCGCCGCGCCAGAGGCTGAGAACCAGCGTGCCCTCATGCCACGTGACACGGAGACACCGCTCCTGACCTCGTGCATCGAAGAACACTTCGCCGAACGACGGCAACGGGACAACTTCCGACATGGCAGACATACTGCTTTAACCAGCCTTTATCCGTCCACTCAACCCCGGAAAACCCTCTGGAAACCGGCCTTCCCTTCTACACCGGGAACCCCACTGGTCACAGACCGTGAAGAACTTTCTTCACCCAGCCGGAGTCCCGGTCGCCCAGTGTGCCATGGGAGCCGCCGGGAACGTCCGGGGAACGCCGGGATGCGTCTGGCCGATCACAGCGCGTTCGGCACGGCGACCCCGGAATGCGGGTAGCGTTTACTGCCGTGCCGGACTCCCATCTCCCGTCAGTGGACGAACTGCTCAAGGTCGCGGTAAACGCTCTCGGAGGGAGCGAACGGCAGGGCCAGCTCACCATGGTCCACGCCGTCCAGCAGGCCATCGACGACGAGAAGCACCTGGCGGTCCAGGCCGGCACGGGCACCGGGAAGTCGCTGGCCTACCTGGTGCCGTCGATCCGCCACGCGATGGAGAGCGACTCCCCCGTCGTGGTCTCCACGGCCACGATCGCGCTGCAGCGCCAGCTCGTCGACCGCGACCTGCCCCGGCTGGCCGAGACGCTGGGCAAGGAGCTGCCGCACGAGCCGACGTTCGCCATCCTCAAGGGCCGGCGCAACTACCTGTGCCGCTACAAGGCCACGGCGGGCTGGCCCGAGGAGGACGAGCAGGACCAGCTCTTCGACCCGCGCGAGGTGAGCGCGACCGGCCGCATGGTGCAGCGCATCCAGGAGTGGGCCGAGGAGACCGAGACCGGCGACCGCGACGAGCTGGTGCCGGGGGTGAGCGAGCAGGCCTGGCGGCAGTTCTCGGTGAGCGCGCAGGAGTGCCTGGGCGCCCAGCGCTGCCCGAGCGGCGCCGAGTGCTTCGCCGAGCTGGCCCGCGCCCGCGCGGGCGAGGTGGACGTCGTGGTGACCAACCACGCGCTGCTGGCCATCGACGCCATGGGCGACCTGCCGGTGCTGCCCGAGCACGAGGTCGTGGTCGTGGACGAGGCCCACGAGCTGGTCGACCGGGTGACGTCGGTGGTGACCGGCGAGCTGTCGGATCTCACCGTGTCGCTGGCGGTGCGCCGGGTGGGGCGGCTGATCGAGCAGGCGATCGCCGACCAGCTCCAGGAGGCGGGCGAGGACCTCAAGGCGCTGCTGGCCGCCGCGCCACCCGGGCGCATCGACGACCTGCCGCAGGTGCTCGCTCTCACGCTGGCCCTCGTACGCGACACCGCCTGGCGCTGCATCACGGCCCTGGGGCCGCGCGGCGCCGACAAGGACGACCCCGACAAGGCGGGGCAGCGCAAGGCCGCGTTCTCGACCCTGGACGAGGTGCACGACACGGCCGTGCGCATGCTGGAGGCGTACGGCCACGACTCGGAGGCCGACCGGGCCGAGGTGGTCTGGCTCGACGCCGGCACCGACCGTCGCCCGCCCACGCTGCGGGTCGCGCCCCTGACGGTCAGCGGGATGCTGCGCGACAAGCTGTTCGGCGAGCGCACGGTGATCCTCACCTCCGCCACGCTGGCCCTGGGCGGCACGTTCGACGGCCTCGCCGCGCAGTGGGGGCTGGGCGAGGGCAAGGGCTGGCAGGGCATCGACGTGGGCTCGCCGTTCGACCACCCGCGCGCGGGCATCCTGTACGTCGCCAAGCACCTGCCCCAGCCCGGCCGCGACGGACTTCCCGAGCAGTACCTGGACGAGATCGTCGAGCTGATCGAGGCGGCCGGCGGGCGCACGCTGGGCCTCTTCTCGTCGATGCGCGCGGCCAAGGCGGCCACGGAGGCGCTGCGCGAGCGGCTGGACGTGCCACTGCTGTGCCAGGGGGACGACTCGACGATGCTGCTGGTCAAGCAGTTCGCCGAGGACGAGCCGACGTGCCTGTTCGGCACGCTGTCGCTCTGGCAGGGCGTGGACGTGCCGGGGCCCTCGCTGCGCCTGGTCATCATCGACCGGGTGCCGTTCCCCCGCCCCGACGACCCGCTCACCTCGGCCCGTCAGCGCCACGTGGCGGCCAGGGGCGGCAACGGCTTCATGGCGGTCGCCGCCAACCACGCCGCCCTCCTCCTGGCCCAGGGGGCGGGGCGGCTGCTGCGGGCACAGAACGACAAGGGCGTCATCGCCGTCCTGGACCCCCGGCTCGCCACGGCCCGCTACAGCGGCTTCCTCCTGGGCTCCCTCCCCCCGTTCTGGCGCACCACGGACCCGGCCATCCCCAGGGCCGCCTTGAAGCGCCTGGCGGCAGAGTCGGCAGACTGACCTCACCCACCGCTCGGCATCGAGGGGCGGGATCACCGCGCTTCGGGGGCGCGTTGCGACGCGGGCCCGCCTCAAGGGCAGGCGGGGTGCGGCTCGCGCACGCCTCAAGGGCAGGCGGGGTGCGGCTCGCATCGAAGGCAGTGGCGAGCGCCTCACAGCGGAAACGTCGGTGGTGCGGGCGCGTCGCTGTGCGCCGTCGCTGTGCGGGCGCGTCACGAACGCGGGGTTCCCGGGCGCCGGTGCGGTGAGGAGGTGTGCGGTGGAGCTCGGCGCAACGCGTGCGGCGGGCAAGCCGGACGCACCACCCAGCCGGTCAAGAAGGCGCTCCGTAACGGCGCTGAGCCGGTGAAGGGTCAGAGGCCGTTTCCTGGAGGGCCATCAGCCGAAGTACGGCGGGTGGCCTGCCCGTGCGCAGCCGTACAAGATGAAAGGCGGCAACCCCGCACGAAGCCGCAGAGATCAGAACGGATTAAGGTCGGGGCGCTTGGGAGAGAGACCATCGCCCGAGGAGACGCCGCGGAGTCGGCGGGACATCCACGGCACCAGGTGCTCGCGGATCCACTGGGCGTCCTCGCGCCGCCGAGCCCGGGGATCCACGGCCTGCGGCGGCCAGTCCATGCGCCAGTCCTCGAACGGCACCCCCAGCACATCCAGCACCCGCGCCGCCACCAGCCGGTGCCCGTCCGCGTTCATGTGCAGCCGGTCCGCGCTCCACGCGCGCCAGTCGCGCAGCCCCTGCATCGACCACTGGTCCACCAGCCGGCACCCGTACAGGTCGGCGATGGAGCGGATGTGCAGGTAGAAGATTGCGAAGCGGCCGCGCAGCCGGCGCATCAGCGGCGTGTCGCGCGGGTCCACCCCCGTGAACAGCACCACGTCGGCGCCGCCGGCCCGCAGGTCGCGGACGGCGCGCGCGAGCTTCTTGGCCATCTCGTCGGGGTCGCTGCCCGGCCTGAGCAGGTCGTTGCCCCCGGCGCAGAAGCTGACCAGATCGGGCGCCATCTCGACCGCCAGCGGCACCTGCTCGGTGACGATCTGGTCGAGCAGCTTGCCGCGCACGGCCAGGTTGGCGTAGCGGAAGCCGGGCTCGTCGGCGGCGAGCCGTTCGGCCACCCGGTCCGCCCAGCCACGGTAGTGACCGTTCTGGCCGGGATCGTTCAGTCCTTCCGTGAAGCTGTCGCCGACGGCGACGAAGGACTTGTAGTGCCTCATGAGGTGGTGTTCATCTCCGCGATAGCGTGCAGCGCAAGAACGTATGACTGTAGTCCGAAGCCCGCGATCGTGCCCGTCGCCACCCCGGCGACGACCGAGTTATGGCGGAATTCTTCCCTGGCGGCGGGGTTGCTGATGTGCACCTCGACGAGCGGGGCCGTGCGCTGCTTGATGGCGTCGCGCAGGGCGTAGGAGTAGTGGGTGAACGCGGCCGGGTTGAGCACCACGGGGATGCGGCCGTCGGCCGCCTCGTGGATCCAGCCGATCAGCTCGGCCTCGTCGTCGGTCTGGCGCACCTCGACGTGCTCGCCGAGCTTCCTGCCCGTCTCGCGGCAGAGGGCGGCGAGGTCGTCGAACGTCTCCGCCCCGTACACGTCGGGCTCGCGGGTGCCGAGCCGGCGCAGGTTGGGCCCGTTGAGCACCAGGATCATGCCGAGATCTCCTTGTAGGCGGCTTCGAGCAGCTCTTCCGCGGGGCCTTCGAGCCGGCCCGGCCTGGCCAGGCCGTCGAGCACGACGAACCGCTGCTTGGCGCCGCGGTTCTTCTTGTCCAGCCGCATGTGGTCGCGCAGGGACCGCCAGGCGCCGGCGCGGTAGGTGATGGGCAGGCCGACGCCGGTGAGGATGGACCGGGTGCGCTCGACGAGGTCGGCGCGGCCGGAGAGCCTGGAGAGCTCGGCGGCGTAGACCATGCCGATGGCGACGGCCTCGCCGTGGCGGATGGCGTAGTGCTCCTCGCGTTCGATGGCGTGAGCGAGGGTGTGGCCGTAGTTGAGGATCTCGCGCAGGCCCGCCTCGCGCAGGTCGGCGCCCACGACGTCGGCCTTGACCTGGATCTTGCGCTCGATCAGCTCGCGGGTGTGCGGGCCGTCGGGCCTGGTGGCCGCCTCCGGGTCGGACTCGATCAGGCGGAGAATCTCCGGGTCGGCGATGAAGCCGCCCTTGATGATCTCGGCCAGGCCGGCCACGTAGTCGCGCTTCGGCATGCTCGCCAGCGTGGACAGCTCGCACAGCACCCCGGCGGGCGGCAGGAACGTGCCCACGAGGTTCTTGCCCTCGGGGGTGTCGATGCCGTTCTTGCCGCCGACCGCCGCGTCGACCATGGCCAGCAGCGTCGTCGGCACGAGCACGACCTGCACGCCGCGCAGCCACGTGCCCGCCACGAACCCGGCCAGGTCGGTCGTCGCGCCCCCGCCCACGCCCACCACGGCGTCGGAGCGGGTCACGCCGTGGCGGCCGAGTGCCGACCAGAGCCCGGCGGCCACCTCGACGGTCTTGGCCTGCTCGCCGTCGGGCACGGGCAGCTCGACCACCTCGTAGCCGGCCTCGCGCAGCGCCGCGAGGACCGGGCCGGAGATCTCCGGCAGGGTCTCGGGACGGATGACGGCGACGGTGCGCACGCCGGGCTTGAGCAGCGTGGTCAGCTCGGCCTGCACGCCGGTGCCGACCACCACGTCGTACGGGCTGTCACCGCGTACGGTGATCCGCGTGGCACTCATGACGGCAGCCCCTTGATGATCTCGTCGGCGAGCTCCTCGGGCTCACGCTTGTCGGTCACCACGGTGACCGCCGCCAGCCGCTCGTAGACCGGCCGCCGCTCCTCCATCAGCTTCTTCAGCTGGCTGCGCGGGTTGAGCACGAGCAGCGGCCTGGCGGAGGCGAGGCCGACCCGCTGGACCGCGTCCGAGAGCCCCACCTGCAGGTAGACCACGTGGTGGCCGTCGAGCAGGGCCTGCGTCTCCTCGTTGAGCACGGCGCCGCCGCCGAGCGAGAGGATGCCGTCGTGCTCGGCCAGCGCCCGGCGCACGGCCTCGTGCTCCAGCTCGCGGAAGCGGGCCTCGCCGTCCTCGACGAAGATGTCGGAGACGGGCTTGCCCGCCACGGCCTCCACGTCGGCGTCGGTGTCGCGGAACCCGACCCCGAGCCGCTCGGCGAGCAGCTGCCCGACTGTGGTCTTACCGGACCCAGGGGGACCGATCAGCACGGCCCTGCTCATTGTCGCTCACCACTCCTCATTCGCTCCGCGGAGTCCCTCCTTCGTGGGGCCTCCACTCCGCTCACTGCGTCGGGTTCGCTCCCGGTCATTTGATCACCATCGAAGACAGGTAGCCGGACAGGTTGCGGGCGACCTCCTCGACGGAGTCGCCGCCGAACTTCTCGAGCGCCGTGTCGGCCAGCACCAGCGCGACCATGGCCTCGGCCACGATGCCGGCGGCCGGGACGGCGCACACGTCGGAGCGCTCGTGGTGGGCCTTGGCCGCCTCACCGGTCTTGACGTCGATGGTGGCCAGCGCCCTGGGGACGGTGGAGATCGGCTTCATGGCGGCGCTGACGCGCAGGATCTCGCCGTTGGTCATGCCGCCCTCGACGCCGCCCGCGCGGTTGGTGATGCGTCGTACGCCGTCTTCCGTGGTGTACTCGATCTCGTCGTGAGCCTGGGAGCCGGGCCTGCGCGCGGTCTCGAAGCCGTCGCCGACCGCGACGCCCTTGATCGCCTGGATGCCCATGAGGGCGCCGGCGAGGCGGGAGTCGAGCCTGCGGTCCCAGTGCGTGTAGCTGCCCAGGCCGGGCGGGAGGCCGTATGCGAGGACCTCGACGACGCCGCCGAGCGTGTCGCCGTCCTTGTGGGCCTTGTCGATCACGGCGACCATCGCGGCGCTGCCGTCGGGGTCGGAGCACCGCACCGGGTCCTCGTCGATCCTGGCCAGGTCGCCGGGCCCCGGCAGCGTCTCGGACGGGCTCTTCGCGCCGCCGATCTCGGTGACGTGGCTGACGATGTCGACGCCCAGCGCCTGCTTGAGGAAGCGCCTGGCGACCTCGCCGAGCGCGACCCGGGCGGCCGTCTCGCGGGCACTGGCCCGGTCGAGCACCTGCCTGGCGTCGTCGAACCCGTACTTCTGCATGCCCGCCAGGTCGGCGTGGCCCGGGCGCGGGCGGGACCTGGGCGCGTTGCGCGCGAGGCCCTCCAGCTCGGCCGGGTCGACCGGGTCGGCCGCCATGACCTTCTCCCACTTGGGCCACTCGGTGTTGCCGATGCGGATGGCGACGGGGCTGCCCATCGTGCGGCCGTGGCGGACGCCGCCCACGATCGTGACCTCGTCCTGCTCGAACTTCATCCGCGCGCCTCGGCCGTAACCGAGCCTCCGGCGGCGCAGGGCCTCGTCGATGGCGGCCGTGGTCACCTCCACCCCGGCCGGGAGGCCTTCGAGGATGGCGACGAGTTCGGGGCCGTGGGACTCTCCGGCGGTCAACCAGCGCAACATGCGTACAAGTCTTCCACGTGCTGCCTAGTGAGATGTCCCGCGTTCACCAGCCGAGACAGAGTGTGGTGAACGCGCCCAGCAGCATGAAGGGCCCGAAGGGGAACTGGGTGTGCCTGGTGCCGCGCCTGGTCAGGAGGATCGCCAGGCCGTAGAGGGCGCCGAGCAGCTGCCCGCAGAAGGCCGCCACGATCCACGCCTGCCAGCCGAGCGCCCCGGCGGCCAGGCCGATGAGCCCGGCCAGCTTGACGTCCCCCAGCCCCATCGCCTCCGGCCTGATGAACCAGAGCACCCCGTACACCGCCGTCAGGGCCGCCGCGCCGGCCAGCGCCCTGGGCAGCTCTCCCGTCGGCGCCAGCGACAGGGCCATGACGGGGTACGCCGGGAGCGTGATCGCGTCGGGCAGCAGGAAGGTACGCCAGTCGATGACCGCCAGGGCGACGCCGATGAGGGCTCCCGTCACGTACGGCAGCCCGAACCGCCAGGCGACGAGCGCGGTCACGGCGGCGGTCACCACCTCCACGCCAGGAAACCACCCGGACAGGCGCGCCGGACCGTGGTCGTCGTAGTGGAGCGGGCTGTCGTCGTAGGAGTCGGCCAGCGCCCGAATGTAGCGTCCGCAGATCAGCCCGGCGAGCGCCATGAGTGCGACCACGAGCCGACCTTAATGCGCCGCTCCCGCGACCGGCGGCCGTATGGGAAGAGTCAGCGGGCCTTCTTGGAGAACCACCGGCGGCGCGGGGCGGGCTCGACCCGGGCCACGGTCACGCCGTCGAGCCGGTCGACGGTCCCCGACTCGACGGCCGCCAGCGCCTCCAGCACCGCTCCCTCGATCACGAACTGCACCGGCCCCGCCACGTCCACCACGACCGCCGCCGCCTGCTCCTGCACGGCCGCCTGGCACACCTGCAGCGCCGTGGCCTGGATCGGCCGGGCGTCGGGCCGCCACCTGGCCAGCGCGTCCGCGCCGGTGAAGGCGAGCACCGCCTGCCTGCCGTCCGCCCCGACGAGCTTGGGCAGCGCCATCTCGCTCTCCTTCTCCTGCCGCAGCCCGTGCGCGCCGACCTCGCTCTCGGTCAGCAACGCCACCACGGGCACCAGCAGCCTGGCCCCGCTGAGGGCGGTCAGCACGTCGGCGGCGTCGGCCGTGCCCGCCTGGTAGGAGGCGAGCGCGGCCGCGACGGCGGGCGCGGCGCTGCCGTCGTCGCTGGGATCGAGAGGTCGCGGGATGCTCGGCACGGCCCCGAGACTACCCGCGCCCGTCGCGGTCTCGGAGCCAGGCCCGGAGCGCCCGCACCCCCGCGGCGAGCACCGGAGGCACGGTGATCAGGATGGTCACCGCGTCACCGAGCCGCTCCCCCGCCGTGTCGAGCACCAGCCAGGCGACCAGCGGCATGAGCAGGCTCCAGGTCCGCACGTCGGACGCCAGCACCCATCGCAGGCAACGGAGGCCGGCTCGCCGCCCACCGCCCGCACCTGGCCGGTGGCGGCCGTCCGGCCGCCGCAGGGTCATCGCCAGCCGCGGCATCCCGCTGACCAGCTGCACGGCGAACCGTATCCTGGGCCACCTGCCCGGCAGCGTGTGCAGCTCTCCGAGCCACTCCTCCAGCCAGCGGGCCCGCCATTCGCGCGGCAGCAGGACGGCGCCCGCGGAGATGACGCCGAAGGAGGCCTGCATGCCGTCCCCGCCGGGGAGGTTGGCGATGGCCAGCCGTTCCAGCTCCTGTTCGAGCTGGCCCAGACCGAGCCGGCCGGCGACCGGCGCGAGAGTCTCCAGCGTCTGCCGGGCCGCGCGCCGGCGCTTCGGCTCGGGCAGCCAGCGCGCCGTCCGCAGGTTGTGCAGCCGGTCCGCCAGTTTGAGCATCAGGGCGCGCTCGCCCGTCTCGCTCGCCCAGATCACGGGCACCTGCCGGGGATCCCGCAACGCGGACATATCGCGTACCAGGCGCACGACGGGCTCGCCGAATTCACGCACCAGCTCCTGCTCCGGGCAGTCGGTGTCCTCCAGCACGTCGTGCAGCAGGGCCGCGCAGAGCACCTCGTGATCCATGCCCAGCTCGGCCAGGATCGCGGCGACGGCGACCGGGTGGGTGATGTAGGGCTCGCCGCTGCGCCGCCGCTGCCCGCGATGCCAGCGGGCGGCCGTCAGGTAGGCCCGCTCGACCATGCGCAGCCGCTCGCCGGTCAGCGTGTCGCCGGCGGCCTCCAGCAGCGGCTGGAGCGAGCCGTTCACAGCCGGCCCCCGGCCGGGTCCGGACGGTTCAGCCAGCCGGGCGCCTGCTGCCTGCGCGAGCGGTACGCCCGCGCGACGGCGTCACGCGCCTGCTCGGCCCCGTCCGCGGTGATGCGGTAGTAGCGACGGCGCGGACGTCCTTCCGCCACGTGCGTCTCCGGATCCTCCCACCGGCTCTCCACCCAGCCGACCTGCTCCAGTCGGGCCAGGATCGGGTAGACCGTCCCGCTCGGCAGCCCGGCCAGCTCGCACACCTCGAGCCCGTAGCGATCGTGCCCGGGGTCGTGGAGCAGGGCCCGCAGGACGGCCTGCGTCGGCATGGTCATCCGCAGGCTTCTCTTCATGTCTCGTACTCTACATAGCTAGGACAAGCCGAGTCCCTTGCGCTTCGGCGACATGCCCGTAGCCCGCTGATGCTGCCGGACCCGGCTATCCCAGGTCGGAGATGGCCGCCACCGGGCCGCCGCCCGAGGGGCCCTGGTGGACGGCGGCCACCGAGACGAAGACCGCCGGATCGCCCGTGACCGAGGCCGCCACCCCGCCGACCGCGGCCTTGATCTGCCGGTGCCAGTGCACGTCGGAGTCGTCCAGCATGATGTTGCGCCGTCCGCGTACCCGTCCTGACGGGTCGGCCTCGCACTTCATGAACACGTTCACCAGCCGCCCCCCGAGGTCCGAGGGGTGCGGGCGCTCCGGCAGCGGCAGGCCGGAGTCCCTGATGGCCGCCCAGATGCCGTCGGCGTCGAGGGCGTCCTTCATGACGCTGTGGCCGATCCGGTAGCGGCCGCCGATGCCGCGTACGTTGCCCACCAGCACGATCTGCGCCCGGTCCAGCTCCACCCCCGACGAGCACGAGGCCACGGACGAGTACAGCGACAGGTCCTTGTGGATCTGGTCGGCGCGCGGCATGTCGATCTCGCCCAGGGCGACGGCGATGCCGAGGGCGGTGGTCGAGTTGGACAGGTCCATGGAGGGGCCGGTCTCCTCGATGGCGGTGTCCTGGCCGCGGCTCCTGGCGTCGGTGATGGTGGCCAGGGTGAGCAGCGGCGTCTTGGTCTGTACGTAGTGGACGTCGCGCGGGTCGTCGATGCCCGCGATCTTCATGGCCTCGCGTACGCCTGCCGCGACCTTCTCCACCATGGCGGGCCTGCCGATGTCCTCGGGCAGGATCACCTCGCTCATCGCCACGCCCACCGACAGCCGCGGCTCGTCGGAGGCGGGAGCGTCGGCCGTGGTGGCGAAGACGGTGGCGTGCGGGCTGAGGATGCCGTCGGTGCCGCCGGACCACACCAGGGGCACGCTCTCCGGGGACGGATGTCCGTGCTCGGCCAGCACCTCGCGGAAGGCGCGGTCGGCGAGGATGCGGGTGTAGTCGTTCACGCCGCCGTTGCCCTCGGTCTTGCCGATGACGGCGAGCACCCGGTGCGCCTCGATCACCCCGTCGGCGATGAGCCGTGACAGGCCGGAGGCGTCGGTGACGCTCTCGATCGGCACCTTGCGCACTTCGATCGGGTCCGGCATGTGACGCCCCCTTCTCCGCTACCCGTCCCGCTGGGCGACGCTAGCCGAGGTGGCCGGCGGGACACATGGTCAATGTCTGCCCACGAACGCCGCCGACGATGTCAAGGGGGGCTATGGTCCTGTTTGTGATTCGCGAAGCACACGTCAACGGGATCAAGCTCGTATATCGCGAGGAAGGCGACCCCACCTCTCCCCCACTCCTTCTGATCCACGGCCGGACCGCCGATCACAACGACTGGAACGGCATCACCCAGCACTTCGCGGCCCGCTACCGCGTGCTCGCCCTCGACCTGCGCGGGCACGGAGCGAGCGACCATCCCGGTTCGTACGAGCTGGCCGAGATGGCGGCGGACGTCGTCGCGCTCCTCGACCACCTGGGCCTCGAGCGGGCCACGGTGATCGGGCACTCGCTGGGCGGCGTGGTGGCCTACCGGATGGCGATGGACCATCCGGAGCGCGTCGAGCGGCTGGTGCTCGAGGACGCGCCGCCGCCGCTGCCGTTCAAGAACCGCCCGCCGATCGTGGAGGACGACTCCGCCGGGTTCGACTGGCGCATGATGCACCAGACCGAGCGGCAGCTGGTCGACCCCGACCCCGCCGTACTGGAGAGGCTCGGGCAGATCACGGTGCCCACACTGGTGCTGTCGGGCGGGAAGCTGAGCCACGTCGGCACGGAGGCGGTGGCGGAACGGATCCCGGGGGCGCGGCTGGTCACGATCGAGGTCGGCCACCTCATCCACGTGAGCGCCCGGGCGCCGTTCCTGGAGGCCGTGGACGCCTTCCTGAACGGCTGAGCCGCCCTGTCTCATCGGGCCGTAACCCCGGTGTCACGTTCCTGGGCCAGGGTAGAGGCGTGGTTGACATGCACGTACACCAGCGCCTCAGCAGGCTGAGGCTGATGACCCCCTCCATCGCCCAGTGCGCCGTCGGCGCCGCGATCGCCTGGCTGGTGGCCAAGGATCTGCTCGGTCACAGCCGCCCGTTCTTCGCGCCCATCGCCGTCGTCGTCTGCATCGGCGTGGGGCTGGGCCAGCGGCTGCGGCGGGTGGTGGAGCTGGTCGCCGGGGTCAGCGTCGGCATCGGCGTCGGCGACCTGCTGGTGTCGTGGATCGGCTCGGGCGCGTGGCAGATCGCACTCGTGGTGGCGATCGCGATGGCCACGGCGGTGCTGCTGGACCGCGGCTCGGTGATCGTCCTGCAGGCGGGCTCCTCGGCCGTGCTCGTCGCGACGCTCCTGCCGCCGAGCGGCGCCGGCGGGTTCGCCAGGATGGTCGACGCGCTGGTCGGCGGCCTCGTGGGGCTCGCGGCGGTGGCCCTGCTGCCCGCCAGCCCGTCCGCGCTCGCCAGGCGGCACGCGAAGGGGATGTTCAGCACACTGGCCGACTCGCTCCGGCAGATCGCCGAGGCCATCGAGCAGCGCGACGTGCGCCTGGCCGGCGAGGCGCTGGAGGAGGCGCGGAGCAGCCAGGCGAAGGTGGAGGAGTTCCTGCAGGCGCTGGAGACGAGCAAGGAGATCGCCACCATCTCGCCGCTGCACCGCCACCGCCGCCCCAGCCTCGAGGGGTACGAGAAAGCGGCCGTGCCGCTCGATCACGCGCTCAGGAACACCAGGGTGCTGGCCAGGCGGGCCATCGTGGCACTCGACGGCGGCAGCCCGCTCCCGCCGTGGCTGCCCGGCGCGCTCCGCGATCTGGCGGACGCCGGTCTCATGCTGCGGGACGAGCTGGCCGCCGAACGCTCGCCGGACCAGGTCACCAAGGCGATCCTGAAGGTGGCCTCCCGCCAGGGATCGGAGCGGTGGGGCTTCTCGGCGGACGTGATGATCGCCCAGCTCCGGTCCATCATCGTGGACCTGCTCCAGGCGACGGGGACCGAGCGCGAGGAGGCGCTGGCGGCCCTGCCGCCGCTCGACGTCCACGAGATGGACGGGTCGCGTGACGGGGAAGAGACGCCAAAAGGCCCTAGATAGGGCGAACGTGACCTCAATGTCATAAAGATCCGCCAAGGTAGAAGGGTGCGAACCAGGCTCAGCGATCATGTGAAGGAACGACTGGGCACGTTCGGCCTCATGGCACCCTCCATCGCGCAGTGCGCGATCGGCGCCGCACTGGCCTGGATCATCGCCATCGAGCTGCTCGGCCACCCACGCCCGCTCTTCGCCCCGATCTCCGTGCTGATCTGCGTGGGGGTCGGGCTCGGACAGCGGCTGCGCAGGGTGGCCGAACTGGTGGTCGGCGTCAGCCTCGGGGTGGGCATCGGCGACCTGCTGGTGTCGTGGATCGGCTCGGGAGCGTGGCAGCTCGCGCTCGTGGTGGCGCTGGCGATGACCGTGGCGGTGCTGCTGAACAGCGGGGCGCTGTTCGTCGCGCAGGCCGGGTCGTCGGCCGTGCTGGTGGCCACCCTGGTGCCCGGCGACGGGGCCGGGGGCCTGGACCGGATGGTCGACGCGCTCACCGGGGGCGTCATCGGGATCCTGGCGGTGGCCCTGCTGCCCGCCAGCCCGTTCACGATCGCGGCCAAACACCTGTCGGGAGTGCTCGACGCGCTCTCCACGGTGCTCGAGCGGGCCGCGGAGGCGATCGAGAAGCGGGACGTGGACCTGGCGGCCGAGGCACTGGAGGAGGCGCGCAGCACGCAGGACGCGGTCCACGAGTACGAGCAGGCCCTGGAGACCGCCAAGGAGATCACGCTGATCTCGCCGCTGCACTGGCACCGCAAGGCCAGCCTGGCACGTTACGAGACCGCGGCCGTGCCGGTGGACCTGGCGATGCGGAACGCGCGGGTCCTGTCCAGGCGCACCCTCGCGGCGCTCGGCGAGGCCAGCCCGCCGCCGCCCGCCCTGGCGGAGGCGCTGCGCGAGGTCTCGGAGGCGGCGCTGCTGCTGCAACTCGAGCTCGGGGCGGGCCGCGAACCGACGCTGGCCCGGCAGGCGCTGCTCGCCGTCGCGGCCCGGGAACGGCCGGAAGGGCTCGGCTTCTCGGCGCACGTGATCATCGCGCAGCTGCGTTCGGTGGTCGTGGACCTGCTGCAGGCGACGGGGATGGAGCACGAGGCCGCCACGGACACGCTGACACCGCTGGACGAGGCGACCAACGAGGGCTCCCGCAGCTGAGGTGCGCGCTTACCCGCTACTTTCCGTTGGTGTTGAACTCGGCGATGGCGGCCCGGGACCAGGCGCGTGCGCTCAGCCTGCCGACCGCGAGGACCGTGGAGGTGCCGGGGATGCGGGTCATGGCCTCGATGGACCCGTACTGCTTGCGTGACGCCTTCGGATCCACCTTCATCCGCGGCAGGCGGGTCGCGGCGCCGTCGGGGGCCAGGCGCCAGGTGTTGCCGAGGCCAGGACCGCTCGAGCCGAGCAGGACGCCGCCGGAGCCGTCCGGGGCGAGTTTCGGGCAGCAGATCGGCGGGGTGGGGACCGGATGGCGGCTCCAGGTGGAGCCGTTCCAGCGCAGCACGATCGGCGGCGGGTCGGCGGGGTCGGGGCCGCCCTCCCCGTGGTTGAACGTGTGCTCGCCCACCGCCCACGCCTCCTTCGCCGACAGGGCCACGACGCCGGTGAGGAAGGCGTCCTCCTCGGGCGGCGCGGGGTCGGGGAAGCGGTAGGCCGGGGTGGGGACCAGGCGCCAGGCGCGGCCGTTCCAGTGCATGGCGGCCGGCTGGGTGAGCGGCCCCGGCGTCGCGCTCGATGCCCGGTGACCGACCGCCCACATGTCGTCCGGCGCGGCGGCGTCCAGGGCGCCGGCCTGGGCGGGGAGCGTGACGGTCCGCCAGCGGGCGCCGTCCCAGTGGCCCGCCCTGCGCTCCTCGGCGATGACCCAGACGTCGTCGGGCGCGAACACCTGCGCGTCGCCCACGTGCCACTGGTACGGCGGCAGCCGCCGCCAGCCCGTGCCGTCCCGGCGGAACACGCGCGTGCCCTGGTCGTCCGACCGGAACAACCACAGGCCGCCCTGACCGGACGCGCCAAGGCGGAGATCCCCGATCACCTCGATGTCGCCGAGCCCGTCGGGCAGCGGGGCCGGTCGCCAGGCGCTGCCGTCGTAGCCGAGCAGGAACGCCTTGCCGTCCCGCACCCCGACCGCCCAGGCCTCGCGGGGGCCGGTGGCGACGACGTCCCAGAACTCGCCGCCGAGCTCCTCGCCGACGTAGACGTAACGCCAGCCGCCGGGCGCCGGGGGCGGGACGGCGGGGCTCTCCCCGGTCGCGGGCGTGGGGGCGGCCTGGGTGGTGGTCGGTACGGCCGGCGGCTGGGGCCCGTGGTCGCGCGCCGGGGCCTGGCAGGCGGCGGCGAGCCCGAGCAGGAGGGCCATCGCGACATGCCGGCGCTTCACCCAGCCAGACATACCACGATTCAACGGGCAGCACTCGTGCGCCTGCTCAGCGCGGGACGAGATGGAAGAACGACCCGTCCATCGGCCCGAGCCCGACACGCGAGATCCCGTCCAGCCTGACCACCGCCTCCTCGGACGGTGCGGCGCCGAGCCCGGCCGCAACCTCGACCAGTCCTGCGGCGATGTCCAGGTCGCCGGGTGCATGGCGCCCTGGGTGGCCGGCACGACCCACTCGCGCCTGCCCTTCAGCGCGCGGTCGAGAGGTGTTTGAGCCGAGTCACCGCCTCGTCGATGACCTCGTCCTTCTTGCAGAAGGCGAACCGGACGAAGTGGCGGCCGCGTTCGGCGTGGTCGTAGAAGACCTGGGTCGGGATGGCCACCACCCCGGCGAGCTCGGGGAGGCGGCGCGTGAGCTCGAGGCCGTCCGAGAAGCCCAGGGGGCGGATGTCCGTCTGGACGAAGTACGTGCCGGAGGGCCGCAGGACGGAGAAGCCGGCGGCCGCCAGGCCCTCCATGAGGCGGTCGCGCTTGTCCTGCAGGCCCGCGCGCAGGGCGGAGACCCACTCCAGCTCGTTACGCAGCCCGTACGCCACCGCCAGCTGCCACGGCGCGCTCGCCGTGAACGTGAGGAACTGCTTGACCGTCTGCACCGCCGTGACCAGGGCGGGAGGGGCGCAGACCCAGCCGGTCTTCCAGCCGGTGACCGAGAACGTCTTGCCCGCGGAGGAGATCATCACCGTGCGCTCGCGCATGCCGGGCAGCGTGGCCAGCGGGATGTGCTCGACCCCGTCGAACGTCAGGTGCTCGTACACCTCGTCCGTCACCGCGACCAGGTCGCGTTCCTGGCAGAGCGTGGCGATGACCTCCAGCTCGGCCCGGGTGAACACGGTCCCCGTGGGGTTGTGCGGCGAGTTGACGAGGATGGCGCGGGTGCGGGGCGTGACCGCGGCGCGCAGCTCGTCCGGGTCGAACGTGAAGCGGCCCTCCACCGGCCGCATCGTCACCGCCACCAGGCGCGCCTGGGCGAGCGCGATCGACGCCGCGTAGGAGTCGTAGTACGGCTCGAAGGCGATCACCTCGTCCCCCGGCTCGCACAGGGCGAGCACGGCCGCCGCGATGGCCTCCGTGGCCCCCACCGTGATCAGGATCTCGCCCGCCGGATCGTAGGAGAGGCCGTAGTGGGCGGCGCGGTGCTCCGAGACGGCCCGGCGCAGCTCCGGCGTGCCCGGCCCCGGCGGGTACTGGTTCGCACCCGAGGTGATCGCCTGGACCGCGCGGTCGAGCATCGCCGCGGGCCCGTCGGTGTCGGGGAAGCCCTGACCGAGGTTGATCGATCCGGTCTCGACGGCGAGCGCGCTCATCTCCGCGAAAATCGTCGTGCCGAAGGCACGCATCCTGGCAACAAGTGGTTCGGTCACGAGGCCACACTATTAGTCTCATCCCATGATCACTCGGGTCATGCTCGCCCTCGCCCTGACCGCTCCCCCTGTCATGGCCCCCAGCGACGTCGGCGCGCCCCCTTGTCCGGTCGCCGTCCCGGCGCGGACGACCTGCGGTTTCCTCGAGGTCCCCGAGCGCAGGGACGCGCCCGGACGGACGATCAAGGTGGGGTACGCGGTCCACACCTCGACCGCCAAGGAGCGCAGACCGGACCCCGTCGTGTACATGAGCGGCGGGCCGGGCTCGGCGTCCATGCAGCTCACCGGGTTCCTGAGCCAGATGTTCCCCGACCGCGACGTGGTGACGGTCGAGCAGCGCGGCAGCAGGTACTCCCAGCCGGTCCTGGGCTGTGCCGAGACGGCCGAGGCGCTGCTCGGGCAGCTCAGGCGGCCGCCCGCCGACGCCGCGGCGGCCGCCGGCCGGTGCCGGGCAAGGCTGCAGGAGCAGGGCATCGACCTGCGGGGATACAACACGAAGGAGATCGCGGCCGACGTAGTCGCGTTACGCCGGAAGCTCGGGTACGAGTCCTGGAACCTGTTCGGCGTCAGCTACTCCACCAGGGTCATGATTGACGTGGCCGCCGCCGACCCCGAGGGGGTGCGCTCGGTGGTGCTGGACTCGTACCTGCCGGAGAGCGTCCCCTGGTACGACGACGCCGCCACGAACCTGGCGGACGCGGCCACCAGGCTCGGCATGAAGGACGCGTTCGACGCCGCGACCGCCCGGCTGAACGCGGCACCCGCCCGGGTGACCACCACCGACCCGATCCTCGGCAGGGCGTTCCAGGCCCGGATCAGCGGCGACGACCTGGCCACGATCATGGCCGAGGCGCTGCACGAGGCGGACGTCGCGGCCATCGCGCCCGCGATGATCGGCGCGCTCGCCGAGGGCCACGACGAGCTGCTGCAGCCGCTGGCCGACGCCGTGGGCGGGGGGCTGGTGTCGCACGAGTTCGGGCTGTATCACGCGGTGCAGTGCCAGGACGAGGTGCCGTTCAACACCTTCGCCGCAAAGCCACGGCTTTTCACCGTAAATGTGGATAAGGCGGTGTGCGATGCCTGGCAGCTCCCCAAGGCCAAGCCCGTCAACGCCACCACCAAGGCCCCGGTGTACGTGGTGGGCGGGCAGTACGACCCCACCACCCCGACCAGAACCAGCAAGCCCGCCGCGGCGGCCCTCCCCGGCGCCCGCTTCGAGGAGTTCCCCAGCGCCTCCCACGCCGTCTTCCTGACCAGCGCCTGCGCCCGGCGCAAGATCCTCGAGTTCGTGACCGACCCGGCCGTGCGCACGGCCTCCCCCTGCCGGGACGGCGACACCGCCGTGCGGCCGGGTGACCTGCACGTGACCGCGGCCCCGTACCAGATCACGAAGACCCCGTGGCTGGCCGCGCCCTTCGCCCTGTTCGCGCTCGTCTCCCTGATCCAGCTGGTCGCGGGCGCGCTCAAGGGCAGGGCGCTGAGCGCCTTCGGCGGGCTGTCCGGCGTGGCGTTCGCCGGGCTGGTCGGCCAGTCCGTCTACGCCCTGGCCGGCCGGAACGAGACCGCGCTCGCCGTCGGCGTGCCCGACACGGTCCTCGCCTGCACCTGGATCGCCGCCGCCTCGGCCGTGCTGACCGCCGCGGCGCTCCTTCGCCACCGCCGGTGGCCGCAGATCGCGGCGGCCGTCATCGGCGCCGGATTCCTCGTATGGTGGTTCACCTGGTTCCTGTGACGCGCATCCGTGAGCTCGACGCCCTACGCGGCTTCGCGGTGGGCGGGATCATGCTGGTCAACACCTGGCAGCACACCGACAAGGGCGCGCGCAACGCGGTCGACTGGACCGTCGACGCCCTGTTCCAGAGCCGGTTCTACCCGATCTTCTCGCTGCTGTTCGGCATCAGCTTCGTGCTGTTCCTGCGCGGCAACAGCCGCTGGGCGCTGCTGAGCAGGCTGTTCTGGCTGTTCTGCCTCGGGATGGCGCAGCACCTGTTCTACGAGGGCGAGGTGCTGACCGACTACGCCGTCTGCGGGGCGGCGGTGCTGCTGCCCGCCTCCTTCCTGTCCGGCGGTCTGCCGGTGCTGCTGCTGGGGCTGGCGGCGATGGTCTGGGGGCTGCAGGTGGGCGCCGGGCCGTACCTGATCCCCGGCCTGTTCCTGGTCGGCATGGGGCTGTGCCGGCTGCGTCCGCCCAGGTGGCTGCTGCTGCCCTCGTTCGCGGTGACGGCGCTGGCCACCGTGCTGCTGACGGCCGCCTGGGCGAGCGTGCGCGGCCAGGCGGGCGGGCACGCGAGCGCGCTGGCCTGGACGCTCTACAGCGTGGCCGCGCTGGCGGGCGCGGCGGCGTACTCGCTGGGGCTGCTGCTCGTCCTGCGGCCCCAGCTGTCGGCACGGCTGCCGGCACGGCTGTCGACACGGCTGTCGGCATGGCTGTCGGCGGTGCTGGAGCCGCTGGGCAGGATGGCGCTGACCAACTACGTCTCGGGCACCGCGGTGATCGTCCTGGCCCTGCCGCTGCTGAACGCCGACCCGACCCGCTGGTCGGTGGTGGCGCTGGCGGTGCTGACGGTGGCCGCGCAGGTGCTGTTCAGCAGGTGGTGGCTGAGCAGGTTCAGGTACGGCCCCCTCGAATGGATCTGGCGCTGCCTGACCTGGTTTCGACCGGTGCCCAACCGGCTAGAGTCGGTCCGTGACCACAATCGCCCTCTGCCAGATCCCGGTCTCACCTGATCCCGCCACCAACCTCATGCGTGCCACAGAGGCGCTCGCCCGGGCCGAGGGGGCCGACTTGGCGATCTTCCCCGAGGCCACGCTCACCCGCTACGGCCGGCGCATCACGGACCTGGCCGAGCCGCTGGACGGCCCGTTCGTGTCGGGGCTGGCCCAGGCCGCCAAGGAGCACGGGCTCTCGGTGATCGCCGGGGTCTTCGAGCCGGGCGAGGGCCGGGTCCACAACACGGCCGTGGCCATCGACGCCCAGGGCGCGGTGCGGGCGGCGTACCGGAAGATCCACCTGTTCGACTCGTTCGGCGCGAAGGAGTCCGACCTGGTCGCGCCCGGCGCGGAGCCGACCGTGGTCGAGCTCGCCGGGCTCAAGGTCGGCATCGTCACCTGCTACGACGTGCGCTTCCCAGAGCTGACGAGGGCACTGGTGGACAAGGGCGCCGAGCTGTTCGCGGTGATCGCCGCCTGGGGCTCGGGGCCGCTCAAGGAGGACCACTGGGTCACCCTGGTCAGGGCCCGGGCGCTGGAGAACACCATGTGGACCGCGGCCGTCGGCCAGGCGCCCAACCCGGCCGAGTCGTCCGACGGCTACGGCGTGGGCCGCAGCATGCTGGTCGATCCGCTGGGCGTGGTCCGCGCCGATCTGGGCACCGCACCGGGCGTCCAGGTCGTACGGGTGGATCACGAATGGACGTCCACCGCCAGAACAACGCTGCCGTGCCTCGAACACCGGGTCCTCTGACGTTCAACCGATCGTAAAGTAGTACCGTGAGCGGAACGCAGATGCAGAAGGTTGTCCCGCCGCGTCTGCTCGTGCCATACCTGTCGGGCAAGCGCACCGTCATCTCGGGTTACGTCTACCGCGTGCAGGACTGCGTCAGGCTGACCACGCCCGAGTCGCTCTATTTCGGGCTCGACCTGTCGTTCGATGGGTCTGAGCTGTTCGCCGAGGTGCCCGAGCTCTACGTCATGCGCTGGTACGCGCGCGACGTCGACACGTACGCGGTGCCGTACGGGCCGCACATGGGTGGCGACTGGAGCGACGCGCCGCCGTTCGCGGGCAACGGGTTCACGACGTCGTCGGATCACGTGGTGCCGCAGTTCCACACCGTCCCGATGCCGATCCCGGCCGGGGCGGAGATCGTGCACGTCACCGCCGACGGCGAACGGCCCTTCGCCGAGTACGACGGCCTGACCTGGCGGCGGGCCTCATGAGTGAGACGATTGCGCCGGTGGCTTCCGGCTTCGTGGCCCGCTTCGGCGATCGCACGCTGCCCGCCGCCCTGGGCCCCGACAGCGACCAGGTGGTGCTGTTCAGCGAGACCGAGCTGGAGGGGTTCGAGCCGGCGTCGGGCTACTGGCGGCGGGTGGTGGCCAGGTCGCAGGTCGAGTGGCTGGTGCTGATCCGCACGGTGGGGGCGTTCGGCGGCGAGCCCTGCATCGTGCTGGACGAGGACGAGGACGGGCTGCACATCGCCTATACGGGCCACAGCGGGATGAAGGCGGAGGCCCTGGGCTACTGGATGGTCGACCACGGCGCCTACGAGGTCGTGGTGCCCCGCGAGGAGGTCTTCTCGATCCGCGTCGAACGGATTCCGGTCCCGTAGTCAACCGGCCGCCGTTCCGGGTGTCTCTATGGCGTGACCGAAACAGCGACCATGGCGCAGCCGTCGTTCGCCGACCTGTTCGCGGCCCAGTACCAGTCCCTGGTACGCCTGGCCGGGCTGCTCGGCGCGGACGACCCCGAGGACATCGCCCAGGAGGCGTTCGCCCGGCTGCACACCAGGCGCCTGCGCGACGACGGGGCCGCCCTGTCCTACCTGCGCGCGACCGTCTGCAACCTCACCCGTAACCGCCTGCGGCATCTCAGGCTCGTACGACTGCGCCGCCCCGACCCGCCCGAACCGGCCCGCAGCAGCGAACACGCGGTCATCCTCTCCGAGGAGCACCGCGAACTGCTGGCCGCCGTGGACCGCCTGCCGCGCCGCCAGCGGGAGGCCCTCGTCCTGCGTTACTGGCTGGACCTGTCGGAACGCGAGATCGCCGAGGCCATGGGCGTGTCGCCCGGCTCGGTGAAGACCCACGCGAGCAGAGGGCTGGCGGCCCTGGGCAGGGCGCTGAAGGAGGAGGACGCGTGAACGACCTGGAAGAGCACCTGCGATCCGCGCTCGACGCCCGCGCCCGGACCTTCGAGGCCAGTCCGCACGCCTGGGCCCGCGTCATGGAGCGCACCCCGCGCCGTCCCCGGGCACGGTGGCTGCTGGCCGCGCTGCCGGCGGCGCTGCTGGCCGCGTTCGTTCCCGTCCTGCTCAACGGGGGCCTGGGCAGGAACACCGCGACCGATCCCGACGAGGTCTACCGGCAGCTCATGCGCGACAGGACGCCCGCCGGCGAGCAGGTGACGGTGGACGACCCGGCCGAGGGCAGGCCGCTGCGGCTCTGGTTCGCCAAGGGCGGCATGGGCCAGCCCGAGCTGTGCTACATCACCGAACGTGCGGACGCGAATCCGTACGGGTCCTGCGGCGGGATGCTGAGCGCGAGCATCTCGCGGGGAGGCTGGTTCGAGGGCAGCACGGCGAAGGACGGCGCGGCCAGGGCCATGGACTACGGCGTGGCCCGCCAGGACGTCACGGCCGTCGGCGCGGTGACCAAGAGCGGCGCGAAGATCCCGGCCACGCTGCTGCGCCCTGAGGGTGCGCCGTTCCAGATCTGGACGGTCACGTACGCCGCCCAGGACCCCGTCTCCAAGGTGGTGTTCAGCAAGCCGGGCCGCGCGGACTACGAGATGCCGCGCTCGGCCCTGACCCACGGGCGGCTCGACGCCGATCAGCAGGAAGGCAAGGCCGTCGAGCTGGAAGGCGGCATCACCGTCGCGCCCTACAAGACCAAGACCGGCCGGCAGCTGGTCTGGCTGCGCCAGGGAGAGACCATCTCCAGGACGAGCTTGGAGCCCAAGTATCTGTTCCAGAACGGGCCGGTGACCTATTCCGGCACGGACGACCTGTTCGCGGGCGTCGCGAGAAAGGACGTCGCCAAGCTGCGGATGGTGGTCTCCGGGCAGAGCGAGGTCACCGTGGACACCAGACCCGACCCGTGGAACCTCGGCCTCAGGCTGTTCACCATCAGCACGCGAAAGAGCGCGGACACGGCTTACACCCTGGTCGCTTACGACGCGGCGGGGAAGGAGATCTGGCGCACGGAAGGGACACCGCGAGCCGATGAGCCGAATTACGGGGATAAGGTCGGCGGCACGATCGTCCTTCCCGGCACGGAGGACTTCGGCTACGGCCCTGTCCGCTTCTGGTTCGTCAGGTCGAAGGGCGAGCCGGCCGGACAGTTCATGCTCTGCCACTCCGGCGGGGTCAACTACGACGGGCGCAGGGGCGGCGGCTGCGGCAGCGCCTCCTTCAACGACCCGAACAGCTTCAGCCACAGTTCCGTGGACAGTTTCCGGCCCGAACCGGGGGCGACCGTCTCCTACGGCACGGCCCCGCCCGACTGGGAGTCGGTCGACGCGGTGCTCAGGGACGGGCGGCGCATTCACGGCGGCTTCGTGTCCGCCCCCGGCGCCCCCGCCCGGGTCTGGTACGTCAAGTACCCGTACGGCACCGACGTCGCCGCCCACGTCGTCAAGGTCAAGGGCAGGCAGCTGGAAAGCGTCTACCTCACCTCGCACGACTGCTGGGAGGCCAAGGCTCCGCAAGGGCGCGGCCACCCCCTGACCAGGGGCATCACCGCCGCGCTCGTCATGGACAACTGCGTCCGGTTCTGGAAGGGGGCCAAGGAGCTGCCCGGCGCGTACGAGCCCATCCCCGGCGGGAAGCTGAGCTCCATGCTCGCGCCGGAGCGGCCGCTGCAGTGGGGCCAGGAGAAGACCGACTGGTACGGCTTCACGCTCCCCGGCACGGCCAAGGTCACCGTCACGCTGAAGGGCGGCGGCACCGCCACCGCCGAGACCGTCCCGGACCCGTGGGGGCAGGGCGTGATGCTGTTCAGCGGGGCCGTCCCCGAGAAGGCGGGCAGGCCTGGGATCACCTGGCCGGGCATGCGGTTCACCGGGTACGACGCCGGCGGCCGCGTGGTGTGGACCTACCGGCCGGGGCCGTCCCCCTTCTGAGCGCCGAGGTTGCGGAAGCGGACCTGGCGGGCCGCGAAACGGTCCGCCGGGCCCGCCTCCAGCAGCCGCGCGGTCTCGTACTCCAGCGCCCGCCCCACCCGCTCGCAGAACTGCCTCGGCTCGTAGGCGGCATCGGGCAGCTCCGGGACGACCCGGTCCACGATGCCGTCCTGCCGCAGGTCGGTGGCGCGGATGCGCTGGGCCTGGGCGATTTCGGGCGCGAAGTCCACCGAGCGGTAGAGGATGGCCGAGGCGCCCTCCGGCGGCAGCGGCGACAGCCAGGCGTGCTGCGCGCAGAGCACCCGGTCGGCGGGCAGCAGCGCCAGGGCCGCGCCGCCGGCGCCCTCACCGAGCAGCAGGCACACGGTGGGCGCGTCGAGCATGACCAGCTCCGCCAGGCAGCGGGCGATCTCGGCGGCCAGCCCGCCCTCCTCGGCCGCCTTCGACAGGTCGGCGCCGGCCGTGTCGATCACCGTGATGAGCGGCAGGCCCAGCTCGGCCGCCAGCCGCATGCCGCGCCTGGCCACCCTGAGCCCGGCCGGGCCGAGCGGCGAGTTGGCCCGCTGGACCCGCCGGTCCTGGCCGAGCACCACCGCCGGCACCGTGCCGAACCTGGCCAGCGCCAGCAGCAGCCCCGGCTCGTTCTCGCCCTCCCCGCTGCCGCTGAGCGGGGTCACGTCGGTGGCGGCGAGCTTGAGCAGCGCGCGCACGCCGGGCCGGTCGTCGCGGCGGGAGCGGGTGATCGCCTCCCATGCCTCGACGGGCCGCAGATCCTCCTCCGGAGGGTTCCCGGCCACGACGCCCGACCTGTCGTCGGCGAGCACGCCGAGCGCCTTGATCGCGATCTGCCGCGCCTCCTCGGCCGGCACCACCGCGTCGAGCAGCCCCTTGCGGTGCAGGTTCTCGGCGACCTGCACGCCCTCCGGGAACGGGTAGCCGTGCAGCGACTCGAACACCCGCGGCCCCAGGAACCCGATCAGCGCGCCCGGCTCGGCCAGCGTGACGTGCCCGAGCGAGCCCCACGACGCGAACACCCCGCCCGTCGTCGGATGCCGCAGGTAGACCAGGTAGGGCAGGCCCTCGGCCCGGTGCGCCTGGATCGCGGCGGCGATCTTCACCATCTGGACGAACGCGAGCGCGCCCTCCTGCATGCGGGTGCCGCCCGACGCAGGCGCGGCCAGCAGCGGCAGCCGCTCGCGGGTGGCCCGCTCGATCGCCGCCGTGAGCCGCTCGGCCGCCGCCACCCCGATCGAGCCCGCCATGAACGAGAACTCGCAGGCCGCGATGGCCACCCTGCGGCCGCCGAGCAGCCCTTCGCCGGTGATGACCGCCTCGTCGTAGCCGGACTTGGCGCGGGCCGCGGCCAGCTCGTCGGCATAGGAGGAGCCGGGTTGCGCCGGGTCGGCGGGCGGCGCGTCCCACGATTTCCACGACCCCCGGTCGAGGATCGTTTCGATCAGTGTGCGCGCGTCCGGACGGCTCACTATCGCTCCCTAGATGTCAGCCAACGTTGCAATGTTGACGCATGAAAGCGCCGTCCGGTGCCGCCGAATGCGGATCATCGTTCGCGCTCTTCCAGCCGGGCGAGCACCGCGTCGCCGTCCTGGCCGAGCGCGGGGGGCGCGGGGGGCGCGGCGTGCGGCCCGGACAGGCCGGGCACGACGATGTCGCCGAGGGGTCCGAGCACAGTCAACCTCCCGCTCGCGTTCGGGGCGAAAGAACATTCTCTCAGTTGCGGGTACCCGATGGCCTACCCTGGGTCCGGTGAATCACCTGGCCGAGCGCATCATGAGCCGGCGCCCTTCGTGCGGCCCCGTGCGGCTGGTGGCGGTGGACGGGCCGGCGGGGGCGGGCAAGACGACGTTCGCCCTCCGGCTGGGGGCGGCGCTGGGCTGCCAGGTGATCCACAGCGACGACTTCCCGGTGCCGTGGGAGGAGGGCCCCGGCGGCTGGTTCCACGCGCTGGAGTCGCAGGTGCTCGACCCGCTGCGGGACGGCCTGCCGGGAGGTTTTCGCAGGTACGACTGGGTGCTTGGCGAATACGCCGAGCACGTTCCCGTCCCGGTCGCGCCGGCTCTGGTCATCGAGGGCGTCGGCACGGCCCGCGCCTCCATCGCCCGTTCGCTGGCGTTCACCGTCTGGCTGGAGGCTCCTCGGGAGCTGCGGTTCGCCCGGGTCATGGAGCGGGACGGGGCCGGGCTGGAGCCGCGGTGGCGGGAGTGGTTCGCGGCGGAGGAGGAGTGGTTCGCCGATGACCGGACCCGGGAGCGGGCCGACGTGGTCGTCTCCACCGCCTAGAGGTGCGCGACGTCGTTGAAGCGGACGAGCCCGGAGCGGTCCCAGACGGACACGGAGCCGTTCAGCACCGGCGCGTGGTCCAGCACGGCGGCCAGCTCCGCGTCGGTGCCGCCCGCGATGACGTGGCGCAGCCCCAGCACCACCGAGTCGTGGGCGACGATCAGCACTCGCCGCCCCGCCGCGTGCTCGCGCAGGTCGGCGAGGAGCTCGCGGAGCCTGGCCACGACATCGGCCAGGGACTCGCCGCCCGGCGGCCGGAAGGCGTAGGGCCCCTCGGCCTCCCGCCGCGCCAGCTCCTCGGGGAACCTCTCCCTGATCGCCGCCAGGTTGTAGTGCGCGAACGCCCCCGCCTCCTGGTCCCTGAGCCGCTCGTCCACGGTCACCGGGAGCGGCCCGGCGCCCCACGCCTCCAGGGCCACCCGCCACGTGTCGAGCGCCCGCAGGTACGGCGAGCACCACACCACCTCGGGGCTCTCGGCCGCGGGCATGCCCGCCAGTAACCGCCCGAGCGCCGCGGCCTGCCGCCTGCCCAGCTCCGTCAGCGTGACCTCGTGGTCGCCCGGCTCGTAGAACAGCGGCCGGTCACCGGCCTGCTGGTGGGCGAGGTTCGCCGAACTCTGTCCGTGTCGCACCGCGATGATACGCTCCGGGGCCATTCCGCCATCTTGTCACGGTCCTGCGACTCGGCACCCTCCCGCGGGGAGAACCAGGCGGAGAGCACCTTCGCGAGAGCCTCGGCGACGTCCGCGGCGGCCTCCGGGGCGGCCATCAGCATCGCCCGCCGGACCCACACGACGGTCCTGGCGGCCTCCTCGGCGGCCGGGCAGGGCTCGGCGCGGGCCCCTCGGCGGTGACGGCGGCCCTGCACGCCAGGGCCGGCAGCCCGGATCTTCTACAGCTCTGCTGACTGGTCGGCGTACCGGATACAGATTTCGGAGATTTCGGCTCGCGCGTACGCGGCACGGCGGTGCTCCAGAGCCGCGTCGTACAGCTGACGGTGATCCTCCAGGCACGCGCGGCCGCGGGGCCGTCCGATCGGCCATCGCCGGTCGTTGACGCGCCCCCGGTCACGAGCGGCCCGGCCGGAGCGTCGTAGGGTTGATCGCATGGCTGAAGTCGCAGTGCTGGGCGCCGGGCTCATGGGTGCGCCCATGGCCCGCAACCTGGCCAGATCCGGTAACAACGTCAGGGTATGGAACCGCTCGGAGGAAAAGGCCCGGCCGTTGGCGGCCGACGGCGCGACCGTGGCGGGCTCGCCCGCCGAGGCGGTCGAGGGCGCCGACGTGGTGATCACGATGCTGCTCGACGGCGACGCCGTACGCGCCGCGATGACCGCCGCTGCTCCCGGCCTGCGGGAGGGGCAGGTGTGGGCGCAGATGAGCACGGTGGGCCTGGAAGCGATCGGGCCGCTGGCCGCGCTGGCCGCTGAGCACGGGCTGACGTTCGTGGACGCTCCCGTCCAGGGCACCAGACAGCCGGCCGAACAGGGCAAACTGGTCATCCTGGCCGCCGGGCCGCAGGACGCCAGGCAGGCACTCGATCCGCTCTTCGACGTGCTCGGCCAGCGTACGCTCTGGCTCGGCGACGACGGCGCTGACGGCGCCGCGACCAAGCTCAAGATGGCCGCGGTCAGCTACGGCATCTCGATGACGGCCGCCGTCGCCGAGGCGCTGGCGCTGGCCACGGGGCTCGGCCTGGACCCCGACCTGGTGCGCCAGGTCGTGACCGGCGGGCCGATGGACAACGTGTACTTCCAGACGAAGTCCAAGGCCATCCTGGAGGGCGAGTTCGAGCCCAGCTTCACCGTCAGCAACGCGAAGAAGGACACCCGCCTGATCGCCCAGGCGGGCGAGTCGGCCGGCGTCCGGCTCGACGTGATCCGGGCGGCGGGCGAGCGGATGCGCCGCGCCGAGGCGCAGGGCCACGGCGACGAGGACATGGCCGCCAACTACTACGCCAGCTTCACCGAGAACTAGCGACCACCCCGGCCCGCTCCTCCTCCGGCAGGGGCGGGCCGTACGGGTCGAAGGCGTGGGAGCCGGGCACGCGGCCCTCGGCGGCAGCGAGTCCGACAGCAGAGCGGTCTTGCGCCCCGTCACGCCGGGGTACGCCCCCAGCTCGGCCGCGACGCCCGCCTACTCCGCCGGATCGGACGCATCCACGTCCGCGAAGACAGGAACGGCGTTCTGCGCCAAGATGGGGCCACGGTCCCGAAGTCCGTGATCGGTGTCGTGATGATCTCGTCCGCTGGGTCCGGCGCCGCCGCGACGACCGACAGATGGAGGGCCGTGGTGCCGGAGCTGCAGGCGACCGCGTGGCGGGTGCCGTACACGCGGGCGATCTCGCGCTCCAGCGCCCGCGCCTCGGTCTCCCTGACGGAATTGAGCATGCCGGAGCGGATCACCCACTCGGCGGCGGCCACCTCTTCGTCGCCGAGCGTGCGGCCGTCCGCCTCTGCCATGGACGGGAACTCCGCGGGGGCACCTCACACATCACAGTTTCGGTCCCGACCGAAATGAGCGAGAGGGAGGCGTGGGTGGGAATCGTCATCGGGGTCGTCGGACCGCATGACCTGGTCGACGACGTCGCTGCCGTCTGCGAGGAGCAGCCCGGCGTCAGCACGCTGCGCCTCGACTACGACCACGAGTCGCAGGCGCCCGCGATCGTCGAGGCGCACGCCTCCGCCGTCGAGGGGTGGCTGTTCACCGGCATAGTGCCCTACATGCTCTCCCGCGACGCCGAGGCGCTCACCCGTCCGGCCGCGTTCGTCGACTACTCCGGCGCGACGCTGCTCAGCGCCCTGGTACGCCTGCAGCACGAGGGCCAGGACGTCACCCGGCTGTCGATCGACACGCTGTCGGCCGCCGACGTCAACGCCACGTTCGCCGAGGCCGGACTGCCCACCGCCGAGCTGCGCACGCTCCCGTACCGGCCGGAGATGACCTCCAAGAAGGCCGTCGCCTTCCACCGCAAGGGCCCCGCGCACGCGGTGATCACCTGCCTGAGCTCCGTGCACGAGGCCCTCCGCGACGAGCTGCACGTGCTGCGCCTGGTCCCGTCGGTCCATTCGGTACGGGTGGCGCTGCGCCAGCTCATGCTGACCGCCGAGGGGCAGGCGCAGGAGGACGCCCAGATCGCGCTCGGGCTGATCGAGGTGGCCAACGAGGAGGGCCTGCTGCGCGAGGCCACGGCGCTCGGCGGCACCCTGGCCGCGGTCCGCGGCGGCACGCACCTGCTGGTGACCACCCGCGGCCCGCTCCACGACGCCACGGGCGGCTTCACGGGACTGCCGATGCTGGGACGGCTCGCCGCCCAGAACGACGCGGTACGGGTCGGTTTCGGCCTGGGGCGCAGCGCGGCGGAGGCCGAGAGCCTGGCCCGCCGCGCCCTGGCCAGGGCCCGCCGGATCGGCGAGGTGGCCGCGGTGCTGTCGCTGCGGGCGGACACGGACATCGTCCTGGAGTCGGTCACCTCGGCCCCGGCCGGCGCGCAGAACCTCTCGGTCATCGCCCGGCGCGTCGGCCTGTCGGTGTCCACCCTGGAGAAGCTCCTGGAGGCGCGGGCGGCGGCCGGGGAGGAGCCGCTGACGACCCGCGAGATCGCCGACCGCCTGGGCGTCCAGCAGCGCACGGCCCGGCGCATGCTCCACCGGCTGGAGCTGGCGGGCCTGGCCGAACGCACGGGCTACCTCACCAGCGGCTCCAGCGGCCGCCCCCTGACCCTCTACCGCCTCACCCTCTGACCCTCCGGCCCACTGGGGTCCGGCTCCCACACCACCAGCTCGGCGTGGCGGGTCAGGGTGCGGGCGTCGGTGTACGGATGGCTGGTGGCCAGCCCAGCGAGGACGATACGCACGGTCCGGACTCCTTCTACAGCTCGTCCACCTCGGCGAACGCCCGTCCGCCCGAGAGCTTCGCGTACCCCGGCCCCCGGTCGAAGAAGCGGTCGGCCGGCGGGCGCAGGCGGGCGCGGAGCTCGGCGGTGGCCTGCTCGTCGATGCGGTCCCCGTCGAGGACCACGCCGTAGTCGCCCAGCGCGCCCGCGATCGACACCTTGCCGTCCCGCACATCGGCCGCCACCGCCCGGGGGTCCCGGTCGTAGGGGGAGCCCCAGCCTCCGCCTCCGGTCGTACGGATCCGGATCAGCTCACCGGCCTGCACCGGATGGTCGTCGACCAGGCCCTCCATCTCCTTGCCCGCGATCTCCACCCGGAAGGGCCGCCCCGCGAGGCCGCCGTTGACGCCCCAGCACGACAGGATCGAGCGGTCGGCGATGGACATGTACGAGGCGTCCCTCAGCATCCTGATGTGCTTGTCGTAGCCGAGCCCGCCCCTGAACATCCCCGGCCCGCCGGAGTCACAGGCCAGCGCCAGCCGCTCCACCCGGAACGGCCAGCGCGCCTCGGCGAACTCCACCGGGATGTTGCGCGAGTCGGGCACGACGTGGATGGTGTCCTCGCCGTCGGCGTACCAGCGCCCGCCGGAGCCGCCGCCCAGGACCTCGCGCATCAGGTACGGCTGGTCGCCCGCGTCCGTGCCGTACACGCCGGTGTAGCGGATGGTCTCCTGGTCGGCCGGCATGCGCCCGCCCGTGGCCTTGGCCAGCACGCCGGCGAGCACGCCGAGCAGGCGCAGGATGACGAACGTGCGGGCGTTCGTGGGGGCCGGGAAGACCGGGGTGAGCAGGGTGCCCTTCTCCGGGAAGATCATCTTGATGAGGGGCACGACGCCCTCGTTGACGTCCAGCTCGGCCATGCGCTCCGGCGTGTCGGCCAGGTTGCGCAGCACCGGGGCCAGCCACTTCTTCAGGAAGACGCCGTCGGCGTAGTCGCCCGCGTGGTTGATCGGCCCCTTGGCCTGCGGCGACGTGCCGGTGAAGTCGATGGTGAGCGGGGATTCCGCCGCGTGGTCGACCGTGAGGGTGATGCGCTGGGCGTGCAGGCGGGGCTCGTCCACGCCGTCGTGCTCGGCGTAGTCCTCCCACACGTACGTGCCCTCGGGGATCTTGGCCAGCAGCTCCCTGCGGAACGTCTCGGTGGTGCTGGAGATGATCGCGTCGAAGCACTCCTCGACGGCCTGCCTGCCGTACCGGTCGAACAGCTCGCCCAGCCGCCGCGCCCCCATCAGGCAGGCCGAGCACTCGGCGTCGAGGTCGCCCGCGAGCGAGTCGGGCATGCGGGAGTTGCGCGTCATGATGCGCAGCGCCGCCTCGTTCGGCACGCCCTGGTCCCACAGCTTGATCGGCGGCACCATCAGGCCCTCCTCGAACACCGACCTGGCGTGCGAGGGCATGGAGCCCGGCACGGACCCGCCGATGTCGTCGTGGTGGCCGAACGCCTGCACGAACGCGACCACGGAGCCCCCGTGGAAGACGGGCACGGTCACGCACAGGTCCGGCAGGTGGCCGATGCCGCCCTCGGAGAGGTAGACGTCGTTGTGGAAGTAGACGTCGCCGCGCCGCATCGTCTCGATCGGGAAGTCGCGCACGACCGGCTGGACGAGCGCGCTGTAGGAGCGGCCGGTGAGCTTGCGCAGGCGCACGTCGTGGATGCCCGCGCGGAAGTCGTGCGCGTCGCGGATCATCGGCGAGCGGGCGGTACGCGCGATGGCCGTCTCCACCTCTTTCTCGACGGACGCCAGCGTGCCCTCGACGATCTCCACCAAGATGGGATCAGCCACGCCTTACCTCCACATTTCCGTACTCGTCCACCTTGGCGGTGAAGCCGGGGTGGATGGGGAGCGTCGAGCCGTACTCCTCGATCACGGCCGGGCCCCTGACCACGGCGCCGGGGCCGAGCGCGGAGCGCTGGTGGATCGGGGTGTCGCGGGTCTCGTCGAAATGCACCGGACGTACCGAGGTGGCGCCCGTGCCGGCCTGCTCCAGGCGCCGGATGGTCGGGCGGGTGATGGGGCCGATGCCGGAGACGCGCAGGTTCACCCATTCGACGCCGTGGCGGGGATCCTCCCGGTACGCGTACCCGTACAGCTTCTCGTGGGCCTCGTGGAAGCGGTCGACCACCTCGGCCTGCCAGTCGTCGTCGATCTCGCCCGCCGGGGCCGGCACGCTGACCTCGTAGGCCTGGCCGTAATACCGCAGGTCGGCGCTGCGCAGGTAGACCGGGTCGTCGAAGCCCTCCCGGTCGAGGGCCTCGCCCGCCTGGTGCTCCAGGTCGTGGAAGATCTCGACCGCCTTGCCGAGCGAGAGGTCGCGGGTGACGTACGTGCGGACGTAGTCGTTCTTGACGTCCACGGTGAGCAGCCCGAACGCCGAGACGTTGCCGGGGTCGCGCGGGATGACGACGGCCGGCAGGCCGAGGATGTCGATCAGCCGGCACGCCAGCAGCGGCCCGGAGCCGCCGAACGTCACCAGGGGGAAGTCCCGCACGTCGAGCCCGCGCCTGACGGTGAGCTGCCTGATCGCGTTGCTCTGGTTGAACGCGCTGATCTCCAGGATGCCGGTCGCCGTGCGCTCGGGGGTCAGGCCGAGCTTGTCCGCCAGCGCCTCGATCGCCCCGCGCGCGGCGTCGGCGTCCAGCGGGATCTCGCCGCCGAGCAGGTGGGGCGGGATCCGGCCGAGGAACACGTGCGCGTCCGTGACCGTCACCTCCGTGCCGCCCCTGCCGTAGCAGATGGGCCCCGGGTCGGCGCCCGCGGACCTGGGGCCGACCTTGAGCGTGCCCTCGGGCGAGATCCACGCGATCGAGCCGCCGCCCGCGCCGACGGTGATGATGTCGATCATCGGGATCTTGCAGGGATAGCGGCCGACGGAGCCCTCGGTGGTGACGGAGGGCTCGCCGTCGATCACCACGGCCACGTCGGTCGAGGTGCCGCCGCCGTCCAGCGTGATCACCGAATCGTGCCCCGCCGTGGAGGCGATGAGCGCTGCGCCGAGCGCACCCGCCGCCGGGCCCGACAGGACGGTGGTGATCGGCTGGTTGACGACCTCGCGGGCGGACAGGATGCCGCCGTTGGACTTCATGACCGAGAACGGCTTGCCGAGGCGGTTGGACAGGTTGGCGATGTAGCCGCGCATGGCGGGCTTGACGGCGGCGTCCACGAGGGTGGTGACCGAGCGCTCGTACTCGCGGTATTCGCGCAGCACGTCGCTCGACAGCGAGATCACCGCCTCCGGGTGCTCGCGCCAGAGCACCTCGCGCATGCGGCGCTCGTGCTCGGGATTGGCGTAGGAGTGCAGGAAGCAGACCCCGATCGCGGTGACGCCCCTGGCCCTGAACCAGCGGGCCACCTCGACGGCCTGCTCCTCCGCGAACGGCCACACCTCCTCGCCCCGGTGGTCGAGCCGCCCGCCGACGGTCTTGACCAGGTGCACGGGGACGATGCGGGGCGGTTTGACCCAGAAGTAGGAGTTGCCGTAGCCGTCGGGAACGCTCTGCCTGGCGATCTCCAGGACGAACTCGAACCCCTCGGTCGTGATGAACCCGAGGTTGGAGATCCGGTCTTCGAGGAGCTGGTTCGTCGCCACAGTGGTGCCGTGCACGATCGAGCCGATGTCGAGCGCGCCGAGCTTCGCGATGCCCGCGACGAACCCGTCCGCCGGGTTGGCGGGCGTCGAAGGGGTCTTGGTGCTGAGGATCTCGCCGGTCTCCTCGTCCACCGCCACCACGTCGGTGAACGTTCCCCCGGTGTCGACTCCGATACGGACGTTACGCATGGCTCCTCGGTTGGCCGGTGACCACTGTTCCTCCTGCGAACTCCAGAGGAGAAATGTCCCACGAGGTCATGGAACAAGCCAAGCCACTAAGCTGGCCCCCCGTGACCGAACTGTCTGCGTTGTCTGCCGTGCCCTCTGGCGCCAGGGATGCCGTGCTCAAGTTTTATTTCGGCCCCATGGACTGCGGAAAGTCCACGCTGGCGCTCCAGATGAACTACAACCACGGACGTCAGGGCAGGCGCGGCCTCGTGCTGACCAAGCACGACCGCTCCGGCGGCCCGAAGGTCACCAGCCGGATCGGGCTCGGTCTCGAGGCGATCGAGGTGGAGGACTCGCTCGACCTCGTGCGGCTGGTCACCTCCCGCGACCGCATCGATTATCTCATCTGCGACGAGGCCTGCTTCTACACCGTCCAGCAGATCGAGCAGCTCGCCGACCTGGTGGACGAGCACGGCGTGGACGTCTACGCGTTCGGGCTGGCCTCGGACTTCAGGTCGGTGATGTTCCCGGCGGCGCAGCGGCTGTTCGAGCTGGCGGACGAGGTGTGCCGGCTGCAGGTCGAGGTGCTGTGCTGGTGCGGGCGTCCCGGGCAGCTCAACGCCAGGGTGGTGGGCGGGGTGATGGCACGCACGGGCGAGCAGGTCGTGATCGGCGACACCGACGCCTCGCACGTGCGTTACCAGGTGCTCTGCCGCCGCCACCACCGCTCCGGCCTGCTCGGCGAGGGCACGGACCAGGCGGCCCAACAGATCCCTGAGGCTTAGCCGAGGCGGCACATCAGATCCCAGAGGCTTAGCCGAGATGGCCCAACAGATCCCAGAGGCTTAGCCGAGGCGGCACATCAGATCCCAGAGGCTTAGCCGAGATGGCCCAACAGATCCCAGAGGCTTAGCCGAGGCGGCCCAGAAGATCCCTGCAGCCTAGACGAGACGCTCCAGCAGCTGCCTGAACAGCCGCGCGTCCTCGCCCGGCAGGGCGGCGAGGAACACCTCCTCGGCCGCCTCCACGGCGCGCGTGGCCCCCTCGAGGACCTCGCGCCCCTGCTCGGTCAGCTCGACCATGTTCTTGCGCCGGTCACCCGGATGCGGCCGGCGCCCGACCAGCTTCTTCCGCTCCAGCCCGTCCAGCAGCGCGACCATCGTCGTCCTGTCGATGCCCAGCCGCTGCGCGGCCTCCAGCTGGGAGAGCGGCTCCGGCGTGCGGAGCACCGACAGCACCGCGAGCTCGCGCCCGTCGATCCCGTACGGCTCCAGCGCCGGGCCCGTCAGCTCCCCCAGGCGCAGGTTGGCGTGCTTGAGCAGGTAACCGAGGCGGCGAGATCGCGACACGTCACGATTCTCACACGGCGCAGTACCCGTCGTCGTCGCAGCTGTCGGCCGGGGCCGCCAGCTGGGTGATCGGCGTCTGGCCGGTGCGCTCCGCCACCTCGTCGATCGCCGCCGCGAAGGTCTCCTCAGGCTGGGCGCCCGACACCGCGTACTTGCCCTCGAACAGGAAGAGCGGCACCCCGCTGATCCCGAGCGCCCGCGCTCGGCCGAGCTGCTCGCGCACCTGCTCGGCGCCCTCGCCGCGGTCCTCGACCCCGACCTCGGCCGCGAGCTTGGCCAGGACGTCCGCGTCGGCCACGTTCAGCCCTTCGCTGAAGTACGCGCGGAACAGCCGCTCGGTCATCTCCTTGCCGCGCCCCTGCCGCTGGGCGACCTCGATCAGCCGGTGCGCCTCGAACGTGCTGGCGCTGACGGCGCGGTCCTGGTCCATCTCCAGCCCCTCGCCGGCGGCGACCTCGGTGACCCGCTCGACCATCTGGCGCGCGTTCGGCCCGAACTTCCGCTCCAGCGCGGGGATCAGCGGCTCACCCTCCACGGAGGCGTCGGGATTGAGCTCGTACGGGCGCATCGTCACATCGATCGTGCCGCCCTTGGCGCGGAACTGTTCGGCGGCCTTGAGGAACCTGGCGTGCCCGATGTAGCACCAAGGGCACACGACGTCGGAGAAAATCTCAACCTTCACGCCTATGCGCAACCGCTTGGCGGCTCCGCTGATTCCTATCCCGCGGCCAGCTCCTCCAGCCGGTACGGAAGGTAGGCCGAGTCGTCCACCAGCGCCGACGCGCCGCGCCACCACCCGAACCACTCCCCGCTGCGCCACATCCAGTCCACGCGCTCGATGGCGGCCACCACGTCGCCGACCGTCTCCCACCGCTCGCCGAGCTGCTCGCGGGTGGCGCCGTGCCGCAACGCCCAGGCACGCAGGACTCCCACGGCGGCGGCGGGCACCTCCCGGGTGTACGGGTCGGGGTCCTCGCCGGGCAGCCGGTGCGGCCCGAGCCCGGCCGCCACTCCCCAGCTCCACTGGGCCTCGGCGGGCCGGGAGTAGCGCAGGGAGTGGAAGTCGAGGTTGGACCCCAGCTCGTCGTCGGGCCGCCGGGTGACGACCGCGTCGAGCCGCCCGCCGGCGTCGAAGTGGACGACCAGCCGCTGCCCCGGCTTCACGCCCGCCGGCAGCTCGAACCGGTCCTCGGCCTGCCACGAGTTGAGGTCGACCTCGGCGACCGGCCGGCCCCACATCTGGTCGGCGGCGTCGTCGGAGATCCAGGCGGCCAGCATCTCGAGCGCGGTCAGATCGGTCCACGGCTCGATCGCGACCGCCGTGCGCACCACCTCGTCCGGGGCAGGCAACTTGCCGCCCCTCGGCCGGCTCCACCACTCCTCACCCAGCTCGCGGGTGCCGACGAGCAGCGCCGCGATGGCGGCCAGCTCGGCCGACCGCCGGGTGAGCGAGGCGCCCAGGGCCAGCTCGAGACCGCGAGCGGTCCGCTCCTCCCCGAGCACCGGGCGCACGTCCGCGATCAGGGTCTCGGCTGTGGGGCGCTCGTCGCCCAGCAGGTTGCGTACGATTCGCCTGGCTTCGGTCCGTGCGTCTTCCGCGTGTTCCTGCCGCATACAGCCACGCTACGCCTGGAGATCCTTTTCCGCGAGAGCTCCCGGCCCCGACCCCGTTGCAACGGCACACGCACGTGACCGTGCCACCTGCCGCACAGCGGACGGCCTGCGGGTCAGGGGCGCGCGCGTCGAGAGGCGCGTCCGAGCAGCCAGCCCACCGCGACCCCCGTGAGCGCGATGCCCGCCCCCATCCCGAACGACGCCAGCATCACCCACGGCCGCGTCTCCGTGTGCCGCTTGGCGGGCCGCTCGTAAACCACACCTCCCGCCCGGCTCACCGCACCCGCTCGATCCGCCATATCCGCCTGGGGCGCCACCGGCGCACCAACCTCCGCCACGTCCGCCTGGGCGGCAACCGGCGCGCCAGCCTCCGCCACCCCAGCCGGGACGCCCGCACCCGGACCCGCACCCGCGCCCACGCAGGTAGCCGCCGCACGCAGGTGATCCTCGACCGCCGAGAAGAACTCCCCCGCCGTCCTCCTGGCCACCGACCCGAGCATGCGCTGCCCGACCCCGCCGATCATCCCGCCGATCACCGCGTCGGCGTCGTAGTCCACCCGGGTCCCGTCCTCGACCTCGCTCAGCCGTACCAGCACGGTGGCGTCCACCGTCCCCGGCGCGCCCTGCCCCCGCGCCTTGAGTGTGAAGCTCTCGGGCGCCAGCGGATCGGCCAGCGCCACCTCCCCCTGGTAGACGCCCTTGATGGACGCCACCCCCGCGTTGACCGTCATCCGGTACGTGTCAGGCCCCGTCTCCTCCAGGCGCTCGCACCCCGGAATGGTGCGCACCAGCACCGCGGGATCCTGGAGCGCCGCCCACACCCGGTCTCTCTGCACGCCGATCACGGCACTACCCGCCACCTTCATGCGGCCACTCTAAGCAGCAGTGACGTCACGGATAAGGGCAACACCTGACAGAGGAACGGCGCGTCTTAAGGGATCAAGCCTGGCAGGATGGTGCCCCATGCGCACGGGGCTACCTACATCACCGGCCAGAGAACGCTCCACGAGGGGAGCCGTCCGGCCGGCCGGCGTCGCGTGCGCGCTGGCCCTGGCCACCGCGTGCAGCCCCGCCGGGACCGCCGGGACCGCCCCTTCCGAGACATCATCCGCGGGCCCGTCCGCGAAGCCGTCGGAATTACGCACCGCCGTCCCCCAGGCCCCGCCAGGCGCGCGCCCGCGCAAGGGTGAGGTGCGCCCGGTCGAGCACACCGGCGACCTCCCGCCCGTGATCAGCTCCATCCCCACCAAGCGCAAGGTCGTCTTCCTGACCATCGACGACGGCTGGGAGCAGGACCCGGGCTTCGTCAAGGAGGTACGCGACCGGCACGTCCCCATCACCGCCTTCGCCATGCGCGACGCCGTGGAGGCCAAGGGCACCCCGGACCCGGCAGGCGGCCCCGGAAAATACGTAGGCGCCGGGAAATGGGGATATTTCCGGCAGCTCCGCGACGCCCACGTCCCCATCGAGAACCACACCCTCACCCACCCCAACCTCCGCCTGCTCGCCCACGACGCCCAGCGCCGCGAGATCTGCGGCGCCACCCGGGTCATCAGGAGGGAGCTGGGCGACAGTCCCACGCTGTTCAGGCCGCCGTTCGGCAACTACAACACCGACACGCTCAGGGCCGCCAAGAGCTGCGGCATCCAGGCCGTCCTGCTCTGGACCGCCACCGTCCAGCCCGGGGGCAAGATCGCCTACCAGGTGCCCGACAAGAGGCTGCGGCCGGGCGACATCCTGCTCCTCCACTTCCGCCCCAACCTGGCCAGGGACTTCCGCATCCTGGTCGACAAGATCAAGCGCCGCGGGTACGAGCTGGGCAACCTCCAGGCGTACCTGGACGCCACGCTCCCCCGCCGTTGAGGGTCCACCCGGGGACGTACGGATGAATCAACCCGTCGGCTGACGCGCCGGACCGGCCCGGCACGGGATCCTCGGTACGCAGCGACAACCAGCAGCGACAACCAGGGAACGGCGATGTGACCAAGCTCGCATCACATCGCCGTCCCATTGCTCTACGAGTTGTAGTACTACTTCAAGTAGATGTACTACAGCTTGTAGAGCTCGCAGTGGACGGGGATGATGGACGCACTTGACCTGGCGCGGTGGCAGTTCGGGGTGACCACCGTGTACCACTTTCTGTTCGTGCCCCTGACCATCGGTCTTGGGATCTTCGTGGCGGGCCTGCAGACGGCCTGGCACCGCACGGGCAAGGAGCAGTACCTGAAGCTCACGAAGTTCTTCGGGAAGCTGTTCCTGATCAACTTCGCCATGGGCGTGGTCACCGGCATCGTGCAGGAGTTCCAGTTCGGGATGAACTGGAGCGAATACTCCACGTTCGTCGGCGACGTCTTCGGGGCGCCGCTGGCCATGGAGGCGTTGCTGGCCTTCTTCATGGAGTCCACGTTCCTGGGGCTGTGGATCTTCGGCTGGGAGCGGTTGCCGAAGAAGGTGCATCTGGCCTGCATCTGGGCGGCCGCCATCGGATCCAACTTGTCGGCCTATTTCATCCTCGCGGCCAACGCCTGGATGAAGCACCCCGTCGGCTACGAGGTCGTGGACGGCAAGGCCAGGATGACCGACCTGTGGGCCGTGCTCACCAACTCCACGGCACTGGCGCAGGTGCCCCACGTGATCGGGGCGGCATTCGTCGTGGCGGGCGGGTTCGTGCTGGCCGTGAGCGGCTACTGGCTGCTCAGGACGCGCGCCCCGATGTGGCGCAGCGCCGCCAGGGCCGCGCTGGTGATGACGGCGATCGCGGGGGCCGTCGTCGCGGGCACCGGCGACATGTCCGCCAGGCTGATGTACGAGCAGCAGCCCATGAAGCTGGCCTCCGCCGAGGGCCTGGAGCGTGACACGGCGGGCGCGGCGTTCTCCGTGGTGCCCGGCGTCGAGATCCCCGGCCTGCTGAGCCTCCTGTCCGACCACGACCCCGACGCCACCGTCCAGGGCACCGAGGACCTGCAGCGCCGCTTCGAGCAGCAGTTCGGCCCGGCCGACTACCGGCCCAACCAGCCAGTCGTGTTCTGGTCGTTCCGGGTGATGATGGGCTTCGGGATGGCCACGGTGGGCCTGTCGGTGCTCGGCCTCTGGCTCACCCGGCGCAGGCGCGAGTTCCCGAGGTGGCTGTCGCGGGCGATGCTGCTGGCCCTGCCGCTGCCGCTGGTCGCGGTGATCTCCGGGTGGCTGCTGAGCGAGATCGGCCGCCAGCCGTGGACGGTCGCGGGCGAGCTGCTCACCGCCTCCAGCGTGTCGCCCGGCGTGAGCCTGGCCGAGGTGGCCACCTCGCTGGCGATCTTCACGCTCCTGTACGGCGCGCTCGCGGTGGCCGAAGTCGTGCTGCTGACCAGGCATGTCCGCAAGGGCGTCGAGGAGCGGGAGCCCGCGCCGGCGGCCGAGCGGCTCGAGCCGTCGCTGATGTACTGAGCTGACGTACTGAGGAGTACGACAATGATCGAGTTGTGGTTCGTCATCATCGCCTTCCTCTGGACGGGCTACTTCGTGCTGGAGGGCTTCGACTTCGGCGTCGGCATGCTGACGCCGATCGTGAGCCGGAGCGCCGCGGAGCGGCGGCAGAGCCTGCAGACCATCGGCCCGGTGTGGGACGGCAACGAGGTGTGGCTGATCACCGCCGTCGGCGCCATGTTCGCCGCCTTCCCCGCCTGGTACGCGGGCGTGTTCAGCGCGTTCTACCTGCCGATGACGCTCATCCTGGTGGGGCTGATCGTGCGCGGCGTCGGCCTGGAGTGGCGGGGCAAGGTGACCGACCCGCGCTGGTGCGACCTCGGCATCGTGGTCGGCAGCGCGCTCCCGGCGTTCCTGTGGGGCGCGATCTTCGCCGACCTGCTCTACGACGGCCTGCCCGCCGCCCTGCTCGGGGGCGCGTTCACGCTGGCGGTGTGCGCCCTGCACGGCGCCGTCTTCCTGGCGCTCAGGACCACGGGCCCGGTACGCCGCCGTGCCCGCGTCGCCGCCCTGATCGCAAGCGGGGTGACCATCCCGGTGGCCGTGGCGGCGCTGTCGAGCCTGGGTTCGATGCCGGCGCTGGCCGCCATGGCGTTCCTGGCCGCGGCCACGGCGCTCATCTGGCGCCGCCGCGAGGGCTGGGCCTTCGCGGCCACGGCGGGCGCCGTCGTCCTGACCGTCCTTGCGGTCTTCATGGAGCTCCGCCTGCAGCCGCTCCCCGGCCTGACGCTGACCGAGGCGGCCTCGGGCCCGTACACGCTGACGATGCTGAGCTGGATCGGACTGATCGCGCTGCCGTTCGTGCTGGTGTACCAAGGGTGGACGTACTGGGTGTTCAGGAAGCGCGTCCGCCCGGAAGCGACGCCACCCAGAGAAGTCGTCCAGGTGGCCCGTTCCCGTTAGTCAGTGGGTGCCGCGCTCGGGCCGCGCGACCCTGGAGGACGGACCGGCTCACTAGCCGATGGTCTGCATCTTCTTCGTCCGGTGATCGGTCAGGTGGAGGTCGCCGCCGAGCCGCTCCTTGAGCAGGTCGAGCACCTTGCGGCTGGACAGCACCGTCCAGAGCTTGCCGACCAGGTGCGGGTTGTACTCGGGGGCGGCGTCCATCCAGGCGTCCTTGCCCGCCTGGCTCTTGAACGTCGTGACGAAGAACTCTCCGTCGGGGGTCTTGCAGAAGCCGGTACGGATCTCCGCCGCATCGACCTGCATCTTCGGCTTGCAGCCGACCTTGGCGGCGAGCTGCTCGACGGTGAGGGGGGCGGCGGCGCCCTGCTGTCCGGCTGCTGCGACGTAGCCGCCTCCGCTCCCGGAGGAGCAGCCGGCGACGAGTCCGGCCAGCAGCGCGAAAGCGGCCAGACGTGGAAGTGTCGTCATGTGCGGAGGTACGCAGGCCCCCGACCCCCGGTTCATCCCATACCGGATGGTTACTTCGGTGGCGCCGGCGTCTGGGAGACCCTGTGGTCCATCAGGTGCAGGTCGCCGCTGAGCGGCTCCTTCAGCTGCTCCAGCACCTCGAGCGGCCCCAGCACCGTCCAGCGGGGGCCGACCAGGTGCGGGTTGTACTCGGGGGCGCGGTCCATCCACTCGTCCTTGAGCTTCTCACTCGCGAACGTGTTGACGAAGAACTGCCCGACCTTGGTCTTGCAGTAGCCGGTACGCAAGTCGGCGGCCTGAACCTGCATCTTCGGCTTGCAGCCGACCTTGGCGGACAGCTGCTCCACGGTCAGGGGGGCGGCGGCCTTCTGGCTGTCGCCTGCTGCGGCGTAGTCGCCCCAGCCCCCTGAGGAGCAGCCGGCGACCAGCCCGGCCAGCAGCGCGAAAGCGGCCAGACGTGGAAATGTCGTCATGTGCGGAGGTACGCACCGAAAATCGCCCCGGTTCAGCGCAGGATGACGCAACCCTGATCGCGGAGCCGGCGCAGCACCTCGGGCTCGCCGTCCAGCTTGTTCCAGCGCAGGTCCAGCTTCTCCAGCGGGGGCAGCGTCGCAGGCAGCTCACGCAGCCGGTTGTTCCGCAGGTCGAGGTGCCTGAGACCGGGCGGCAGCGCGTCCGGCAGCTCGCGCAGCCGGTTGTTCCGCAGGTCCAGCACGCGCAGCTCGCCCAGCTCGGCGATCGACGCGGGCAGCCGGGTCAGCCGGTTGCCCTGCGCGTGCAGCTCGCGCAGCCGCCGCAGCCCGCCGATGGACTCGGGCAGCGACTCCAGCCGGTTGCCGTACAGCCGCAGCTCCACCAGTGAGGCCATCCGCCCGATGGACTCGGGCAGCCGGGTCAGCTGGTTGTCGGTGAGGTTCAGGTACGCGAGCCGCCCCAGCCGCCCGATCGCCTCCGGCACCTCGGTGAGCAGGTTGTCGCTGAGGTACAGGTAGTCGGTGAGGTCCAGCTCCCCGATCTCGGGCGGGACGGAGGCGAGCCGGTTGTGTCCCAGGTCGAGCATGCGCAGCCGGGTCAGCCCGCCGATCGCCGCCGGGACCTCGGTGAGCGCGTTCTCGGCCAGGTTGAGCGACTCCAGCGCGGTCAGCTGCCACAGGGGTGCCGGCACGCCGGTCAGCCCGTTGCCGCCGACCGCGAGGTGCCGCAGGCGGGGGCTCAGCCGGTCGGGGATCGCGCCGACGCGGTTGCCGTACAGGAAGAGGACCTCCAGGTACGGCGGGCAGCGCGGGAACGACGTCAGCTCGTTGCCGTCGAGGTGCAGCGCGCGCAGCGCGGTCAGCCCGGAGAGGTCGGGCAGCGAGCGCAGGCGGTTGCCGTCGAGCCTGAGCTCCTCCAGCGCGCCCAGCCCGGCGACCCGGTCGGGGACCTCGGAGAGGTCGTTCCAGGCCAGGTCGATCAGCCGGACGTCGTCGGGGACGGCGGGAAAGGCGGTCAGACCGGCGTCGGGAGCGCGCATAGCGTCAGATCATCGCATACGGGAGCGCAAATCGAAGAGGTCGGACGGGGAGATGGGCATGCGGTCGACGGGAATGCCCTCGGCGTCCTCGACGGCCGAGGCGATGACCGCGGAGACAGGGATCACGCCGGCCTCGCCCGCGCCCTTGATGCCGAGCGGGTTGAGCGGCGAGGGCGTCTCCAGGTGGGCGGTCTCGATGTGCGGGATCTCGGTGGCGTACGGCATGAGGAAGTCCATGAAGGAGGCGTTGACGAGCTGGCCGTGCGGGTCGTACACCATGCGCTCGTAGAGGGCGCCGCCGATGCCCTGCGCCACTCCGCCGTGGATCTGGCCCTCCACGATCATGGGGTTGATCAGCCGGCCGCAGTCGTGCACGACCGCGTATCGAGCCACCTTGATCTCGGCGGTCTCCGGGTCGGTCTCGACGATCGCCGCGTGCATGCCGGACGCGAACGTGGACCTGATCGGCGAGTAGTAGTCGCGCCCCTCCAGCCCCGGCTCGTCGCCCTCGGCGACCGGCGGCCGGTCGGGGGAGGTGGCGCCGGAGAACTGGGTCGCCTTCGCGGTCTCGTCGTCGAAGGCGTACCGCAGCGGGTTGGCCAGCACCGCCACCGTGGAGAGCGGGATGGACGCGGTCGGGGTGCCCACGACGTGCACCATCCCGTCGGTGATCTCCAGGTCGGCCGGGGCGGCCTCCAGCGCGTCGGCGGCGATCCGCAGCGCCTTCTCGCGGACCTTCCGGCAGGCCAGCGCGATGGCGTTGCCGCTGACGACGGCCGCGCGCGAGGCGAACGTGCCGACCGCGTACCCGAACCTGCGGGTGTCGCCCGTCACCACGCTCACCCGCTCGATCGGCACCCCCAGCTCGGTGGCGGCGATCTGCGCGAACACCGTCTCGTGCCCCTGGCCCTGCGAGGTGAGCCCGGTGGACACGTGCACGCGCCCGTCGGAGGTCACCTGCACGTGGCCGCCCTCGTACGGCCCCACGCCGGTGCCCTCGACGTAGCAGCCGATGCCGATGCCCCTGCCGGGGCGTCTTTCGAAGGAGTCCCAGCCGATCAGCTCCTTGACCATGCGGAGCATCTCCGGGTAGTCGCCGCTGTCGTAGATCAGCGGCCGCCCGTCCTGGAACGTCATCCCCTGGTCGTACGGGAACTCGTCGGGCCCGATGAAGTTGACCGCGCGCACCTCGGTCCGGTCCTTGCCGAGGTAGCGGGCGATCTTGTCCATGGTCCGCTCCATGCAGAACACGCCCTGCGGCCTGCCGGCTCCCCGGTAGGGCGTGACCTGCACGGTGTTGGTGTAGACGGCGGTGAACTCGACCCGGTAGGCCCCGATCTTGTAAGGGCCGAGGAGCTGCGTGGAGGTGATGATCGGCACGATGATGCCGTAGGGCGTGTAGGCGCCGTGGTCATGCAGGATCGTCACGTCCAGGCCGAGGACGCGGCCGTCGTCGTCGAAGCCGACCCGTACGTACTGCACCTGGCCGCGCTCGTGGGCCGAGGAGACGAAGTGCTCCCTGCGGTCCTCCGTCCACTTGATCTCGCGCCCGAGCGTCATGGCCGCCCACGGCACCAGCACCTCCTCGGGCCACGGGTGCACGATCTTCACCCCGAAGCCGCCGCCCACGTCGGGCGCGATCACCTCGACCTGCGGCAGCGGCAGCTCGAGCGCGGCGGCCACGGCCATGCGGACGCTGGTGGAGGTCTGGGTGCTGGAGTAGACGCGCAGGTCGCGGCCGTCCCAGCGGGCGTACACGCCGCGCCCCTCCAGGGGCATGCTGGCGCTGCGCTCGATGTCGAGCCGGAAGGCGAGCGTGTGCGGCGCGGTCTCGATGGCCTCCCGCGCGCCGCGCCCGTCGGCCGCCGCGACCTCCTGGACGAGGTGCGCTCCCACGTTGCCCGGTACGTCCTCGTGCACGAGCTGGGCGCCCTGCACCGCCTCCTCCAGGCCGACGACCGGTTTGAGCAGCTCGTAGTGGACCTCGATGAGCGCGCAGGCGTCCTCGGCCGCGTACCTGTCGGTGGCCACCACCATGACCACCGGCTCGCCGACGTGCCGGACGACCTCCCTGGCCAGCGGGTACGCGGTGCGCCCGTGCGTGAGCGCCGGGTGCGGGATCAGCAGCGGCAGCGGCCTGCCGACCCGCTCGGGCAGGTCCTCCCAGGTGTAGACGGCGACGAGCCCCTCCACGTCGAGCGCGGCGGCCACGTCGATGTCGCGGATGCGGGCGTGCGCGTGCGGCGAGCGCACGAACGCGGCGGCCAGCGCCTCCCCGCCGAGGTCGTCGAGGAAGCGGCCCTGGCCGGTGAGCAGCCTCGGGTCCTCCCGCCGCGGCACGGGCTCCCCGAACAGCCTCGTCGTCATGCTTCCTCCGCGAGCAGCTCGGCGGCCCGGTGAACGGCCTTGACGATGTTCTGGTAGCCCGTGCACCGGCACAGGTTGCCCGAGATGCCCTCGAGCACCTCCTCATCGGTGGGTGCCGGGTTCTCCCGCAGCATGGCGGTCACCGTGCACAGGAACCCCGGCGTGCAGAACCCGCACTGCAGGCCATGGCACTCGGCGAACCCCCGCTGCACGGGCGACAGGCCGTCCTTGGCGGCCAGCCCCTCCACGGTGGTGATCTCGGAGCCGTCCACGCTGACCGCGAACGTCAGGCACGACCGTACCGGCTGCCCGTCGAGCAGCACGGTGCAGCAGCCGCAGACGCCGTGCTCGCAGCCGACGTGGGTGCCGGTCAGGCCGAGGTCCTGGCGCAGGCAGTCGGACAGCAGGCGGCGGGCGGGCACGCTGACCCGTCTCGCGGTGCCGTTCACGACGAGCGTGATCTCATGCTCCACGAACCCCTGCCTCCCTGGTCGCGTTCCGCAGTGCCCGCTCGGCCAGCACGCCCGCGAGGTGCCGTCGGTAGTCGGCCGACGCGTGGATGTCGCCCTCCGGTTCGACCCGGTCCCGTACGGCCCGCGCCGCCTCCGCGGGGCTCCCGGTCACGTCCACGACGACCGGCACGGGGCCGACGCCGATGCAGGCGAGCGTGGCGGCTTCGACGTGGCCGTCCTCGCCGAGTGTCACGACGGCGCAGACTCCGGCCAGCGCGTAGTCGCCGTGCCGCCTGGCCACCTCCTCGAATGCTGCCCCGGTACGCGGCCCCAATGCCGGGAAAAATGCCGACACGGCCAGCTCGCCCGGCCGGACCGCCGACTCCATCGGCCCGACGAAGAACTCCTGCGCGCCCACGTCGCGCACCGGCCCGCCCCAGCGGGCCACCCGTACCGAACCGCCCAGAACGGCCAGCACCGCGGGCAGCTCGGCGGCCGGATCGGCGTGCACGAGGCTGCCCACCACGGTCCCCCGGTTCCTGATCACGGGATGCGCGACCAGCTTGAGCGCCCGGGTGAGCAGCGGATGCGCCCCGGCCCGCTCCACCTGCGTGTGCGTCACCGCCGCCCCCACCCGGACACCGTCCTCCGTCGCCTCCATGACCCGCAGCTCCTCCAGGCGGCTGATGTCGACGAGATGTGCCGGGGCCGCCAGCCGCATGTTCAGCATGGGGATGAGGCTCTGCCCTCCGGCCAGCACCTTCCCGTCCACCTCGGCGAGCGTCCGGAGCGCCGCGCCGAGGTCGCGGGGGGCGTGGTACTCGAACGGCGGCGGCTTCACCCGGCCTCGCTCCCGGCCGGCTCGGCGGGGCGGCCGGCGATGGCCCGGAGCAGGTGGTAGCCGCCCAGCACCACGATGGTGCCGAGCGCGATCCCCTCCAGGGTGAAGTCGCCGCCGATGTAGTGGCTCACGGGTCCGATGGCCAGAATGATGCCCGCGCCGATCGGAACCATGTTCACGGGATCGGCGAAGTCCACCCTGTTCTCGATCCAGATCTTCGCGCCGAGCAGGCCGATCATCCCGTACAGGATGACGGTGACGCCGCCGAGCACGCCGCCCGGCGTGGCCGCGACGAGCGCGCCGAACTTGGGGCAGAGGCCGAAGAGGATGGCGATGACGGCGGCGATGTAGTAGGCGGCGGTCGAGTAGACCTTGGTGGCGGCCATGACGCCGATGTTCTCGGCGTAGGTGGTGGTGGGCGACCCGCCGACCGCGCTGGCGACCATGGTGCCGACTCCGTCGGCCACCACGGCCCGGCCCACGTACGGGTCGACGTCGGTCCCGGTCATCTCGCCGACGGCCTTGACGTGCCCGATGTTCTCGGCGATGAGCGCGATGACGGCGGGCAGCACCAGCAGCACGGCCGAGGTCTTGAAGTCGGGGGCGTGGAAGTCCGGCACCCCGAACCACGGCGCCTTCTCCAGGGCGGCGAAGTTCACCCGGTCGTGCGGGAAGGCCGTGGCCACGCAGTACGTCCCCTCGACCGGGCAACTGGCCCCGGCGGCGTCCCGCAGGTTCGCCCCGGGCAGCACGGACGTGATCGGCCCGGCGCTCTTGTCCAGCACCCACGAGAGCACGAACCCGAAGACCAGGCCGACCAGGATGGCGATCCGCCCGACGAACCCCTTGAAGAGCACGATCACCAGGAACGTGACCAGCATCGTGATGAGCGCGACCCAGTGGTCCTGCGGCCAGTAGACGTCCGCCACCACGTACGCCAGCCCGAACCCGATCAGCATCACGACCGCGCCGGTGACCACGGGTGGGAAGACCCGGTGGATGATCTGCACGCCGAGGAAGTGGATCGCCAGCCCGGCCAGCGCCAGCACGAACCCGGCGACCAGAATGGCACCGGTCACGATCGCGTCCGCGCCCGCCGTGTCACCCCCGGCCGCCGCCCTGATGGCGAGCACCCCGCCCACGAAGGACGCGCTGGTGCCGAGGTAGGACGGTATCCTCCCCTTCACGATCAGCAGGAACAGGATCGTCGCGACGCCTGACATCATCACGGCGACGTTCGGATCCAGCCCCATCACCAGGGGGAAGACGAAGGTCGCGCCGAACATCGCGATCACGTGCTGTGCCCCGAACCCCACCATCCTGGGCCAGCTCAGCCGCTCGTCCGGCCTGACCACCTCCCCGGGAGCCAGGTGCTTGCCGTCACCGTGTTTTGTCCATCCCAAAACCATGAGAGCCCCTCTTGTACTGGGCGTTTCGCTGGCGACACGTTCCGGTGCGGGCACATTAGGCCCGCCGGGACGGCGCTACACGGGCATGATCTGCCAAATCTACGCCCAGGACCAGTGAAAAGCTCGCGCACCCGAGATCGGGCTACTCCACCCGGATCGAGAAGCCCTCGCCGCTGACGACCTGGCCCGCCCGGATCTTGGCTCGCTTGCGCAGCTCCACCTCACCGTCCACCAGCACGAACCCCTCGGCGATCAGCTGCTTGGCCATCCCGCCCGTCTCCGTGATCCCGCAGTACTTCAGCAGGTCACACAGCGGGATGTACTCGGAGCGCAGTTCGAAGTCCAGATCCACAGCCCCAACCCTAGATCCCCCGCATCCGCAGCACGTGCAGGGCCAGGGTGAGGTTGAGGCGCAGGTGGGGGTCGTCGGTGAAGTTGCCGAGCAGGCGTTCCAGCTTGCCGATGCGGTAGCGCAGCGTGTTGTAGTGGAAGTGCAGCCGCCGCGCCGTCTCCGCCACGTTGAGGTTGGTCTCCAGGAGCACCTGCAGGGTGCGCCGGAGGTCGGCGTTCTCGGCGTCGTCGTCGAAGGCCAGCGGTCCGAGCGTCTCGCGGACGAACGCGTGCAGCTCCTCCGTGTCGTTCACCAGGGACAGCAGGCGGTAGACGCCGAGCTGGTCGAAGTGGGCGACCGCGCCGGGGCCGTGCAGCTGGCGGCCCACGCGCGCCGCCTTCAGCGCCTGCGAGTACGCCTCGGGCAGCGTCTCCGCCCCCGGGCTCGGCCGGGAGGTGCCGGTGGAGAACGTCGCGGGCGGCACGTCTGCGAAGGCGGAGGCGGCGTCCTTGGCCACCCGGGTGGCGTCGATCGAGGCGTCCACCACGGCCACCACCTCGTGCGAGAACCCGGCGACCGCCCCGCGCGGGTCGTGCCGCCGCATCGCCGCCGTCCAGCAGGCCACCAGCCGGTCCTGCGCGCTGCGCTCGTCGCCGACCGGGTCCAGCTCGGCCACCAGCACGGTCACCGGTCGCGCCAGGTCCCAGCCGAACGCCCGCGCCCTGGCGGTGACCCGCTCCGCCGTGCCCGCCCGGCCGGTGAGCACATCGCGCAGGAAGTCGGCGCGGTACTTGCTCTCGACGGCGTTGACCGCCTCCTGCCGTGTCACGACGAGCGCGGCGACGGTGGCGGCGCGTTCGAGGATGCCGACGTCGCTGTCCCTGATCGCCCCCGACGGGCTGTAGGCGACGATCCTCCCGTGGTGGTGGCCGCCGGCGAGCACGGGCACCGAGGCGAACGACCGAGCCCTCCCCGGGGCGGCCGAAAGGGGCGGGCCCTCCAGAGAGATCGACTCGCGCAGGACCGCCACGTGATCGGCGGCGCCCGCGGTGGCCAGGACGCGGCCCGAGCCGTCCACGGCCGCCACCGACACGTCGAGCAGCTGCGCCACCTCGGCGGTCACCTCGTTGAGCCCGCCGCCCGCCAGCACGACCTGCACGAGCGCCCGGTGCGCCTCCTCGGCGCGGGCGAGCACGGCGGCCTGGCGGTTCAGGATGTCCGTCAGCACCTGGTTGAGGATGTCGTCGAACCCGACGTCGTTCGGCAGCATGATGAGCGGGAAGCCGAGCCGGTCGGCCTGCTCGACCATCTCGTCGGGCAGCTCGTCCACGTACCGCCCGAGCTTGATCGCCAGCGCCGACAGCCCGCGCTCGTCCAGGTCGGCCACCAGCCGCCCGAGTGACTGCGGGGTGTTGCGCAGCGGATAGCCCGTGGTGAGCAGCAGCTCGTGCGGCTTGACCCAGGCCAGGATGTCGGGCACTTCCATGACGTTCAGCCGCTGCACGATGCGGCCCAGCCCGCTCTCCCCCGCGATCAGCCTGGCGTCGGCGAGCGTCGAGACGCCGAGCACCTCTCCTACGGAAACACCGTGAATGATCGTTCCGGTGCTGGCGAGCCGGACGGGGGGTTCCATGTGGACGATTGTGACTCCAGAAGCGGTCTGTCAGGAAGAGCCAACCTTCCCGCTGACTGTTGGCAAATTTCTCCGTACGGAGGGTTCCGCGCCCGTTCTACGGTCAGGTCCAGGGTCGGATGGGAGGCCAGGTGACCGTCAGTACTCATGTGAGACGTGCCCGCGTCCATGTGACGGGGGCGGCCAGCACGGCGGTGCGTCCGCTCCTGGAGTCGCCGCGCCGCCCCGCCCGCGTGCTCGCCGTCTTCCCGGTGGGGGTGTATCTCGAGGTCAGAACCGACCTGGAGCCTTCCGTGATCGCCGTCATCACGGGCGCGGCCACGCGACTGCCCAACTCCGTGCTGCTGGCCGCCCAGCTGCCGCACGTCACGGTGGGTGATGACGCCTGGGTCGGCGAGCGCGCCGTCGAGCTGGGCCCGCTGAGCCTGAGCGTCCGCCGCTGGTGGGACCCCGCCCCGCCGCTGGGCCGGATCGATCGGGCACGTCTCGAGCACGCCGCCGCCCGCCTGAGCCGACCGCCGGATCCCCCGCTGCCGGGCCTGATCGGCAACGAGGCCGTCGAGTCGCTGGCCGGCAGCTGTGCGAAGGGCTGGCTCCTGGGGGCGGTGACGGCGGCCGAACAGCTCGTGGGCCTGGGTCCCGGGCTCACGCCGAGCGGGGACGACATCCTGGCGGGCCTGCTGGTGACGTTGCGCCGGCTGGGGGCGGCGGCCGGGGCGGACCGGGCGGTCCGGCTGGCCGAGTGGCTGGCGGCGACCGTGACGTTCGACGCGCGCACCCGTACCACGCCCATCTCGGCCACGCTCCTGCACTGCGCCGCCAGGGGCGAGGCCAGCCCCGAGGTGACCGCCGTGCTGCGCGGCATCGCCGGCGGGCAGCCGCTCGAGCCGGCGCTGCGCGATCTCCACCGCATCGGCCACACCTCGGGCGCCGACCTCGCCCAGGGCATCGCCATCGGCACGGCCGCCGTCCTCGCCCTGAGCGGGCCCCGATGAGCGGCGACGCGGTGCTGGTACGGAAAGGCACGTACCACGACTCCGTCGCCCTCATGCGCATAAGTCGTGCGCTGACTGAAATGTCGGGCGTGGAGGTGGCCATGGTCGCCATGGCCACCGAGCTGAACCTCGGCATCCTCCGCGACCTGGGCTTCGCCGTCCCGGCCGCCGACCCGGGCGACCTGCTCATAGCCGTACGCGCACACGACACCAGGGCGGCCGTCGAGGAGGCCGACCGCCGGCTGACCGCTGTGCAACCCTCGGAGAGCGCCCCCACCGACCAGCCCCCGCTCACCACCCGCTCGGCCGCCAGGACCGGCGCCGACCTGGTCCTCGTCTCGACCCCGGGCGAGTACGCCTTCGCCGAGGCCCAGGACGCCGTCCAGGCCGGACTCCCCGTCATGATCTTCAGCGACGGCGTCCCCGTGGCCCAGGAGCGCCGCCTGAAGGAGCTCGCGGAGACCCGGGACGTCCTCGTGATGGGCCCCGACTGCGGCACCGCCGTGATCGGCGGCGTCGGCCTGGGCTTCGCGAACGTGCTCGGCCCCGGCCCCGTCGGCGTGGTGGCGGCCTCCGGCACCGGCGCCCAGCAGGTGACGTGCCTGCTCGACTGGGCGGGGACCGGCGTCAGCCACGTGCTCGGCGTGGGCGGCAGAGACCTGTCGGCCGAGGTGGGCGGCCTGTCCACGCTGCGCGCCCTGCGCATGCTGGACGAGGATCCGGCCACCGAGCTGATCGTGCTCATCTCCAAGCCGCCCTCCCCCGAGGTGGCGCGGACCGTACAGGACTCCGTGGCGCGGCTGCGCACGCCGGTGCTGCTCGCGCTGCTCCCGGAGATCGACCTCACGGAGGCGGCCGAACGGGCCCTGCGCGCGCTCGGCAGGCCCGTGCCCGAGTGGCCGTCCTGGCCCGCGTGGTCGGGCAAGCGGAGCCGGGTCAAGACGATCAAGGGCGTCTACTCCGGCGGGACGCTCAGCGCGGAGGCCGCGCTGGTCGCGCGCCAGGGTGACTTCGTCGACTACGGCGACGACGCCTACACCAGGGGCCGGGCCCACCCCATGATCGACCCGACGCTCCGCGTCGAGGCGCTCTCCCGCGCTCATGAGAGCGACCTGGTGCTCATGGACGTCGTGCTCGGCCACGGCGCCGACCCCGATCCCGCCGCCTCGCTCGCGCACGCCGTCGCGCGCACCCCCGCCACCGTCGTGATCGCTCTCATCGGCACCGAGGGCGACCCGCAGGACCTGCACCGGCAGGCCGCCGCCTTCAGGGGGGCGGGCGCGGCCGTGTTCACGTCCAACGCCCAGGCCGCCAGGCACGCCAGGAGCCTCCTATGAGCCTGCTGTCCACCTCTCCCCGTGTCGTCACGGTCGGCGCGGGCCTGCTCGACGAGGCGCTCAGGGCGCAGGCCGTCCGGACCGTCCCCGTCAGCTGGCGCCCGCCGCTGCCCGGGACCGCCGAGGCCCTGGCGAAGGTGCTCGCCGACCCGCGCCGGCAGGCCGCCAATGAGCTGGCCGTGAGCAGGCTGACCTCCGCGCGCCCGCACCTGGTAGGGGTGCGGCGGGCGTCGGAGGTGCTGGAGGCGGGGACGTTCCTGCACGCGGGCCCGCCCATCACCTGGGAGCGCGCGTCGGGCCCGATGCGGGGCGCGCTGATCGGCGCGATGCTGCTCGAGGGGCTGGCCGGCGACGAGCACGACGCCGGGCGCCGGCTGGCGGCCGGCGAGATCGCGCTGCGGCCGTGCCACGAGCACGCCGCCGTGGGCCCGATGGCGGGCGTGGTGAGCCCGTCCATGTGGCTGTTCGAGGTACGCGACGACGAGCACGGCGGCACCGCGTACTGCTCGCTGAACGAGGGCCTGGGCAAGGTCCTCAGGTACGGCGCCTACGGACCGGAGGTGCTGGAGCGCCTGCGCTGGATGGACGCGGTGCTCGGCCCGGCGCTGCGGGCGACGCTGGAGCGCACCGGGCCACTCGATCTGCGCTCGCTGATCGCGCAGGCCCTGCAGATGGGCGACGAGCTGCACAACCGCAACCGCGCCGCCACCTCGCTCCTGCTGCGCGAGCTGGCCCCCGCCGTGGTCGAGGCCGTCCCCGGCCACGCCGCGGAGGTCCTGCGCTTCGTCAACGGCAACGACCACTTCTTCCTCAACCTCGCCATGGCCGCCGCCAAGGTCAGCACCGACGCGGCCCGCGACGTGCCGGGCTCGTCCCTGGTCGTGGCCATGGCCAGGAACGGCGCCGACTTCGGCGTCCAGCTCTCCGGGCTGGGCGGGCGCTGGTTCACCGGTCCCGCGGGCGTGCCCGACGGGCTCTATCTGGGCACGTACGGGCCGGACGACGCCAACCCGGACATCGGCGACTCCACGATCACCGAGACGTCGGGGCTGGGCGGGTTCGCGATGGCGGCCTCGCCGGCCATCGTGCGGTTCGTGGGCGGCGAGGTGTCGGACGCGGTGCGGGCCACCCGCTCCATGTACGAGATCACGCTCGCCGAGCATCCCGCCTACCAGATCCCGGGGCTCGGCTTCCGTGGCACGCCCGTCGGCATCGACGTGACGCTCGTCGCCAGGACCGGCCTGCTGCCCGTGGTCAACACCGGCATAGCGGGCCGCATCCCCGGAACCGGACAGGTGGGTGCGGGCCTAGTCAAACCGCCTGCGGAGGCCTTTACCGCCGCCCTGTTGGCGCTGGCCGGACAGGCCATGTGACGGGCGACATAACCCCAGGTAATAACCCTTGTCAGGGTTGATCAGCTTCCCTTGGGCATGACCCGCCGATATCGTAACGAACCACTTTGTTGACGTTCAGTGCGGGATGGGGGCGGGAAGATGGCAGCCGACCGCTTGCTCAGCGGCCCCGGCCCGGAGGGAGGCGCCCCCAGCGGGGCCCCGCAGGGGCAGGGACGCCTGATCGGCCGGCGGTACCGCCTCATGTCGCCGGTCGGCAGGGGCGGCATGGGCATGGTGTGGCACGCCCACGACGTCCTGCTCGACCGTGACGTGGCGGTCAAGGAGCTGATCCTCCCGTACGGGCTCGACCGCGCGGGCATGCAGGTGGCGCACCGGCGCGTGCTGCGCGAGGCCAGGTCGGCCGCGCGGCTGACGCATCCCGGCATCGTGACCGTGCACGACGTCGTCGAGGAGGACGGCCGCCCCTGGATCGTGATGGAGCTGGTCCGCGCGTGGTCACTGGAGCAGGCCGTACGCCAGAGCGGGCCGCTGCCGGTGATCCAGGCCGCCGAGATCGGCATCCGGGTGCTCGACGCGCTCAGGCACGCGCACGCCGCCGGGATCCTGCACCGGGACATCAAGCCCGGCAACGTGCTGCTGACCTCGGACCGGGTGGTGCTGACCGACTTCGGCATCGCGGCCATCGAGGGCGACGTGACCATCACGCAGACCGGGCTGCTCATGGGGTCGCCCGCGTACATCCCGCCGGAGCGCCTGTCCGGGCAGGCGATCACGCAGGCGGCCGACCTGTGGTCGTACGGCGCGACGCTGTACGCCGCCGTCGAGGGGCGGCCGCCGTACGAGGGGCCCGACCCCGTGGCGGTGCTCGGCTCGGTGCTCACGCAGGACCCGATCAGCCCGCAGCGGGCCGGCTCGCTGCAGCCGGTGATCGAGGGCCTGCTGCGCAAGAACCCGGCGGAGCGGCTCACCTCCGACCAGGTCATCGAGATGCTGGAGGCGGTGCTGCGCGCGCACGGCTCGGTCCGGCCGCGCCCGGCCGAGTCGCTGCCCTCGCAGGAGAGCCTGCCGCCGCTGGACCACCCGTCGGGGCCGATGCCCTCGCGGATCGTGGAGACCCCCTCAGGTCCGGTACGGGTGCCGTACGACCCGCTGAACAGCCCGTCGGGCGGCCATGCGATGCCGTACGACGCGCTGCAGAGCCCGTCGGGCAGCCGCAGGACCGACCAGCTGTCGGCGCCGTCCGGCGGGTTCGACGCGTTCGGCGGCCCCTCGGGGGGCCGGCCTTTCAGCACACCGTCCGGGCCGCACCGGATCGCCGGGGACCTCGACGACGACTCCGGCCCGCAGCCCGCGCCGATCCTGCCGCTGACCACGGACAGCCGCGCGTCCACCTCCGGCGCCACGCCGTGGCCGCTGGCCTCGGCGGACGACCTGCGCGAGCAGTCGCGCGACCTGTCCCGCGACCTCACCCACAACCGCCTGGCGACGCTGCCCGGCGCGGCGCCGCGCACGGGCAAGAGCAGGCGCAGGCCCGAAGAGGACGACGGCTTCTGGAGTCGTGGCGGCCGCCCGTCCCCGCTCATGATCGTCAGCGTCCTCGTGGGCATCGCCGTGGTCGTCGGCGCCGTGCTCGTCATCCTGTCGGGCGGCTCGACGCCCACGGTCGCGCCGCCGCCCCAGGCCGCGACCTCCTCGCCCGGCACGGCCCAGAACGGCGAGCCCTCGGTGATACCCGCCGGCTACAGCGAGCACGGCATGGCCGGGTTCGCCGTCGCCGTGCCCGAGGGCTGGAAGGCCGGGACGTCGGGCGGCGTGACCACGTTCAGCGGGCCGAAGGACTCCGGCATCCGGATCATGGTGCGGAAGGCCGCCCCGCAGGCCGACGGGGGCCTGGCCGAGCTGGGCAAGCAGGAGGCCAAGGGCGGCGTGGACGGCTACATCCAGGTGCAGCTCCAGGCCGTCGACTACCGCGGCTGGCGGGCCGCCGACTGGGAGTACACCTACACCACCTCCAGCGGCGTCCCCATGCACGCGCTGACCAGGTACGTCACGATCGACGACAAGGACGCGTTCACGATCACGTTCGACATGCCCGAGCTCAAGTGGGACGAGCAGGCGGAGGCCCGCCAGGTGGTCCTGGACACCTTCCGGCAGGCCGACTGACGTATTGCACTGTTCGTTCCAGAACGTGCTAACGTGCGGAGCATGGGGCGACCGAGGAAGTTCGAGGAGGAGCGCGCCATCGAGGCGGCCATGCGCGCGTTCTGGACCGCGGGCTACGAGGCCACCTCGACACAGGACCTGTGCGCGGCCACCGGCCTCGGCCGCAGCAGCATCTACAACACCTTCGCGAGCAAGCACGACCTGTTCCGGAGGGCGCTGCGCCACTACATGGACGAGCGCAACGCCACGCTCGCCGAGCTGCTCGAGTCCGGCCTGCCGATCAAGGAGAAGATCAGGACCGTGCTGTGGTGGGCCGTCGACCCCGACCCCGGCGAGCCACCCGGCTGCCTGGTGGTCAACTCGATGACGGAGCTCGCCCCGCACGACCCGGAGATCGCCGAGCTGCTGCGGCGCGACAACGACAGGCGCCGGGAGCTGCTGCGGGCCGCCATCGAGGCCGGCCGCGCCCGGGGCGAGATCGCCCCGGACAAGGACCCGCTCGCCCTGGCGCACTTCGTCTTCGCCACCGTCAGCGGCCTGCGCGTGGCCGCCCGGGGCGGGACGGACCGGGACGGGCTCGAGTCGATCGCGAGAACCGCGCTGAGCGCCTTCTGACTTTTCCGCGCCCTCGTTTTGAACCGATCAATACAAAAAGGAGTGTGACCATGCCGTTGGCCGTCTACATACTGGGACTCGCGATCTTCGCTCAGGGCACTTCTGAGCTCATGCTGGCGGGGCTGCTGCCCGAGATGGCCGCCGACCTGCACGTGTCCGTGCCCGGCGCCGGGCTGCTGATCTCGGCGTTCGCCATGGGGATGCTGGTGGGGGCTCCGGTGCTGGCCGTCGCCACGCTGCGCTGGCCCCGGCGGACGGCGCTGCTGACGTTCATGGCGGTCTTCGTGCTGACGCACGTCGTGGGCGCCCTGACGTCCAGCTACGGCGTGGTCTTCGCCACCCGCGTCGTGGGCGCCTTCGTGTACGCCGGATTCTGGGCCGTGGCCGCGAGCACCGCGGTCGGCCTGGTGCCCGCGGGCGCCCGCGGCAAGGCCATGAGCGTGCTCGCCGGCGGGCTGACGGTCGCCACCATCATCGGCCTGTCCCTCGGCACGGTCATCGGCCAGCACCTCGGCTGGCGCGCGGCCTTCTGGGCCGTCGCGGCGCTGTCGGCCCTGGCCGGTCTGGGCGTGCTCGCCACCATCCCCGGCGGCCGCCCCTCCGGTGCCGCGCCGCGCGTCTCCGACGAGCTGCGCGCCATGGCCGGCCCCAGGCTCTGGCTCTCGTACGCGACCACCGCGCTGACCACGGGAGCCCTGCTGGCCTCCTTCAGCTACCTGAGCGTGCTGCTGGTCGACACCACGGGCCTGGCACCGGCCTGGGTGCCCGCGGTCCTGGCCCTCTACGGCGTCGGCTCCCTGATCGGGATCACCATCGGCGGCAGGATCGCCGACGCCCGCCCGTTCCCCACCCTGTACGTCGGCGTGACCGGCCTCGTCGTCACGTCGGTGGCGCTGGCCCTGGGCGCGTCGGCCACGGTGCCGGCCATCGCGCTGATCTTCCTGCTCGGCGCGTTCGGCTTCGGCACCAACCCCGCGCTGAACACCCGCGTCTTCTCCCTGGCCAAGGACGCCCCCACGCTGGCCGCCGCGGTGAACGTCTCCTCCTTCAACGTCGGCATCACCGTCGGACCCTGGCTCGGCGGGCTGGCCATCGAGGCGGGCCTCGGCTATCCCTCCGTGGCCTGGATCGGCGCCGCCATCGGCGTGCTAGCGCTCGCGACCGTGGCCCTCTCGGCAGCCCTGCACCGGTCCACGGCCCCGGCGGCGAGTAAGGTACTTTCTCGCTCATGAAGCTGGCGAGCATCCACTTTTACCCCGTCAAGTCCACCGCCGGGCACGAGGTCCACGAGGCCGAGGTGCAGCCGTGGGGGCTGGCCGGCGACCGCCGCTACCTCATCACCGACGAGCGCGGCGACGTCCTCACCGCCCGCGAGGAGCCCCGCCTGCTGGCCATCGTCGCCCGGCTCGACGGCGACGAACTCACGCTGACCGGCCCGCACGCCGCCCCCCTGCGGGTCACGCCGGCCGAGTCGATGTCGACGGTCACGGTCGGGCGCACTCCCGTGGAGGTCACCGACTGCGGCGACGACGCGGCGCGCTGGCTGTCCGGGCTGGTGGGGCGGCCGCTGAGGCTCAAGTGGCTCGACGACCCCACCCGCCGTCCGGTCAACCCGGAGTACGGGCGGCCCGGCGACCGCGTGAGCCTGGCCGACGGCTACCCGCTGCTGCTCACGTCCAGCGCCTCGCTCGCGCGGCTCAACGACTGGATCGTGGAGACCGCGCTGGAGCGCGGCGAGGAGGCGCCCGAGCCGCTGCCCATGCACCGGTTCCGGCCGAACGTGGTGGTCGACGGGGTGGACACGCCGTTCGCCGAGGACAAGTGGGAGCGGGTACGCATCGGCGCGGTCGACTTCCGGGTCAGCAAGGGGTGCGACCGGTGCGTGCTGACCACGATCGACACGGCCACGTACACGAAGGGCAAGGAGCCCATCAGGACGCTCTCCCGGCATCGCCGGTGGGACGGGAAGGTGTGGTTCGGCATCAACCTGATCCCGGACGCGCCGGGGCGCATCACTCAAGGGGATTCAGTCACCGTTCTCTGATATTTCGGCCTTTTGGGTGATGTTGGGGGCTATGCGAGACTTCACAGGTGACCAGTGCCCCCACCACACCTGCCGTCTCCTCCGCTGACCGCGTCCAGACCGTCCAGCGCCGGACCCTGGCTGTCCTGTCGGCCACGCAGATCGTGGGCGGCGTGGGGGTCGCCGTCGGGCTCGCCCTCAGCTCGGTGGTCGTGGACGAGCTGTCGGGATCCACGGTCATCAGCGGGTTCGCGGGCACGGCCACCGTGCTCGGCGCGGCTCTGCTGGCCCTGCCGGCGGCCAAGGCATCCGGCCGCGGCGGCCGCCGGGCGGGCCTGTCGGTGGCGTACCTGGCGGCGCTGGCGGGCTGCGCCATCTCGGTCCTCGCGATCAGCCTGCGTACCTGGCCGCTGCTGCTGGCCGGGCTGGTGCTGGTGGGCGGCGGGAGCGCGGGCAACCTGGCCGCGCGTTACTCGGCGACGGACCTGTCGCCGCAGGGCCGCTCGGCCAGGCACCTGTCGCTGGTCGTCTGGGCCTCCACGATCGGGTCCGTCGCCGGCCCGAACCTCGCCAAGCCCGCCGACCAGATCGGCATGCGGCTGGGCCTGGTGCAGCAGGCGGGGCCGTTCGCGTTCGCGGCGCTGGCGTTCGCGCTGGCCCTGACCGTCATCCTCGTCCTCCTGCGCCCCGATCCGCTCAAGCTGGCCCGCTCGCTCACCGGCACCCGGAGCACCGGCCGCGCGCCCAAAGGCACGATCCGCACCGCCTGGCAGACCCTCCGCACCACCCCGGCCGCCCGCCGCGCCCTCGTCATGATCGCGGTCAGTCACACGGCGATGGTGTCGGTCATGTCCATGACGCCGGTCAAGCTCCATCACGACGGCTCGAACCTGGACGTCATCGGCCTCGTGATCAGCCTGCACATCGCGGGCATGTACGTGCTGTCGCCGGTGGTGGGCTGGCTGGCCGACAAGGCCGGCAAGGTGCCCGTCCTGGTGCTCGGCATGGCCCTCCTGCTGGCCGCCGCCGCCCTCGCCGGCACGTCCGGCCACCGGGTGTGGCAGGTGACGACCGCGCTGGTGCTGCTGGGGCTCGGCTGGTCGTGCGGCCTGGTGGCGGGCTCCGCCCTGGTCTCCGAGTCCGTCCCGCTCGAGGGCCGCCCGGCCGTCCAGGGGCTCTCGGACCTGCTGATGAACGTCTGCGGCGCCACGGGCACGATCGTCGCGGGCGCCATCGTGGGGCTGCTCGGGTACGGCGTGCTCGGCCTGGTCGTGGGCGTCATGGTCACCGTCGCCGGCGTCTGGCTCACCGCCGTCTGGCGCACCACCGACGCCTGATCCGCCCACACCCGTCACTTGGCGTCGGCGTACGACGAGACCGCCACGGCCTCCATCGGGAAGCGCACCGGCGTCGCCCCGAACAGCAGCCGGGTGGCCTCCGAGGCGGCCGCCGCGACGGCGGCGATCACCTCCTCGGCCTGCGCGATCGGGCAGTGCACCATCACCTCGTCGTGCTGGAAGAACACCAGCCGGGCCGGCTCGGGCAGCAGCCCGCGCAGCACCGCCATCAGCGCCAGGGCCCACTCGGCCGCGGTGCCCTGCACCACGAAGTTGCGCGTGAACCGCCCACGGTCGCGGGCCGCGCGGGCGCCCTCGGGCCCCGACACGAGCTCCTTCCAGCGGGACGAGGGAGGCGGGCTGGTGCGCCCGAGCCACGAGCGCACCAGCCGCCCCTCCTCCCCCGCCTTGGCCGCGTCCTCCACGAACTGGTACGCCTTGGGGAAGCGCTGCCGCATCACCGCCAGCAGCTTGGGCGCGTCGCCGCTGGTGCCGCCGTACATGGCGGAGAGCATGGCGATCTTGGCGTTGGCCCGCTCGCCCCCGAACGACTGCGCCAGCGCCGAATAGAGGTCGATCTCCCCCGCGGCCCTGGCCAGCCCCACGTCGCCGGCCATCGCGGCGAGCACCCGCGGTTCGAGCTGGGCGGCGTCGGCGACGATCAGCACCCACCCGTCGTCGGCCACCACCACCCGCCGCATCACCTTCGGGATCTGCAGCGCCCCGCCGCCGCTGGTCGCCCACCGCCCGGACACGACGCCGCCCACCACGTACTCGGGCCGGAACCGGCCGCCCCGCACCCACTGGTCGGCCCACACCCACCCGTGGAAGCTGAACAGGCGGGCCAGCTCCTTGTAGGCCAGCAGCGGCGCCACGGCGGGGTGGTCGATCTGCTTGAGCTCCCACGACCGGGTGGTCTTCAGCGCCACCCCGGCCCCCTTGAACGCCTTGACGAGCTGCTGCACCGAGTCCGGATTGACCGGATGGCCGAAGGCCGCGGCCACCTCGTCGGCCAGTGCCTGCAGCTTGGCCGGCCGCATGCCGTGCACGGGCCGCGGCCCCAGGAGGTCGGTCAGCAGCGCGTCGTGCACGTCGCGCCGCCAGGGCATGCCGTCGTACGACATCTCGGCCGCGATGAGCGCCCCGGCCGACTCGGCCGCCACCAGCAGCCTGAACCTGCCGGGCTCCGGCAGCGCCTCGATCCGCCGCAGCTGGTCGGCCAGCACCTCGGCCACCGCCTCGGCCGCGAGCGGCTCGGGCGCGAACAGCGTGTCGGGCGCGCTCGGCTGGTCCTCGGGCACCGGCAGCCCGTGCAGCCTGGCGTGGGCGGCCCGCGCCGAGCGGGGCTCGCCGTAGCGGCCCTCGTACGCGAGCAGCAGCCCTTCGGTGAGCGCGAGGTCATGGCAGCGGGAGACCCGCACGCCCGCGCTCAGCAGGCCGGGATAGACCTCCCGGGCATCGGCCCACACCCACCGCGGGCGCTCGGCCGCCTCCAGCTCGCGCACGGCCCCCGCCAGGTCGGCGGTACGGCGTGCCGAGCCGCCGACCGGAAGCACCGTCTCTCCGGCGACCACGACATACACGTGGTCAAGGGTGCCAAACGCCGCAGACAAAAAAGCTACGACAGAGCGATGCGCACCTCGTCCTCGAGCGGCGGATCGAGCTCCTGCTCCAGGCACCCGGTGGCGGCGAAGCAGCGCAGGTTCAGCTCCTCAGGGGTGACCGAGACGTGCAGGAACTGCTTGAAGAACGGCGGTGTGTCCCAGTCGGACAGCTCCGACAGGTAGCGGTGGAACACCTTGTCCACCGGCAGCCTGAAGGGCCACGGCCAGGCCCCGAGCAGCCGCGCCGCCCACCGCATCCTGCGGGTGATCGTCACCGGCCCCTCGGGAGCCCGGACCGGCCGGTTCTTGATCTGATCCGACATGATGCACAGGGCCTCGGAGGGCGTGAGGTAGATCCACTTCATCCGCAGGCGGCGCGCGTACAGCTGGCTGTAGAAGGAGAGCGAGTCGCCGCGCAGCGGGTAGCACTTGAACTCGTCCTCGTCCACGCCCGCGACGTCGACCCTGCCGATGGTGTGCGTGGCGTGCATGAACGCGCCGCCGCCGCCGGACACGATGTACTGGATCACCCGGTCGCCCACCTTGACCGGATAGCGCTGGTAGTTATGCACGTCTCCGCCGATGGCCGCGACGTACCGGTGTGCCGGGTCGCGCACGATGTCGTCGATCGTGCCGCCTTCCTCCAGCGGCGACGGCTTGTAGGCGTTGCCGGTGTAGATGGGCTTGCCCGTCACGAGGATCTTCGGCCGCGGATCGAGCGAGACGCGCCGCAGCCACGCGGTCTGCCCCTTGTCTATGACGTTCCTGATGCCGGTGTCGACGCCGACGATCAGCAGGCTGTCGGTCTCGATCGCCCAGTACGGCGCCGGCTGCGCGGCCTGCTGGGATGGCTGGCCCCTGAGCTCGCGCGCCTTGGCCAGCCGCTCCTCGTCGATCGTCTCCGGCTTGCGCCACAGCAGCCCGCGCAGCCCCCGGTCGGGCTTCGGCTTGAGGGGCGGCGCGTCGCAGAAGACCCGCATGAAGCCGCCGAGCCCGTCGTACCAGTCGTGGTTGCCGGGGACGGCGTAGATCGGGGCGTCATAGTCCTTGTACGGACGGAAGAACTTGTCGCAGTACTCGTTTCCCGATCCGGTCGGATAGATCACATCACTGGCTATGACGGCGAATGCCGTGTCCTCCCCCAGTTTCAGCATCCCCGGAACAACGGCGTACTGCGACGCATCTCCCTCTCCTGTATCACCGAGCAGAAGGAAACTGAAATTTCGCCCAACGGATAGCTTGATGCGAAATTCCGGGTCAATCCCGCGCGCTTCCTGAGCCGCCACCCACCGCGCCCGAACCTGACCCGACGGATCCCCGAACAACGCGGCGAGGATGTCGTTGCGCGAACGCCACAAGGTCGCCACATTCAACCAGGTAAATCCCTGATCATTGGGTCTGAGCTGCGCGAACGTCCCCACCTGCGTACAGGCCCACCCCGCGCCCCGCTCCGACACCCGTGACGAAAGATGCTTTCCGCGTTCAGCCGCGACTTCCACCATGTCATCATCTATACCGCGATCTTCACCTCCCGCACCCTGAACGCTCCGTACCGCAAGGAACACAGAAGGTTCGCAATGGTGTAGCCTCACCCCCCAAGCAAGCGGTTGGGACCGCCGTGGGGAGGCTCCCATGACCCGTAACAGCCCGGACGACGCGACCCGAAGAGGCACCTCCGACGCGGAGGCTATTGAGGGTCTGCTGGCATATGCGCAGACCGGCTCCCGGTGGGGCGGCGTGGCGCTGCGCAGGGCCCGGGAGGCGGTGGCGCGCAGCAGGGCGCTCGCCACGGAGTTCCCGGAGCACACGGTGCTGCTGGCGCGCAGCCTCCGCTTGACCGCGAGGCTGCTGCTGAAGCGGGGCCGGGCCGTGGAGGCGCTGCCGATGGCGCAGGAGGCGGCGGCGCTCACCCGCGCGATGGGCGGCGCGCCGCTGGTGACCTCGCTGATGCGCCTGGCCGAGGTGTACGAGGCCCTGCACCGCTACAGCGAGGCCGCGGCCACGATGGCGGAGGCCGACCGGATCTCCCCGCCCGAGGACACCTGACCCCGCGCGCCGTCACAGGCGTCCTCCACCACCCTCACCCGACCTCTCGAAAGGACCTCGGCCGTGGTGCGCAGGAGCGCGGGTGGCCGTCAAGCAGGCGGGACGAGGACGCCGGGGTTGAGAATCCCGGCCGGGTCGAGCTCGCGCTTGACCGCCTGCAGCACGCTCACCCCCACGGGCCCCAGCTCGGCCGCGTAGGCGTCCCGGTGGTCGCGCCCGACCCCGTGGTGGTGCGTGATCGTGCCCCCCGCCTCGACGACGGCCGCGTTCGCCGCCGCCTTGGCCCGCTCCCACTGCGCCACGGGGTCGCCCTCCTGCGCGGTGACGACGGTGAAGTAGAGCGACGCGCCGGTCTCGTACACGTGGGAGATGTGACACATGACCAGCGGGGAGCCGAGCGCGCCCGCCAGGGCCGTCCGGACCGCGTCGTAGAGCCGCGGCAGGTTCGCCCAGAACCCGGCGGTCTCCAGCGTCTCGACCGTGGCCCCGGCGGCGAGCAGCGAGTCACGCAGGTAAGGGGCGGAGTAGCGGCCGTGCTCCCACGCCTCGCCCGGCTCCGCGCCCAGGGGCTCGCCGCCCGCCCGCTCCAGGACGGCCGAGGCCGCCGCCTGCCGCTCCGCCACAAAAGCGCCTTCGTAGCCCGCGATCAGCAGGCAGCCCGAGCCGCCGGAGCCGATCGCCTCCGGCTCGGCCAGGCCGATCATGGTCTCGGTCTCGTCCGACAGCCGCAGCACGGTGGGGAGCGGTCCTTCCTGGGCGAGCGCGCGCACGGCCGCCGATCCCTCCGCGAACGTCCCGAACCGCCATCCTTCGTACCGGCGCTCGGCGGGAGCCCGCCGCACGCGCAGCCTGAGCGACGTGATCACGCCGAAGGCGCCCTCGGAGCCGAGCACGAGCTGCCGCAGATCGGGGCCGGCCGCCGACTTGGGGGCGCGCCCGAGGTCCAGGGTGCCGGACGGCGTGGCCACCGTGAGGCCGACGACCATGTCGTCGAAGCGCCCGTACCCGGCCGAGGCCTGGCCGCTGGAGCGGGCCGCGGCGAAGCCGCCGAGGGTGGCGTACTCGAAGGACTGGGGGAAGTGCCCCAGCGTCAGGCCGTGTCCGGCGAGCAGCCGCTCGGCCTCGGGCGCCCGTACGCCCGGCTCGAACGTGGCCACGAGCGACTCCAGGTCCACCGCGCGCAGCCGGTCGAGCCGCCCCAGGTCGAGCGCGATCACCCCGGCGAAGCCGGAGCGGGCGGCCGCCAGCCCGCCCACCACCGAGGTGCCGCCGCCGAAGGGCACCACGGCGACGCGCTCGGCGGAGCAGACCCGCAGCAGCTCGGCCACCTCGTCGTGCGAGCCGGGCAGCACCACCGCGTCGGGGGCGTCGGAGCCGTCCCCCGTGCGCATCCGCAGCAGGTCGGGGGTGGACTTGCCGCGGGTGTGGCGGACGCGGGCCTCGTGGGAGGTCAGCACGTGCGCGGGGCCGACGATCCCGGCCAGCGCGCCGAGCAGCGACCCGGACAGGGCCACCGGCGGCAGGCGCACCGACTCCAGGGCCACGGCGGGAGTGTCGGGCGCGCGCACGCCGAGGAAGTCGCGCAGCAGCCGGCGAACCTGCTCGGGCAGCTCGCGCGCCTTGGCGGGGTCGCCCCAGCCGGACCACAGCATCGGTTCTCCACTCATGGTTACACTGTGACATATGACGTCGAATCGTCACAATGACGGCGTGCTGGACGCGGCGCGCGACTGCTTGCTGGCGTACGGGGTGCGGAGGACGACGCTCACGGACGTGGCACGCAGGGCCGGGGTGTCGCGGATGACGATCTACCGCCGCTGGCCCGACGTGCGCACGCTGGTCGCGGAGCTGATGACCAGGGAGTGGGTACGGGTGGTCGAGGGGCTCGACCTGTCCGACCCGGTGCGCGCGGTCGTCGCCGGGGTCCGCGGGCTGCGCGCGCACCCGTTGTGGCGGAAGATCGTGGAGGCCGATCCCGAGCTGCTCGTGCAGTACCTGATCGACCGGCGGGGCGCCAGCCAGGAGGCCGCGCTCGGCGTCCTGGAGCGGGCGGTCGGCGATGCGCGCAAGGCGCGGGCGGTGCTGCTGGTGGCGCAGTCGTTCCTGCTGTCGGCGCCCACGATGCTCGACCCCGTGACCCTCGACGAGCTCGACGACGAGCTCGCCGCCATGCTGGAGGCCTACCTTGGGTAGCCCGGGTGAAGGCACGTCGGACAGCTCGCGTGGAGGCGCACTTTGGACAGCTCGCTGAACGCCCGCAGACGCTCCCGTGAGCTCCGCCAGGTCGCGGAGGAACGGCTGGACGTGCTGGTGGTGGGGCTCGGCGCGACCGGCGCGGGCGCCGCGCTCGACGCCGCGTCCCGTGGGTTGAGCGTAGCGGCGATCGACGCGCACGACCTGGCTTTCGGGACGTCCAGGTGGAGCTCCAAGATGATCCACGGCGGCCTGCGCTACCTGGCCAAGGGGCAGGTGGACGTGGCCTACGAGAGCGCGGTCGAGCGCGGCATCCTGCTCCGCACGACGGCTCCGCACCTGGTCGCGGCGCACCCGTACCTGCTGCCGCTCACCAAGGCGGTCTCGCGGCAACAGGCGGCGCTGGTGATGAGCGGCTACCGGCTCGGCGACAGCCTGCGGGCCGCCGCGCGCACGCCGCGCCGGCTGCTGCCGGGGCCCACGCGGCTCAGCGCGGCCCGCGCCCGCACGCTGGCGCCCGTGCTCGACGGCGACGGCCTGCGCGGCGCGCTGCTGTCGTGGGACGGCCGGCTGCTCGACGACGCCCGCCTGGTGGTGGCCGTCGCGCGGACGGCCGCCGCGCACGGCGCCCGCGTGCTGACCCGCTGCCGCGCGCTGCGGCTGACGGAGCGGGGCGCGCTGGTACGCGACGAGCTGACCGGCGAGGAGTTCGACGTCCGCGCCACGACGGTGATCAACGCGACCGGGGTGTGGGCGGGCACGCTGGACCCCGAGGTGAAGCTCCGGCCGTCCCGCGGCACCCACCTCGTGCTGGCGCCCGGCACGCTCCCCGGGCTGATCGCCGGCATGCACGTGCCCATTCCTGGAGAGACCAGCCGATTCGCGCTCGTACTCCCCCAGCGCGACGGCCGCGTCCACGTCGGCCTCACGGACGAGCCGGTGGACGGGCCGGTGCCCGACGTTCCCGAAGCGCCCGAGGAGGACGTCAGAACGCTCCTGGAGGTGCTGAACGGCGTTCTTGAGACTCCGGTGACCAGAGAGGCGGTCGCGGGCGCGTACGCGGGCCTCAGGCCCCTCCTGGCGGGCGACGGGCGCACCGACGGGCGCACCGACGGGCGCACGGCGGACATCTCCCGCAGGCACGCGGTCCTGTCGCATGACGGGGTCGTCACGGTCGTCGGGGGCAAGCTGACGACATATCGGCGCATGGCGGAGGACGCGGTGGATCGAGCGGTCTCGTCCGCGAAGCTGCCGGCCGGACGGTGCCGTACGAGGAAGATCCCGCTCGTCGGGGCCGGACCGCGGCCGTCGGGAGTGCCCCACCGGCTGGCCGAGCGGTACGGCAGCGAGGCCGAGGCCGTGCACGAGCTCGTCAAGGCGCATCCGGAGGAGGTCGGGCTCGGCGTCACCGAGGGCGAGCTGATCTGGTCGGTCAGGCACGAGGGCGCGCTCGACGAAGGCGACCTGCTGGACAGGAGGACCAGGATCGGCCTGGTCGAGCAGGACCGGGAGCGCGCACTGGCGGCGGCACGGGCGGCTCTGGACCGGATGGGCCGCCTCTGACCCCTCCGATCCGTTAGGTTAGTCTTACCTAATTCGGATCGCGGAGGGAGATGCGGGCGTTGGCGCGGGGCTGCGAGCATCCGACGGGGTGCCACACCGGACGGGTTCCCACTTTGGCGAGCGCCACCGTGGGGGCCAGGCTCTGGCTGCTCGTCGAGTACACCGGCGCCTGGCCGTCACACCTGGAAAGCTTCGAACTTCCTGAAAAAATCTCAGAACTCGTCCGCCGGGCGCTCGAACGCGGTATCAGGCCCCAGTTGATCCGCCGCCCGGGCAAGCGGACCCGCCCGGGAGAGCAGGGCATCCGTGTGCTATTGGCGTACGCGGTTGGAGAGCGCCCCTGGTTGGCGAGCGGTGTCGTCGCAGGTCCTGACGATCTTGACCTGGACTCGTTCGTGGCGGGAGTGGTCCCGGAGTCCTGCATACTTGAAGTCGAGCCGGTATTTCTGGTCTGCACGCACGCCAAGCGCAATGCGTGCTGCGCCCGCATTGGACTACCCCTCGCTCGGTCACTGGCCGATTCGCTGCCGGACAGAGTGTGGGAAACGTCACACGTTGGCGGCGATCGCTACGCCGCCAACCTCGTGTGCTTGCCACACGGAATTTTCTACGGCAGCATGTCTCAGGCTGCTGCACTGGCAGCGGCTAACGCGTACCGGTCGGGCGAGGTCATCCTCGACCGCTACCGGGGACGCGCAGGCATCCCTGAGCCATTGCAAGCCGTGGAGCACTTCGCCCGAGCCCATACGGGAGAGTGCGCCGTCGGCGCGGTGGCCGTGGAATCCTCCAGGTCGGACGGCGACGTCACCGAAGCCATCGTGCGCTGCGGCGACGTCCGGCTCCAGGTTGTGGTTGAGCCATCGGCGTTCACAGCGCCGTGTGGTACGGCTTGCGCCGAGACGATCACCACCTACCGGCTGGTTTCGCTGGACAGGCTCGCGCCTGTGCGGTACGCCACGCCCGCTCTTGCCTGAACAGGGAACATCGCGGCCCTACCTTGCGTTGGAACAGTGACGCCAAAAGCGTCCAATGCGGCTCAATTACCGAAATACCTCTCACGAAGGTGGTTTTCTCATGTCTCAGGTACGTCGGCAGCTCGCCCGCCCGCGCCCCAGCTGGGGTTGGCAGGATGATGCCGCGTGCCGGGGTGAGGACCTCGTGCTCTTCTTCGGCCCCGACGGGGAGCGGCAGCCCGAGCGTGACGTACGTGAGCGGAAGGCCAAGGCGATCTGCGCCCAGTGCCCCGTCCGCAACGAGTGCCTTGACTACGCGCTGTCCCGGCCCGAGAAGTACGGCACGTGGGGCGGTCTCAACGAAGACGAGCGCGCCTCCGAGCGTCGTCGTCGCATGCGCCGCGCGGCCAGCGCCGGCATCTCCGCCGCCTGACACACCCGGCAGCGTCACCATCATCGCGTGATCAAGCAGTTGTCCCGATGAACCAGAGCCTGGCCCTCCATGTCCAGGCTCTGGCGAACCCGGTCGGGGCAACTGCGTGATCAGGCGTCACATCCTCACCCCGGAAACCGCGAGCCCGGACGCTCGTCTCCTGCACTACGAGCGTCCGAGCGGCAGTCAACCCTGCCGGAGCCAGTTCACCGTCGGCTCCGGCTTCTCTGTCTCTACCTCTACCTCTGCCTCGTCCGGCTCTCTGCGCGCGTCCGTCTGGTGCTGGCAGTCGCACCAGGAGCCGCCACGGCAGTCCTCGTGACGTTTCTCCTTGCAGCTTTCGCAGATCACGCCTGCATTATTCTCCTAGAACGTTGTTCGGGTTACGCTGGCGCGCGTGGACCTCATGGCCGAGTTGCTCGACGATCTGCGTGCCGAGACCGCGTCCTTCGAAGCGCTGCTCCAGCCCCTGCGGGACGAGGACTGGGAGCGGCCCACGCCCGCCGAGGGGTGGGCGATCCGCGACCAGGTGAGCCATCTGGCCTGGTTCGACGGCGCCGCCGTGCTGGCGGCCACCGACCCTGACGCTTATGAGGCGTCGCTGAAGGACTTCCGGTCCGTGGACGACGTCGCCCTCGAGTCCCGCGGGATGTCGCCGGGCGAGCTGCGCGAGTGGTTCCGAGCGGCGCGCTCCCGGAGTTTGGAGGTCTTCGCCACACTAGACGCCCGCGAACGGGTGCCGTGGTTCGGGCCCGCGATGTCGGCCGCGTCGTTCGTGACCGCGCGGCTGATGGAGACGTGGGCGCACGGCCAGGACGTGGCCGACGCCCTCGGCGTCGTCAGGGAGCCCACGGCCCGGCTGCGGCACGTGGCCATGATGGGATTCCGCGCCCGCCCCTACAGCTTCGCCGTACGCGGCCTTCCCGTGCCCGCCGAGCCCGTACGCGCCGAGCTGACCATGCCCGACGGGACCCTGTGGACGGCGGGGCCGGACGACGCGGACAGCGCCGTACGCGGCCCGATCCTCGACTTCTGCCTGGCCGTCACCCAGCGCGTCCACCTGTCCGACACCGCGCTCGAGCTGACGGGCGGGCCCGCGCGGGCCTGGATGGAGATCGCCCAGGCGTTCGCCGGGCCCCCTGGGAAGGGCAGGGAGCCCAGGTCAGGGTGAAGTCAGGGAGTTGCCGGATGACGCCTGCCACGCACCCGGTGACATGCTGTGAACATGCGCACAATCCTGAACGTCATCTGGCTGGTCTTCGCGGGGCTCTGGCTGGCCATCGGATACGCGGTGGCCGGGATCATCTGCTGCATCCTGATCGTCACGATCCCGTTCGGCATCGCGTCGTTCAGGATCGCCGCGTACGCGCTCTGGCCCTTCGGCAGGACCGTGGTGCGCGATCCGCACGCGGGCGCGTTCTCCTTGATCGGCAACATCATCTGGTGCGTGGTCGCCGGCATCTGGCTGGCCATCGGTCACGTCGTCACCTCGATCCCGCTCTTCCTGTCGATCATCGGCATCCCGATGGGCGTCGCGAACCTCAAACTCGTCCCGGTCTCCCTGCTCCCGCTGGGTGCGCGCATCGTCGATAACGACTAGGGCAGTTCCCCGACGTAAGCTGTGCCGAAGAGTCACTGCGAATACCGTTGGGTGCCATGACGTCCACCGATGCGCCTTCCCGGCCGAAAAGGGGACTCGTCTCCAACGCCCGCGCTCGGCTGAGCTGGGTGCTCGACACCAAGTCGTGGGCGATCGTCCGCGCGGCCACGAACGCCGGCGTCGCCTACCGGGTGACCGGCCTGGCGGGTGAGGCGGCGTTCTTCGCGCTGCTGTCGCTGCCGCCGTTCGTGCTGGGCCTGATCGGCGTGCTGGCCAAGCTCGGCACCTGGCTGGGCTCCACCGTGGTCGGGCAGGTCAAGACGTGGGTGATCCAGCAGGCGGGGCTGCTCTTCACCGACGAGGCCGTCAACAAGGTGATCAACCCCCTCATCACCGACGTGCTCAGCGACGACGCGGGCAAGGTGTCGATCATCTCGCTGGGCTTCCTGCTGTCGCTCTGGTCCGGCTCCAGGGCGCTCTACGTGTACGTGGACCTCATCTCCGTGGCCTACGGGCTGGGCGAGGAGCGCGGCATCATCCGCACCAGGCTGATGTCCTTCGGCCTCTACATCATCGGCCTGATCATCGGCATCATCGTCATGCCGATCCTGGTCATCGGCCCGACCCTGCTCAAGGATGCCCTGCCGGGCCAGTACGGCGTCCTCATCGACATCCTCTACTGGCCGGTCGTGATCATCGGCTCGGTGCTCTTCCTGACCGTGCTCTACCACGTCAGCGTGCCGGTGCGGACCAAGTGGTACCGGGAGCTGCCCGGCGCGATCCTGGCGCTGATCCTGTGGATCGCGTGCGCCGCGGTGCTGCGGGCCGTGCTGGCCGCGTGGTTCTCCCCCGTCTCCGTCTACGGCTCGCTGGCCGCGCCCATCGCCCTGCTGCTCTGGCTCTACATCACCGCGCTGGCCGTGCTCATCGGGGCGATCCTGAACGCCGAAGTCGACCGGCTCTGGCCGGGTGTGAGCCGTACCAAATAGATTTGCCCGACATGGAGGTGCAGCAGAGAGTCGGGCCCTACACGCTCGTGCGCAAGCTCGGCGAGGGCGGCATGGGCTTCGTCCACCTCGCGCACGACGGCGCGGGCCGGCGGGTCGCGCTCAAGACGATGCGGCCCGAGCTGGCCGCGCGCGAGGAGTTCAGGCGGAGGTTCGGCAAGGAGGCCGAGGCCGCCAGGCGGGTCGCGCGGTTCTGCACCGCGCCCGTGCTGGACGCCGGGTTCGACGGCGGCACCGCGTACCTCGTCACCGAATATGTCGAGGGTCCCGATCTGTCCGCCGTGGTCAAGGTGGCGCCGCTGTCCGGCTCGAACCTGGAGGCGCTCGCCGTCGGGGTGGCGACCGCGCTGGCCGCCATCCACCAGGCCGGGGTCGTCCACCGCGATCTCAAGCCGTCGAACGTGCTGCTCAGCCCGGTCGGGCCGCGGGTCATCGACTTCGGCATCGCCCAGCTCGCCGACGCCGCGGGCGGGCTCCCCACGGTCGCGCAGACCATGGGCACGCCTGCCTACATGTCGCCCGAGCAGGCCAAGGGCGAGCAGGTGACGCCGGCCAGTGACATCTTCTCGTGGGGCGCGCTGGTGGCGTACGCGGGCACGGGCCGGCCGCCGTTCGGCACCGGCGGGGTCGCGGAGGTGGTCTACCGGGTGATCAACCACGCGCCCGTGCTGGACGGCCTCGACGAGGGGATCCGGCCGCTGGTGGAGCGGGCGCTGGACAAGGACCCGGCCCGGCGGCCGACCGCGCAGCAGCTCATGGACCGGCTGCTCGGCCGCACCGAGGTGGCGGTGGCCGCGGCCACCAAAGTGGTCTCCGACACCTGGACCCCGGTCGTCCCCGCGCCCGCCGCGTCCCCTCCTGCGAAGCCGGTGAAGCGGAGCTTGTGGCTGCCCGTCGTCGTGGGGGTGCTGGCCGCGGTGCTCGGTGCCGCCGCCACGCTCGCCGTGGTGCGACCGTGGGAGTCCTCCGCGTACGAGGCGGGCACGCCGTCCGCGCGCGCCACGGTCGAGTCCGGCGGCAGCACGATGAGCGTCCAGGTCGACTCCCTGACCCGGCAGGGCGACACGGTTCGCCTGCAGTGGACGGTCAAGAACACCGGCAACAAGAACGCGCCCGTCTACAACAAGTTCGGCGGCGCCGCCCTCGACTTCACCGTGTCACGGGTGAACCTCATCCCGCCCGGTGTGGGCAAGCCCATCTACCCCGCATGGAAGAACGGTGCCTGTCAGTGCACCAACCTGCCGGCCGCGCCGTTCGACGGGGGCGACCAGATCCGGATGTACGCGATCTTCGAGGGCGTGCCGCAGGACGTCGACCGGGTCGACGTCGATCTCGTGCTGCTCGGCGTCATCAGGAACGTCGCCGTCTCCTCGTCGTGACACGGCTGCTCAGCGGGGGAACGGGCCGCTGGCACATCCGCTATCGTCTAGGACGAGACGCGACTGGCGCATTGGGTGGGATCGACCACCAGGGAGCGAAAGGAGCGGAGGCCGTGCGCCTGGGTCTTCGCACATCGTCAACGATGACAGGAGAGTCATGAGTTCTCTCGCTAGCGTCGACCCGCAGATCGCCGAGCTCGTCAAAGCGGAGGAGCGGCGCCAGGCCGACACCGTCAAGCTCATCCCGTCAGAGAACTACGTGTCCAAGGCCGTGCTGGAGGCCACCGGCACCGTCCTGACGAACAAGTACTCCGAAGGCTACGCGAACAAGCGTTACTACGAGGGCCAGCAGGTCATCGACCAGATCGAGGTCCTGGCCATCGAGCGGGCCAAGTCGCTGTTCGGCGTCAACCACGCCAACGTCCAGCCCTACTCCGGCTCGCCCGCCAACCTCGCCATCTACCTGGCCTTCATGCAGCCGGGCGACACCTTCATGGGCATGAACCTGCCCTCCGGCGGCCACCTGACCCACGGCTCGCCCGTGTCGATCACCGGCAAGTGGTTCAAGCCCGTCTCCTACAACGTGCGCAAGGAGACCGGCCGCGTCGACATGGACCAGGTGCGCGAGCTCGCCCTGGAGCACCGGCCCAAGGTGATCTTCTGCGGCGGCACCGCGATCCCGCGCACCATCGACTTCCCCGCCTTCGCCGAGATCGCCCGCGAGGTCGGCGCGATCCTGGCGGCCGACATCGCCCACATCGCGGGCCTGGTCGCGGGTGGCGCCCACCCCTCGCCCGCCGGCCACGCCGACGTCATCTCCACCACCACGCACAAGACGCTGCGCGGGCCCCGGGGCGCGATGCTCATGGCCGACGACGACGAGAAGGCCACCGCGCTCAACAAGGCCGTCTTCCCCGGCCTGCAGGGCGGCCCGCACAACCACACCACCGCCGCTATCGCGGTGGCGCTGCACGAGGCCGCGCAGCCCGAGTTCAAGGCCTACGCCCACCAGGTGGTCGCCAACGCCAAGGCGCTGGCCGAAGAGCTCAACAGCCGCGGCTTCGACCTGGTCTCCGGCGGCACCGACAACCACCTGATCCTCATCGACCTGACCTCCAAGGGGGTCGCGGGCAAGCCCGCCGCCAAGGCGCTCGACCGGGCCGGTCTGGAGACCAACTACAACACGGTCCCGTTCGACCCGCGCAAGCCCTTCGACCCGTCCGGCATCCGCATCGGCACGCCGTCCGTCACCTCTCGCGGCATGGGCGAGGCGGAGATGCGGCAGATCGGCGCCTGGATGGACGAGGTCGTCAGCGCCCTCGCCAAGGGCGACGCCGAGGACGTCATCGCTCGGGTCCACCGCGAGGTCAGCGAGCTCACGGCCCAGTTCCCGGCCCCGGGCCTGTAGGTCTCCTGGTGCCGAGTGGGCGCCACCCGTGGCGGGGGCTCACGGCCTCCAGGGTGACGCCCGCTTGACCCGCGCCAGAGTCGGCCGCCGTCACGTGGCCGGGGGCAAGGGAAACGCCGCCCCGCACGGGCTCCGGACGCACGAGAACGCCCCGCCACACCAGCTCCGGACCCACGGGAACGCCGCCCACGCGTGCTCCGGACACACGAACGCCCCGCCACATCAACTCCAGGTGCGGCGGGGCGTTCGCGCGAGCGGACGGGCCGGAAGGCTCAGCCGAGGAAGAGGTAGTCGGCCTCGTACGGGACCTTGGCCTCCGAGCCCGGCGAGCAGGAGCCGGTCGGGGCGACGCCGCCCGTGGTGTTGAGGCGCAGGATCTGCGTGGCGTGCGCGAGCAGCCCGCTCTCCTTGCCCGCCTGGGTGGCGTCGAGCACGAGCTCGGGGATGTTGCCGTCGCCGTTGGGCGTCTTGGTGACGACCGAGCCGCGTACCGCGCTGCCGTCTGGAGCGACCCACTGCGGCGGGCCGGCGGCGGGCGTCACGAAGGAGTGGTCGATCCCGCGCCGCAGCTTGGCCGACACGCCGAGCTGGGTGAAGGCGTACCCGCCCGGCGGCTGTGCCGTGCAGGAGTAGAGCTGCGCGCCGCGCAGCACCTCGGCGGTGAGCGCGCGCGGGTGGGTGAACGGCCGGTCGGACAGCTGGCCGCGTACGGCACCGCCGTCGAAGTCGAGCGTGTGCAGGTTCGCGTAGTAGCGGTCGGGGTGCGCGGCGATGCGCTTGACCACTGCGGCGGCGAGCGGCGTCTCCCCCGCGACGCCCGTCACGTTCTCGGGCAGGGCGCCCGCGAACAGGTCGGCCACCACCGGGCCGTTCCTGCCGGTCACGCCCTTGTGCAGGTGGCCGTTGGTCACCTGGCCGAGGCCCGACCAGAAGGCGGTGTAGGCGAGGGACGAGCCGTTCGGCCGCAGCCACCAGACGGCCTGGCCGTCCTGGTCGCCGCGCTGCTTGCCGTCGTTCGCCGGCACCTCCTGCGCCCCGTCGGCGCGGGCGGAGAGCGTGGCCTGGTTGCTGCCCTGCAGGACGCCGTTGAGGTCGATCGCCCTGTTCAGCCGGTGGAACTGGCCGCGTACGGCGCCCTTGGGGTGCTCGGCGTCGTGCAGGTTGGCGTAGAAGCCGCCGGGGTTGTCGATGAGCGACCTGACGAGCTCGTTGTCGGCCTTGACGGTGCCGGTGACGCCGAGCACGGTCGCGGGCAGCGGCTTGGTGAAGAACTCGAGCTTGACGTCGCCGTTGGCGCCCTTGGCGCCCAGGTGGACGTGGCCGGCGGTGGGCGGGTGGATCCTGTTCCAGCGGATCGCGTACGTGACCTCGTTCCCGCTGATCCTGAGCACGACCGTCGAGCGGCCGTCGGCGTCACCCTTGACCCCCACCTCGTTCGCGCCGCGCAGGCCCGCCGCGAGATAGACGTCGTCACCGGAGGCGTGGGCGGGCGCGGGAGCGGCGAACAGGGCGGCGGCGAGCAGGGTGCCGGGAATCCCGAACTTTCGGACGAACATGGCTAAACCTCTTAAACGGTTTGATATTCCGGTCGGTACGGCAGGCAGTACGCGGCCCCGACCCGCGGAGGTTCAACCCAGGAATCCGTAAATTTACACATAAGGGCGGAGGTGCGAAAAAGCCCTCCCACCAGCGGCGGGAGGGCTTGGCACGCCTGACGGTCAGACGTTGACGGTGAGCAGCTTCTTACCTGTCGAGGTGACCACCTCGAAGTGGTCGATGTCCTTCAGCGGCGTCGCGCTGCCGCCGTGCATGTAGAGCGGATCGGGCGAACCCGGCACTCCGTACCCGGCTGGAGGTACGGACCACCCGGTCATGACCCGCCGCTCGCCCGACTTGCCGACCGAGACCAGCTCGCACTCGAGCGGCCCTTTCACCCCGGCCAGCTTGAGCGCCGCGTGCGTGCCCCAGGCCTTGGACTCGACCACCAGCCCGCCGGTCACCCCGTCGACGCCCTTCCCCTCGACGGGGACGCCGTCGGCGTAGAACTGCTCGGCGGGCCCCATATGGTTGGCGTGGCCCTGCGCGATCTGCGGCGCGGCCTCCCCGTTGAGCTGCGTGCCGACCGTCAGCCCGCCGGCCACCAGCGTGACCGCCGCCGCCATCCCGATCACGAACGTCCCCCTGCGCGTCCGCCGGTCGGCCGCCTTCTTGCGCTGGAGCAGGTCGATCACCGGCTCGGGGGACGGCACGTCGTACTCCTCAACCGGGCCGATCCCGCTCAGCACGCTCGCCATGCCGGACAGATCGGACAGCTCGGAGCGGCAGGGGGCGCAGCCGAGGAGGTGGGCCTCGAAGGCCTGCCTGTCGTCCTCCTCCAGCAGGCCGAGCGCGTACGCGCCCACGTCCGTGTGCTCGACTCTCGAAGTCACGCCGTCACCCCCCTCTCCTCCAGTGCGATCCGCAGCGCGCGGACGGCGTAGTAGACCCGGGATTTCACGGTGCCGACCGGGATGCCGAGAGCCTCGGCGGCGTCGTTCACGGACCGGTCCCGCAGGATCGTCTCGTTGAGGATCTCGCGATGAGCCGGTGACAACGCCTTCAGCGCCTCTGACACGACCACCTGGTGCAGCAGTCCCTCCATCTCGTCAGGCACGGACAGGCTCTCCAGCGGCCCGTCGCCCGACTCCTGAGGGCGGGCGTCCCGGCGCCGCCGGTCATCGATCACGATACGTCGGGCGACCGTCGCCAGCCAGGGCATCAGCGAGACCGACTCGGGATCGAGCTGCTCCGCACTGCGCCAGGCCCGGATCATGGTCTCCTGCACGACGTCTTCCGCCCACTGCCGATCGCCCGCCGTCAACCTGATCACGAAGGCCAGGAGCGGCCTGTGATATTCCCGGTAGAGCGCGGACACCGCCGCCTCGTCATTCGGCACCCCGTCATCCGGCCGCACGCGGCGGATCCAGTGGCGAAAGCGCGCTTTGCCCATGGGGGCGGCTCCCTCGGCCGAGGGCGGGGGATACGTGCTGGTGTGCATCATTCCCCTTTCTCGTGTCCGTCGGCAGGTGGTACGGCCAGGCGCCCTGGCACGGTTCAACAGATCGCGATACTTAATCTCATTGCGTCCTCGAGGACAGGGTGCGTAGAGTCGCTCCCGAAACTGATCGAGGAGGTGAGGACCATGCGGGTCGTCCCGTTCACCGTGCCGTCCACTCATCTCCGGGGGCTCAGCTGAGCCGCCCGGCTCCTTCTCGACCAAAGGGTTTCACTCCGTTGTCTTACGATCTTTCCCTGCTCGGCTGGACCGACCTGCGCGCCGCCGAGCTTCCCGCTGACACCGTCCCCGCCCGCGTGGCCCGCGTCGACCGCGGCGCCGCCGAGGTGATCGCGGCGGACGGTCAGCATCACGTCAAGTACGGCGCCCGCGTCCGCAGGGCGTCGGCCGCCGACCCCGTCGCGCTGCCCTGCGTCGGCGACTGGGCCGCGCTCCGGTGGCTGCCCGAGGGCCGCTACGAGCTCGACGAGGTTCTGCCGCGAACGACCGCGTTCATCAGGGGCGGCGTGAGCCGCGACTCGGTGGGCGGCCTGTCGGGCGACGGCCAGGGTCAGGTGCTCGCCGCTAACGTCGACATCGTCTTCGTGGCCGAGCCGTCCATGCACTCCACGGACTTCGCCGACCTCGGCCGCATCGAGCGCCTGGTCGCGCTGGCCTGGGAGTCCGGCGGCACGCCCGTCGTGCTCGTCACCAAGTCCGACCTGTTCGAGAACGGCCTCGACGACCTCCTCGCCGACGTCCGGGTGGCCGCGCCGGGGGTCGACGTGCACGCGGTCTCGTCCCTGCACGGGGACGGGGTGCCGCTGGTCGCCGACTACCTCGGCGGCTCCCGTACGGCCGTCATCCTCGGCCCGTCGGGCGCCGGCAAGTCCACCCTGGTCAACGCGCTCGCCGGCGACCAGGTCATGGAGACCCAGCAGGTACGCGCCGCCGACGGGCGCGGCCGGCACACCACGGTGCACCGGGAGCTCATCCCGCTGCCCGGGGGCGGGCTGATCATCGACACGCCCGGGATCCGGCGCATCGGCCTCTACGACATCGGCGACGGGGTCGACCTGGTCTTCTCCGACATCGAGGCGCTGGCGTCGCGGTGCCGCTTCGCCGACTGCGGGCACTCCAGCGAGCCCGGGTGCGCGGTGCTGGCCGCCCTGGAGAGCGGGGAACTGCCGGAGCGGCGGCTGGAGAGCTGGCGCAAGCTGCAGCGGGAGGCGGCGTGGATGGCTTCCCGCACGGACGCGCGGCTGCGCAAGGAGCAGCAGAGCCGGTGGAAGCTCATCACCAAGGAGATGCGCCGCTCGGGCCGCAACCGCCCCTGACGCCCTCCGCCCGGCCGGCGGCGCGGTGAGGTGAAGAGGCGAGGAGCGCGTGTGAGCGGGTAGTCACAGGTCATGGAGCGCTTCCGAGACCGGGCCGAGGCAGGGGAGTTGCTCGCCGAGCGGCTGCGGGACGCGCACGACCCCGTCGTGCTCGCCCTGCCCCGCGGTGGTGTCGCGGTGGCCGAGCCCATCGCGCGCCGGCTCGACGTGCCCCTCGAGGTCCTCGTGACCAGGAAGATCGGCTATCCGCCCACCCCGGAGCTGGGCGTGGGTGCGATAGCCGAGGGCGGTGAGCCGGTGTTCGACCACACGCTGCTGCGCCGCCTGGGCATGACGCCCGAGTCCGTCGTGGACGTGGTCGAGAGGGAGCGGCGCGAGCTGGCCCGCAGGGTGCACGCCTACCGGGGCGACCGGCCGCTGCCCCCGCTCGAAGGGCGAGAGGTGATCGTGGTGGACGACGGCCTGGCCACCGGCGGCACCGCACGGGCCGCGCTCAGGGCGGTGCGCACGGCCGAGCCCGCCAAGGTGACGCTGGCCGTTCCGGTGGGGGCCCGCGAGACCGTCAGCTCCCTGCGGCGGGAGGCCGACGAGGTGGTCGTGCTGCGCACGCCGGTCGACTTCAGGGCGGTCGGCCAGTGGTACGAGCACTTCGACCAGCTGAGCGACGCCGACGTACTCGGACTCCTGGACAAGGCGAGGAGATGAGCGAGGCGGCGCCCCGCGCGGCCACTCAGCCGGCGAGCACGGCCCAGACCAGCTTGCGGGCGTCGTCCGGGGAGAGCCAGCCCCAGGCGGTGCAGAGGGCGTCCACCAGCCGCAGCCCCCGCCCGAACTCCGAGAACACGTCGGGCGCCGTCGCCACCGGCACCGTGCGGCTGTGGTCGGTCACCACGCACGCCAGCTCGGCCCCGTGCGACAGGAGCCGGAGCTGCGCTGCCCCGCCGCCGTGCCGCATCGCGTTGGTCACCAGCTCCGACACCACGAGCTGAGCGTCGAAGGCCAGCCCGAGCGCGCCCCACGCGGCCAGTGTCTGATCGACGAACCGCCGGGCCGTCGCCACGCAGGCCGGCTCCAGCGCGACGCGCTGATGGAAGGGAAACACCGCATCGCACTCCCAAGCACGCCCCTCCACGAGGATGGAGAAGAGCCATCCTGGTGGCCGGGAACCGATGGCGGCTTGCGGCCGAGCGTCGAAAGTCGTCATTCTGGCCCCCGAAGCGCGGTCTGGTGATCCAATGCCCATCTTTACGGGGAGTGCTTACCGATGCAAGACTTTTCGTCGTTTACGGATGCGGATCGCATCTGCACGTGCAGATGATCTAGGAGCGTTGCGGTGACCGCAGAGCGCGCGGAGGGAAAACTTCTCAGCCATTCGCCGGGAAGCCCGACGGTGCTGCGGATCCTGCTCGGAACACAACTGCGCAGGCTCCGCACGGAGAAGGGTATCTCGCGCGAGGACGCGGGATATTCGATTCGCGCATCTCACGCGAAGATCAGCCGGCTGGAGCTCGGTCAGGTGAGCTTCAAGCAGCGGGACGTGGCCGACCTGCTCACCCTGTACGGCGTCACCGACCCCGCCGAGCGCGACCCGCTGCTCGCGCTGGCCAAGCAGGCCAACGCCCCGGGCTGGTGGCACAAGTACAGCGACGTGCTGCCGTCCTGGTTCGAGGTCTACATCGGGCTCGAGGGCGCCGCCTCCAGCATGCGCACGTACGAGAACCAGTTCGTGCCCGGCCTGCTCCAGACGCCCGCCTATGCCAGGGCGGTCATCGAGCTGGCCCACGAGAGGGCCCCGAAGGCCGAGCTCGACCGGCGCGTGGCGGTGCGCACCACGAGACAGAAGCGGCTGGAGAGCGGGCTCACGGTCTGGGCCGTGATCGACGAGGCCGTCGTGCGCCGCACGCTGGGCGGCCCCGAGATCATGCGCGGGCAGATCGCCCATCTCCTCGACCTCACCGCGGAGCGCAACGTCACCGTCCAGATCATGCCGTTCGACCGCGGCGGCCACGCGGCGGCGGGCGGGCCGTTCAGCATCCTGCGCTTCCCCGAGCCCGAGCTGCCCGACGTCGTCTACATGGAGCAGCTCACCAGCGCCCTCTATCTGGACAAGCCCGCCGACTCCGACCACTACATGGAGGTCATGGACCGGCTCAGCATCCAGGCCGAGGAGCCGAAGGAGACCAGGCGCTTCCTGGAAAGCCTGCTTTCCCGATGAGCCGCCGTTTCCTGTGAGCCACCCCATACAGGGATTTTTGGCCATCCGCTATATGGAGATCCACGCGTTACCGTATTGTCTCCTCGCAAACGCGGATGCACGTGCATCCGTAAGATCGCGAGGAGCTGCCCCCATGCATGAGTTCCGGAACGGAACGCCCGCCGGTCGCCTTCCCGTCGTCTGGCGCAAGAGCAAGCGGAGCAACCCCAACGGCAACTGCGTCGAAGTCGCGAACTTGCCCACAGGGGAGATAGCCATGCGCAATTCACGTTTTCCCGAAGGTCCCGCACTGGTCTACACGCAGGCGGAGATCACCGCGTTCGTCCTCGGGGCCAAGGACGGCGAGTTCGACGACCTGATCGTCTGAGGCGCGCGCGGCCGTGACCCCTACGGCCGCGGCGCGCTGTACCAGCGCCACTTGGTGAGGCGCGGGCGGCCGGGAAGCTCGGCGCGCCCGGTGGCCCAGAGCAGGGCCGTCCACGGATCCGCGTCGCGCGGGGCGTCGGGGAACAGCCGGGCCAGCACCCGCGCGCACATGCCCGCCGGTGGAGCCCAGGCGAGACCAAGGCCCTCGGCCAGGTCATAGGTGTGCACGAGCGTCTCCACGATGCCCATCGCGGCCGAGCCCTCCGCGTCGGCCGCGCCGAAGCCGTGGTGCGCCAGAACCTGCGGCGGCGTCGTGCGTACCATCGCGACCAGCAGCGCGCCGCACGCCTCCAGCACCTGCAGCAGCCCGGTGGGACCGGCCTCGCGCTCGGCCTGGATGGTGTTCCCGGGGCCTTCCGGCCTGCGGCGTTCGAGGACGAACGGGAGGTAGGTGTCCAGCGGTGGCGTCCTGAGCCCGAGCTGGGCGGCGTAGGCGAACAGGTCGTCCGCGAGGTGCTCGACCGTCTCCCAGCACGTCCACTCCAGCGATCCGGCCCTGCCGTCCCAGGCGCTGTCGGGCACCTGCCGCAGGGTGGCGACGGCCAGCCGTACGGCCTCGTCGAGGTCTTCGGCGGTCACGGGGAGCGGCGCGGTTTCGGACATGCCCGGCACTCTACCGGCGGCCGGAGGCGAGGAGACACGCCGCGCCGCGGCTCTGGACAGTCCCACACTCTGGACCCCGTCTTGGACATACGGGACGGCCCGAGTATCTTCTTAGGTATGCCAGCGGACCCCATGCTCGTCGGTCGACGCCACGTCGACCTCCAGCGTGTCCGCAGTGCCATCTGTTGCGACGCCCGCATGTAACCCCATCCTTTTTTCACCGCTGAGCGCGTCGCACCCCTCCTCTCCACCCCTGCCCTCGATGACGAGGCAGGAGGAAGCCTGCGCGCGCCCAAGAACCGAAGGACGCGCAATGAGCACCCCTGCCAGCCGCACACCTGCCAGCCGGCACCACAAACGCCCGCGCGGCGAAGGTCAGTGGGCTCTCGGTTACCGTGAGCCGCTCAACAAGAACGAAGAGAACAAGAAGAACGACGACGGCCTCAACGTCCGACAGCGCATCATCGACATCTACTCCAAGCGGGGCTTCGACTCGATCGACCCGGCCGACCTGCGTGGCCGCATGCGCTGGTACGGCCTCTACACCCAGCGCAAGCCCGGCATCGACGGCGGCAAGACCGCCGTCCTGGAGCCGGAGGAGCTCGACGACCGCTACTTCATGCTCCGCGTGCGGATCGACGGCGGCCAGCTCGACCTCGCCCAGCTGCGCGCGATCGCGGACATCTCCAACGAGTACGCCCGCGGCACCGCCGACGTGACCGACCGCCAGAACATCCAGCTGCACTGGATCGAGATCGAGTCGGTGCCGGACATCTGGGAGCGCCTGGAGTCCGTGGGCCTGTCCACCACCGAGGCGTGCGGCGACACCCCGCGCGTCATCCTGGGCTGCCCGCTGGCCGGGATCGACGCCGACGAGGTGCTCGACGCGACCCCGGCGATCCACGAGCTCCAGGAGCGGGTCGTGGGCAACCCGGCGTACTCCAACCTGCCGCGGAAGTTCAAGTCGGCGCTGAGCGGCTGCCCGGCGCACTGCACGGTGCACGAGATCAACGACGTGGCGTTCGTCGGCGTGGTGAACGAGCGGGGCGAGGCCGGCTACGACCTGTGGGTCGGCGGCGGCCTGTCGACCAACCCGATGCTGGCCAAGCGGCTCGGCGTGTTCGTCCGGCCGGAGCAGGTGGGCGACGTCCATGAGGGCGTGGTCGGGATCTTCCGTGACTACGGCTACCGGCGGCTGCGGCACCGCGCCCGCCTCAAGTTCCTGGTCAACGACTGGGGAGTCGAGAAGTTCCGCGAGGTTCTCGAGCAGGAATACCTCAAGGCGCCGCTGCCCGACGGGCCCGCCCCCGAGCAGCCGCGCGGCAGCCGCCGCGACCACGTCGGCGTCTTCCCGCAGAAGGACGGCAACTTCTACGTCGGCTTCGCGCCCAAGGTGGGCCGGCTCGACGGCGACAAGCTGCACCTGATCGCCGACATCGCCGAGCGGCACGGCTCCGGCCGGGTCCGCACGACGGTCGAGCAGAAGATGGTCATCCTCGACGTCGCGCCGGAGCAGGTCGACTCGATCGTGGCCGAACTGGAGGCCAACGACCTGCGGGTCAGGCCGTCCACGTTCCGCCGCCAGACGATGGCCTGCACCGGCATCGAGTACTGCAAGCTGGCCATCGTCGAGACCAAGGTCACGGCCGCCGACCTGATCGACGAGCTCGAGCGCCGGCTGCCCACGTTCGACGAGCCGCTGACCATCAACGTCAACGGCTGCCCCAACTCCTGCGCCCGCATCCAGGTCGCCGACATCGGCCTGAAGGGCCAGCTCGTGGTGGACGAGAACGGCGACCAGGTCGAGGGCTTCCAGATCCACCTGGGCGGCGCGCTCGGCGTCAACGCCGGCTTCGGGCGCAAGGTCCGCGGCCTCAAGACCACCGCCAAGGCGCTGCCCGACTACGTGGAGCGCGTCGTCAAGCACTACGACGCCCAGAAGAAGGAGGGCGAGTCGTTCGCCGACTGGGTGCAGCGGGCCGACGAGGCGGACCTCAAATGAGCGAGCGAGCGGTCCCGTTCCACTGCCCCTACTGCGGCGACGAGGACCTCGAACCGTACGAGGGTGACGGCGGCTGGTACTGCCGCGCCTGCGCCCGCGCCTTCAAGCTCAAGTTTCTCGGAATCGGAGTGAAGATATGACGCTCGTGGACATCGAGGTCGGTCTGAGACAGCAGCGCGGCGCCCTCGACCTGCAGGACATCGTCGAATCCGCCGCGACCTTCCTGGAGGGCGCCCCCGCCCGCGAGATCATCCGCTGGGCGGCGGCGACGTTCGGCGACCGGCTGTGCCTGACCTCCTCGATGAGCGACGCCCTGCTGATCGACCTGGTGAGCCGGGTCAAGCCCGGCGTGGACGTGCTCTTCATCGACACCGGCTACCACTTCGCCGAGACGATCGGCACGCGTGACGCGGTGCGCCAGGTCTATGACGTCAACGTGATCGACATCAAGCCGTCACGGACGGTCGAGGAGCAGGAGCGCGACCTCGGCCCCCGCCTGTTCGGCCGCAACCCCGACCTGTGCTGCTACCTGCGCAAGGTCGAGCCGCTCAACCGGGCGCTGGAGCCGTACCTGGCGTGGATCTCCGGTATCCGCCGCGACGAGTCGCCCAGCCGCGCCGGCTCCAAGGTCGTCGAGTGGGACGCCAAGCGGCAGATGGTCAAGGTCAACCCGATCGCGGCCTGGACCCAGGAGGACGTCGACAACTACATCGCCGACAACGGGGTGCTGATCAACCCGTTGCACTACGACAACTACCCCTCGATCGGCTGCGCGCCCTGCACGCGGCAGGTCGCGGAGGGCGAGGATCCGCGCAGCGGACGCTGGGCGGGCCTGGGGAAGGTCGAATGCGGCATTCACCTGTGATCCCCAGCAGGGGACCTGTCCCGTTGGCAGGCGGGAGGGCCCCCGGCCGCGTGCCACTGGTGGCGGTGGCGCACGGGTCGCGAGATCCGCGCGCCGCCGCCACCGTGGCCGCGCTGCTCGACCAGGTGCCTCTTGACGTGCGCGTGGCGTACCTCGATCACTGCGCGCCCACGCTCGCGCAGGCCCTGAGCGGTCTGGAAGAGGCGGTCGTGCTGCCCCTGCTGCTCACCGAGGCCTACCACAGCCGGGTGGACCTGCCGGCGGCGCTGAACGAGGTCCTGGCACGCGAGCCGCGCCTGCGGGTGCACTACGGCGCCACCCTGGGGCCCCACCCGCTGCTGCTGACGGCGCTGGAGCGGCGCCTGGCCGAGGCGGGCGTGCCGGCCGGCGATCCGGACACGGCGGTGGTGCTGGTGTCGGCGGGTTCGAGCGACGCCCGGGCCAACGCGGTGATCACGGACCTGGCGCGCGCCTGGCGGCGTTCGGGCTGGTGGACGGTGTCGGCCGCCTACGCCTCGGCCGCCGGCCCCTCCCCCGCCGAGGCGGTCGCCGCGCTCAGGCGGGCGGGCGCCCCTAGGGTGGCCGTCGCGCCCTACCTGCTGGCGCCCGGCTATTTCGCGGACAAGGTACGGCGGAGCACGCTGGAAGCGGGCGCCGCGGTGGTGTCGGACGTGCTGGGACCGGCGCCTGAACTGGTGGACGTGCTCCTGGAACGTTACGCGCAGGCCCAGGAGTGGACGCGGCAGCGGCAGCCTGCCTCGCTGGTCGGCTGAGGCCGCTCAGTAACCCCTTCTGAGGTTGCGACGCTCCTCGCGGAGCTGCCTGCCGAGCTCGCGGCCGTCCTGGCGCATCTGCCTGCCGAGGGCGCGCCAGTCCTCGCCGTGCAGGCGCCGCCAGTGCTCGCGCCAGGCGGCGAACCCGCGCTGCAGCGGCTGCGCCCGCGAGTCGCCGACCACCTTGACGTCGCCCATCACCGCGTACGCGCGCACGCGCACCACGGGGACGTTCATGCCGGGGGCCGCCTCCAGGACGTCCACCTTCTTGTCGCCCATGACGGCCACGCCGTCGAGGTCCACGTTCACGCCGTCGGGCACGATGATCTTCACGTCCCCCATCACGGAGACGGCGGTGATGTCCACCATGTCCGTGCGCACCTCCGCCTCGCGCAGGTCGAGCAGCACGTCGCCCATCACGGCGACCGCGCCCAGCTCCTGGTCGATCCGCCAGGTGCCGCGGCGCTTGGTGTCGCCCATGATGCCCACGAACCACCGCCGCTTCCTGCCCTCGTGCCGCACGGGGGCGGGGGCGGGCGCGGGCATGGCTCCTGACGGCAGGTCCTGGGTGAGGAGGGCCAGCTCCGCGTGCGTGGTCGCGGAATAGGCGGCCTCCGTGCGGTCGGTCAGCTCGGCGAGCGTGAGCCTGCCCTCGACCGAGGCGACACGGAGCTGCTCGACGACGGCCTCGCGCTCGGCGTCCGACGCGCGGAGCTCCCCGGGATCAGTCATACTCGCAACATATCGCGTTTGCCGGATATTGACGCTCCTCCCACGGGAGGAAAACATGTCATCCCTTGTGGGTGTTTGAACCTGGACAGGGCTTTGGCGCGTACCAAGCGATGACACGGGGTCCTGGCTTGGTCCGGGGCGCGGCCGGACCAGGCTAGGGTCCCTGTCATGCATGAGGAACAGCTCTACCGCGCGGCGTTGAACGGCGACTCGGAGACCGTGGGCAAGCTGCTGGCCGGCGGCGCCGATCCCAACAGTGCGAGCGAAGAGGGACTGCCGCTGTGCGCGGCCGCCGCGTGGGACCGCGTCGAGGTGGCCGACGTGCTGCTGACGGCCGGCGCCGACGTGAACGGCCGGGAGTCCGGCGGCTGGACGGCGCTGCTCTGGGCCGCCGCCAACGGCCACGCGGCCACCACCAAGGCGCTGATCGAGGCGGGCGCCGAGGTCGACGCGGCCAACGACGACGGTGACATCCCGCTCTCGCTGGCCGCCAGGCGCGGCGCGCTGGGCGTGGTCCAGGTGCTGCTGGAGGCCGGTGCCGACGCGGGCAAGTACGACGGCGACGGCGACACGCCGCTCGAGATCGCCACCTCCTGGGTGGGCGTGCACCTGGAGAGCGCGCTGCTCGACCAGATCCAGCAGGAGGGCTGGGAGTACGTCGTGGCCCGCCAGTACGCCAAGGACGGCACCGAGCTGGTCACGGTGGCCGGGCGCTCGGCCGACGGATCCGAGACCGAGGAGGTGCAGGCCCAGCGCGGCCACGCCGCCGTCGCGACGCTGCTCGAGGAGGCCCAGGGCACGTACACGCCGGTGGACGAGCTGGTGGCGCGGGCCGTGGCGCACCGCGACGTCGACGAGGACGCCGAGACCTGGTGGGTCGTGGCCGACACGCTGGGCAAGCGGGCCGACGAGGAGACGTACGAGGCGCTGACCCGGCTGTGCGCGAGCGAGGACGCCAGGGAGCGGGAGTTCGGGGTGGACGCGATCGCCCAGTTCGGGTTCGCGGAGGGGGACAAGCCGTACCTCGAGACGACTCTGCCGCTGCTGCAGAAGATGGTCACCACGGAGGGCAACCCGCAGGTGCTCCGGTCCGTGCTGGCGGCGCTCGGCCACCAGGGCGACCCGAGGGCGCTGCCGTACGTGCTGGACATCATCGGGCGCCCCGGGCACAAGCGCACGATGACGGACGCGATCGCGCTGGCCGACGTGCTGCCGCCGGACCACGAGGAGGGGCTGGCGCTGCTGATCGAGATGACGGAGGACGAGGACGCCGAGGTCCGTGACTGGGCCACCGCCGGTCTCGCCGGGCTCTCGGCCGACACGCCCGGGATCCGGGAGGCGCTGGCCGCCCGCCTCGCCGACCAGGATCTCCGCACGGTGGCCGAGGCCACGCGCGGGCTCCTGACCCGAGGCGACGAGCGCGCCTCGCGCGGGGTCGAGCGGGTGCTGGCGGAGAGCGACGACGAGTACGCCAGGGACCTCGTCACCCAGCCGGCCACCGACTGACCGCATCGCCTGCGGCCGCCCTGCCCGGCTCTCGAGAGGTCAGGGCGGCGGGTGGGCTCAGTCGCCGTTGAGCACGCGAGTCACCCATTCCAGGGTGCCCGTGCGCAGGGCCTCCTCGGCGAGGCGCTTGCCGGTCGGGGTCGTGATCGCGGCCAGCGAGCTGTCGATCCACCCCTGGACGTTCTGGTGTCCCTGCTCCCGGTATTCGACCGCCTGGAGCAGGCATTCCAGTTTGTCGGCGTCACGGGCGCAGACGGCTTCGAGGCTGGCCTTCTCCTCGTACTCCCCCACCGCGTCGGCCACCATGTCCGCCACTTCGGCGGAGACACCCCGCACCTGGTCGGCGGTGACGTCCTCGTTGCGGGCCGCTTTGAGGTAGCGCTTGCCGATGTACGGGATGTCGGTGATGCGGGTCTCCTGCGTGTCGTGGAAGAGGCTCATGAACGCGGCCCGCTCCGGGTTGCCGCCCTCCAGCTTGGCGATCATGCCGGCGATGACGGCCGCGCGGAAGGAGTGGTCGGCGATGCTCTCCGGGTCGCGCACGCCCGCGACCAGCCACCCGGTCCTCTTGTAGCGCTTGAGCAGCCCGAACTCGTACAGCAACCCCGCCAGCCCCGTCGCCTCGTCCTCCACGGGGACCCCCTTTCCTCCATACGACATTCGTGGTGCCGGTCCAGCGGCGAATGCCGTGACCGAACAGACTGGTCACGGCATTCACCCGCCGCCGCCGTCGAAATGGCTCAAACGATGTCCCGCCCGGTCACGGCGTCAACCGGCTTTCGCGTGCGAGACGTAACCGACGCCCGCCCGGCCGGGGGAGCAGACTTCGCTCGTGCCGCCCACGCCCTGGTCCGTGCGGTCGTACAGGCAGGTGCCGACTTTCAGGGTTCACGCGCATTCGTTTCTGTCCATCGGTGGATCGGCCAGAAATCCGGCGCCCGCCGTCCCGGCGGAGGCTCGGACAGAACAAGGCGTACCCACGCGCCTATTCTCGGCTACCTCCCCGAAGCCAAACAACGCGTCAAGTCCTCCGGGCGCCCTTCGGCCCTCAATCGTCGAGCGCCGCGTACGCCGTCGTCCAGAAGTCCAGGAACGCAGTCGGCGGCCGCGGCGCGCCCAGGGCCCGCTGGGTGAGCAGGATGCCCACCACGTCCTCGGTGGGATCGACGGCCATCGTGGTGCCCAGGCCGCCGCTCCAGCCGAACCGTCCCGGCTTGCCGGCGAGGTCCTCCCGGCGGTTCTCGATCCCGACCCCGAAGCCCCAGCCGCCACCCGAGGCGAAGAAGATCTCGCTGCCCGCCTTGTGCTCCGGCCTGAGGTGGTCGGTGGTCATGAGCTCGACCGACGCCCGCGACAGGAGCCGGCCACCGTCGTAGCGGCCCTTGGCGAGCAGCATGCGGCAGAAGGCCAGGTAGTCGTCGGCGGTCGAGAGGAGGCCGGGCGCGCCGCCGCCGGACGGGAAGGCCGGTGGACGGTCCCAGGCCCCCTCCCGAGGGCCGTTCCTGCGCACCAGCTTCCCCGTCGCGGGGTCGGCGACGTACGACCCCGCGAGCCGGCCGAGCTTCGCGGCCGGCAGGTGGAAGCCGGTGTCCCGCATGCCGAGCGGCTCGAAGACCCGCTCGCGCAGGAACTCGTCGAGCGGCTGCCCCGCGGCACGCGCGATCAGCACGCCGAGCACGTCCATCGAGGTGTGGTACATCCACACGGCTCCCGGCTGGTGGACCAGCGGCAACGTGGCGAGCCGCTTGATCCACTCATCGGGCTCGACCGTCGGCCCGTCCACCCCGACCCCGAGCCCGGCCTCCTCGATCGCCCGCTGGATGGGGTAGCTGCCGGGAGGCGCGATGATCGCCCCCAGGCCGAGGCGGGAGGTCAGCAGGTCGCGCAGGGTGATCGAGCGCTCGGCCGGCACGGTGTCGTCGACCGGCCCGTCGATCCGCCGCAGCACGCGCCGCCCGGCCAGCTCGGGGATCAGGTCGTCCACCGGGTCGTCCAGCCGCAGCCGGCACTCCTCGACGAGGATCATCGCGGCCACGGCGGTGATCGGCTTGCCCATCGACGCGAGGCGGAAAAGGGTGTCCCGCCGCATGGGCGCGTTGCCGCCGACCTCCGTCGTGCCGTGCTCGGTCACGTACGTCTCCCCGTGCCGATGCACGAGCGCCACCAGCCCCGGCGCTTCACCGCGCGTGACAGCGCCGTCGAGCACCTTCCGCATGCGCCTGAGGCCGGCCTGGGACAGCCCACCGCTCATCGTGACTCCCTGTGTCGATCCGGTTCCCATTCTCGAAGGACAGACCGGCGGGCGTCCCGGAAATCATCGCAGTCAGGGGCCGGAAAGCGCGGGCGCCGTGGTGAGGACGTCCCTGGCGAGCGAGAGGTCGCCGGCCAGCTCGGCGGGGAACCCGGCCGGGTCTCCCCTGCCGCCCAGCAGGAAGCAGAAGTCCACCACGTCCGCCGTGATGTGCGCGTCCGGCGTGCCGGGCCCCGCGTCCGCCACGCCCAGCGGGACCCGCCACTCGCCCCCGCCGTCGCCGGTCAGGGTGAGACGGAGGGTACGGCCGGAGCCGTTCAGACCCGACAGGAGCATCGTCCAGGGCAGCAGGCGGGCGCACAGGTCGGCGGTCGGATGGATGTGCTCCGCGATGGGGTCGGGCAGCCGGATCCGGGCGGTCCGGGCGGCGTCGTCGGTGTGGATCCAGGTCTCCAGGCACCGCGCCAGGATCTGGTCGCGTACCGGCACCTCCATGCCGTCCAGCGTCGCGGGGGTCGTGGGCGGCAGGTCCGCCAGGTGGCGGCAGAGGGCGTCGGCCTGGGCCCGCCAGTCCCTTCTCGTCTGCTCGGGGCTGCGGGTGCGCTCGTACGCCTGCACGTCGCTCGTACGTCCCAGCGAGTCCGTCGCCCCCATGGGCGGGCCCAGCACGGGAGCCCCCACGGAGGCGGCCAGCAGGCCGTCCTTGGCGGCCAGGTGGGCGACGAGCTCCTGGAGGGTCCAGCCCTCGACGATCACGCGGGACCAGTCGTCGTCCTCGGCCGAGGCGAGCAGCGCGTCCATCGCGGCCACCCGGCCGGCGTACGGCTCCGCCCAGGGCGCGGTGGGAGCCGCGGGCCTGCGCCGGGCCCTGGCCCCGGCCAGGAGCTGGGGCCGCAGCGAGCGGGCCGGCACCCCGGGGTCCTCCATCATCGCGTCCAGGTAGAGGCGCTCGACGGGGTCCATTACACCTCTTCCTCCGCAAGCGCGTCCGCCAGGCGTCTCAGCGCCAGCCGGATGCGCGATTTGGCCGTGCCCTCGGGCACGCCCAGTTCCTCTCCCACCTGCCGGTAGGTCCTGCCGCCGAAATAGGCCAGCTCCACCGCCTCCCGGAGGCCGTCGGGCAGCGACGTCACCGCCTGCCGCACCCGCTCGGCCTCGTCGGCGGCGAGCACGGCGTCCTCCAGCCTGGCGGGTTCGCGCTCGAACAGCCTCGGCCCCAGCGCCGACACCCGGCGGCGCTCCTCGGCGCGTACATGGTCGACCGCCCGGCGGTGCGCGATCGTCGCCAGCCACGCGCGTAAGGTGCCACGCTCGGGGTCGTAGGCGAGCGGCCGCTCCCAGAAGACCAGAAAGACCTCCTGAGTGATGTCCTCGGCGATCACCCGGTCCCTGGTGACCCGCAGGGCGAGCCCGAAGATCAGCGGGGAGAGCCGATCGTAGACCTCGCCCAGCGCGGCCTCGTCGCCGCCGACCACCCGCCGGTGCAACAGGCGGTCGTCGTACGGTGCCTCCACTGGCACCACACTCCCGTGTAATCCGGACCAAGGCGGCGGGTGCGCCGCGACCCGAGCATGTCATTATTCGCCGGAAATGTAGAGCCGGATGACCGGCGGACCGCACTTTGCCCGCTCGCGATAAGGTCGGAGGACCACCACGGAGGGAGCAAACGTCATGGCCACCACCCGCACCGCCACCACCGAGTGGAAGGGCGCCCTGATGAACGGCTCGGGCACGGTCTCGCTGAACACGTCCGGCGTGGGCATGTTCGAGGTCTCCTGGGCGTCCAGGTCCCAGGAGGCCAATGGCAAGACCTCCCCTGAGGAGCTCATCGCCGCGGCCCACTCGTCCTGCTTCTCGATGGCGCTCTCGCACGCGCTGGCCGGCGCCGGCACCCCGCCGGAGTCGCTGGAGACGAGCGCCGACGTGACGTTCCAGCCGGGTGAGGGCATCACGGGCATCGTGCTCACGGTGAAGGGTCAGGTGCCGGGCATCTCGGCCGAGCAGTTCCAGGAGGCCGCCGAGACGGCCAAGGCCAACTGCCCGGTCAGCAAGGCCCTGGCGGGCACCACGATCACGCTCGAGGCTGAGCTGCTCTGACTGTCCGACACTTGCCGACACGCCCGGGGGCGCCCGTCGCGGCACGTTGGGGTGCCCCCCCTACATGAAGGGCGATCGGGTTATTGAGAGACCAAGAGCGCGTTCGCATGCGACAATACGGTCACATGCGTGAGGTCTGGCCGGGCGAGCCCTACCCCCTCGGCGCTACCTGGGATGGCGTGGGCACCAGCTTTTCGGTGTTCTCGGAGGTCGCCGAGCGGGTCGAGCTGTGCCTTTTTCACGATGACGGCACCGAGGAGCGGGTCGATCTGCCCGAGGTCGACGGGTTCGTCTGGCATGGCTATCTGCCGGGCATCCAGCCGGGGCAGCGGTACGGCTTCCGCGTCCACGGGCCGTACGAGCCGTCCCAGGGTCATCGGAGCAATCCCGCCAAGCTGCTGCTCGACCCCTATGCCAAGGCCATCGACGGCGAGCTGACCTGGAACCAGGCGCTGTTCCCCTACTACTTCACCGACCCCTCCAGGCGCAACACCGAGGACAGCGCCCCCTACATGCCGAAGAACGTGGTCATCAACCCGTTCTTCGAGTGGGGCAACGACCGGCCGCCGCGCATCCCGTACCACCAGACCGTGATCTACGAGGCCCACGTGCGGGGCCTCACCATGCGCCACCCCGACGTGCCGGCCGACCTGCGCGGCACGTACGCGGGCATGGGGCACCCCGCGGTCATCGAGCACCTGCTGTCGATCGGGGTGACGGCGGTCGAGCTGATGCCGGTGCACCACTACATCCCCGAGCACTTCCTGGTGGCCCGCGGGCTGACCAACTACTGGGGCTACAACACCATGGCCTACCTGGCGCCCCACGGCGGCTACTCCAGCGCGGGGACGCGGGGGCAGCAGGTGCTGGAGTTCAAGGCGATGGTGCGGGCGCTGCACGAGGCGGGCATCGAGGTCATCCTCGACGTGGTCTACAACCACACGGCCGAGGGCGACCACATGGGGCCCACGCTGGGGTTCAGGGGGATCGACAACGCCGCCTACTACCGGCTGCACGACGGTGACCGGCGCTACTACCTCGACTACACCGGCTGCGGCAACTCCCTCAACGTGCGCTCGCCGCACGCGCTGCAGCTGATCATGGACTCGCTCCGTTACTGGGTGCTCGAGATGCACGTCGACGGGTTCCGGTTCGACCTGGCGTCGGCGCTGGCCAGGGAGCTGCACGACGTCGACCGGCTGAGCGCGTTCTTCGACCTGATCCAGCAGGACCCGGTGATCTCGCAGGTCAAGCTGATCGCCGAGCCGTGGGACGTGGGTCCCGGCGGCTACCAGGTCGGAAATTTCCCGCCCTTGTGGACGGAATGGAACGGGAAATACCGCGACATCGTGCGAGATTTCTGGAGGGGTACGCATTCCGCCCTCCCCGAGTTCGCCTCCCGCCTGACCGGCTCCGCCGACCTCTACGAGTCCTCCGGCCGCCGCCCGGTCGCCTCGATCAACTTCGTGACCTGTCACGACGGGTTCACCCTCGCCGACCTGGTCTCGTACGACCACAAGCACAACGAGGCCAACGCCGAGGACAACCGCGACGGCACCAACGACAACCGCTCCTGGAACTGCGGCGCTGAGGGCCCCGTCGAGGACCCCGAGATCGTCCGGCTCCGCCGCCGCCAGCGGCGCAACTTCCTGGCCACGCTGTTCCTGTCACAGGGCGTGCCCATGCTCTCCCACGGCGACGAGCTCGGGCGCACCCAGCGCGGCAACAACAACGCCTACTGCCAGGACAACGAGCTGGCCTGGGTCGACTGGTCGATGGTGCACACGGAGCAGGAGCTGCTCGAGTTCGTCAGGGCACTGTCGAAGCTGCGCCGCGAGCACCCGGTCTTCCAGCGCCGCCGCTTCTTCCACGGCCGCCATCCCGCGGACGGCAAGCGCGACCTGGTCTGGCTCACCCCGGGCGGCAAGGAGATGACGGCGGGCGACTGGCACACCGGGTACGCCAAGTCGCTCATGGTCTACCTGAACGGCGAGGCCATCACCGAGCCGGGGCCGAGGGGCGAGCGGATCGTGGACGACTCGTTCCTGCTGCTCATCAACGCGCACCACGAGAACATGCCGTTCACGCTGCCGGGCGAGGAGTGCGGCACCGGGTGGGTGCCCGTGCTCGACACCAGCCACGACACGATGGAGGAGGCGTTCGGGGACGAGGGCTGGCAGGCGGGCGACGTGGTGGCCGTCACCTCCCGTTCCCTCCAGGTCCTCCGCCAGCCCCGCCGCACGCAGGGCAACGCCCGATAGGCGGTGGCGCCCGGGCTCAGAAGAAGCGCGGCGCGCTGGCGGTGAGGAGCACCAGCGCGAACGTCGCCACCCCCGCCAGCCCGTGCAACGTCACCGCCAGCACCGGGAACCCCCGGCCGCGCACCTTGTGCCGCCCGGCCCCGAGCCACCGCGTGAACATCGCGAACCCCAGCAGCGCCGCCGCCGCCAACGCCCCGAACGCCGTCCACGCCAGCACCCGGCTCCCCGTGACCAGTCCGGCGATCCAGCACACCAGCGCCGACACGGACAGCGCCGGGTGGGCGAAGACCAGCGCGGCCGGGAACCGGGTGACCTTGGCCCGGCGCAGGCCGCCCCCGGACAGCCAGTAGTAGAGCAGGTACACCCCGGCGAGTGCGGCGATCGTCCACGCGGCAGCGGTGACCAGACCCACTGGGCCTCCCTCCCCATCCCTGCCGTCACGGTAAGCACAGGAACGCCCGTACGTCCTCGGAATACACAAAAGCGCTATATGTCCTGAAACCATCCCCCTTGGCGGTCACTCCGGGGAGGGTGGGCGGTGCTCGGCTCCCCAGTCCCACATGGCCTGCAGCACGGGCCCGAGGCCGCGCCCCTGCGGGGTCAGCCGGTAGTGGGTGCGGGGCGGCCAGCCGGTCCGGCGGTGCCGGATGACGACGCCGGCCTCCGTCAGCTGCGCCAGCCGGTCGGACAGGACCTTGTCCGACAGTGCGGGCAGGGCGTCCCGGAGTTCGCTGAACGTACGCCCGCCCCGCAGGAGCTCGCGTACCACCAAGGTCGTCCAGCGGCCGCGCAGCACGGCGAGGGTGATCTCCACCGGGCACGCCGGATCGGGTTCGGTGACGGCGGCCGACGGGTCGTCGGGCAGCCCCGGCCGGGCCGCATGACCAACCATTTGGTGAGCCACGATGGCGCCTCCTAGCGTTCCGCATCTCAGGTGTTTCTACCTTGCGGAAGGACGTGGACGGACGATGCGGGAGCTTGCGGAGCGGGCGGAGGACGTGCCGGCGGTGTTCGCCGAGCGGTTCAACAGCGGCGACCTGGCGGCGCTGGCCGAGGTGTACGAGAGCGAGGCGGCGTTCGTGCCCGAACCGGGCATGCCCCTGACCGGCGCGGAGGCGCAGGCGGCCAATGCCGCGTTCGCCGGCCTCGGGGTGCCGATCGACGTCCGCCCGCGGCACGTCTACACGACCGGCGACCTCGCGCTGCTGATCGTGGACTGGACGATCGACGGGACGGACAGGCACGGCGAGCACGTCCACATCGAGGGCACCGCCACCGACGACGCCCGGCGCGGCACGGACGGGCGCTGGAGGTACGCGATCGACAATCCGTTCGGCGTGCTGCGCGGTGCTCGGTGAGCGAAGGCGCTGACGCGGAGGATGTGCGGCTGGACCCGCCGGTACTTCGGTCAGATCCCAGGCCGGCCGCCGTCGCTTCGAGGCCCGACTTCCCCGGCCGACCGGCCGGAACGGGTCGCGGGCGTGGGTTGTCGGTAGGGTGTGCCAAGGTAGAGGAGTGCGGCGCATCTATCCCGACATACAGGACAATCCGGACATCGTTCAGGCGTACGCCTACCCCGACGACCGGCCGTGGCTGCGGCTCAACATGGTGGCCAGCGCCGACGGCGCGGCGTGGCTGAAGGGCCGATCGGGCGGCCTGTCCAGCGGGGGCGACAAGCGGATCTTCCAGATCCTGCGCGGCCTGGCCGACGTCATCGTCGCCGGGGCCGCGACCGTGCGCAAGGAGGGCTACGGCCCGGTCGAGCCGCGCGATGCGTGGACCGGCATCCGCGCGGGCAGGCCCGAGGTGCCGCCCATCGCGGTCATCAGCCGCAGCCTGGACTTCGACCTCGACGGCGAGCTGTTCACCGACGCCCCCAGCAGGACGATTGTGATCACCTGCGAGGCCGCCCCGCGCGAGCGGCGCAAGGCGGCGGCCCAGGGCTCCGACGTCGTCGTGGCCGGAGAGGAGGGGGTCGACATGCGGCGGGCCGTGGCCGCGCTGCACGAGCGCGGCCTGACCAGGATCCTGTGCGAGGGCGGGCCCAGGATCAACGCCCAGCTCTCGGCGGACGACCTGGTCGACGAGCTCTGCCTGTCGATCAGCCCGCTGCTGGTCGGCGGCGGCGCGGCGCGCATCGTCAACGGGGAGCCCGCGCAGGTCACACTGGGCCTCAGCCAGGTGCTGGAAGAGGAGGGGGTCCTCTTCTGCAAATACACGAGGGAGCAGAGCGATGAGCGAGCCGACTGACCAGACTGCCTCCGTCGAGGAGCCGGCGCCGGTCGAAGGGCCGGTCGAAGGGCCCGTCGAGGAGCAAGAGCCGGAGCCGGTGCCCAACCTGCCGGTGCGCCCGCCCGTGCCGCCCATGCTGGCCAAGCCGGTCAAGGCCATGCCCAAGCAGGACGGCACGCTGTTCTACGAGCCGAAGTGGGACGGCTTTCGCTGCATCGTCTTCCGCGACGGCGACGAGGTCTACCTGGGCAGCCGTAAGGAGCGGCCGTTCACGCGCTACTTTCCCGAGCTGGTCGAGGCGGTCAGGGCCGAGTTGCCGGACAAGTGCGTGGTGGACGGGGAGATCGTGCTGCCCAGGGGGTCGCAGCTCGACTTCGACGCGCTGCAGCAGCGCATCCATCCGGCGGCCTCGCGGGTGAAGCTCCTGTCGGAGCAGACGCCGGCCCAGTTCGTCGCGTTCGACCTGCTCGCGCTGGGCGATGAGTCGCTGATGGAGGAGCCGTTCTCGGAGCGGCGGGCGCGCCTTGAGGGGATATTTCCGGAAAAGGGCGAGTCCATCCGGCTGACCCCGGTCACGACCAGCGACGAGCAGGCCGCCGAGTGGTTCCAGACGTTCGAGGGGGCGGGGCTCGACGGCATCATCGTCAAGCCGGGCGACCAGCCGTACGTCCCCGACAAGCGCACCATGTTCAAGGTCAAGCACGAGCGCACGGCCGACGTGGTGATCTGCGGCTACCGCGAGCACAAGTCGGGCCCGATCGTGGGATCGCTGCTGCTCGGCCTCTACGGCGCCGACGGCAGGCTGCACCATGTGGGAGTGGCCGCCTCGTTCCCGATGGCGCGCAGGGCCGAGCTGGTGGAGGAGATCAGCCCGTACATCGCGGAGCTGAGCGAGCACCCGTGGGGCCACTGGGCCGAGCAGGCGACGGCCAACATCGGCCAGCCCGCCGCCGGTCCCTCGCGGGGCGGGCAGCGGGTGCCCGGCGCGGTGTCGCGGTGGAACGCCAAGAAGGACCTGTCGTTCATCCCGCTCAGGCCGGAGCTGGTGATCGAGGTGGCCTACGACCAGATGGAAGGCGACCGGTTCCGGCACACCGCCCAGTGGCGGCGGTGGCGGCCCGACCGCACCCCTGAGTCGTGCACGTACGAGCAGCTCGAACGGCCCGTCAGCTACGACCTCGACGACATCCTGGCCCGCTGACGCGACAGCGTGAAGCCCGAAGGTGACGTCGGCCGGGCTCGTCGTTCGCGGCTGGGACGCGTCGGCACCCGTGGGCGCTAAGCGAGCCAGATGAGCCCGGCGAAGCGGCCGCCCGGCTGCTCTCTGCGGTGCGAGTACAGCTCCTCCGACTCGATCGTGCAGCGGGCGTCATGGCGTACGTCCGGCAGGCCCGCCGCGCGCAACTGAGCCTCGATCCCGGCCCGCAGGTCGAGCGCGGGCGTGTCCCACGACGTCGTGGACCACGTCTCAGGAACGCGGGCGGCCACCCGCTCGCGCAGCTCCGCGGGAACCTCGTAGCAGCGGCCGCACGCGCCGGGCCCGATCAGCGCGACCATCCGCCCCGGCTCGGCGCCCTTGGCCGCCATGGCCGCCACCAGCGCGCTCGCGATGCCCGCCTCGGTGCCCGGGCGGCCGGAGTGCGCCGCGCCCACCATGCGCGCCACCGGATCGGCCACCAGCACCGCCGGGCAGTCGGCCCCGAGCGAGGCCAGCGCCAGGCCAGGCTCGGTGGTGAACACCCCGTCGAGCGCCGGCGGGTCGTCCCCGAACGGCTCGCTCACGTAGGCGACGTCCGCGCCGTGGACCTGGCGCATGAACACGATGCCCCGCACGCCCAGCTCGGCCGCCACGCCCGCCCGGTTGGCCCGCACGGCCTCCGGGTCGTCGCCGACCAGCCCGCCGAGGTTGCGCGACCCGTACGGCGGGACGCTGACGCCTCCGTGTCGGTCGGTGATGGCGACATGCACTCCAGGGGCCAGCTGCATGGCTCGATCCTAGACCTGCTGATCCGCCTGTCCGTGCTCCCGCGTGGGCGGCCGCCGACCCTGCTTGATCTAGAGCCGACTCTAGCTTGTAGCGTCCAGACGTCACCGATTGAACGGACGGGGAAAGATCATGAGTGTGTGGTTCGTCACGGGAGCGTCGCGGGGTCTCGGAGCGGAGATCGTGCGCGAAGCACTGTCACGGGGGCACAGTGTCATTGCCACGGCTCGGAACGCGGAGGCGGTGCTCGCGACATATCCGGACAAGCCCGCCGGGCTGCTGGCCGTGACCGCGGATGTCACTTCTCAGGAGCAGTTGCAGGCCGCCGTCGATGCGGGACTGGCCGAGTTCGGCCGGATCGACGTCGTGGTGAACAATGCCGGGTACGGGCTGGTGGGCGCGGTCGAGGAGGTGTCCGACAAGGCGGTACGCGACCTGTTCGACGTCAACGTCTTCGGCGTGCTGAACACCTTGCGCGCGACGCTGCCCACGCTGCGGGCCCAGCGGTCCGGGTGCGTGCTGAACATCGGTTCGGTGGCCGGGTTCGCGACGGCCCCGGGCACGGGCCTGTACGGCGCGACGAAGTTCGCCCTCGAGGGCATCTCCGAAGCGCTGCACGGCGAACTGGCGCCACTCGGTGTGCGGGTCGTCATCGTCGAGCCGGGCGGCTTCCGTACGGACTTCCTCAACAGCGCCAGCCTGGAAGTCCAGCCCGCCTCCATCTCGGATTATGACGCCGGCGCGGGCCCGACCCGCGCGGCCCTGGCCGCCAACGACGGCCGCCAGCCGGGCGACCCGGCGAAGGCCGCCACCGCGATCGTGGACGTCGCGGAGGCCGGCGACCCTCCGCTGCGCCTGCAACTCGGTGCGGACGCGGTCGCACGTGTGGAGGCCAAGCTCGACCTCGTCCGGCGCGAGCTGGACCAGTGGCGGCACGTCGCTCTCTCGACCGGCTTCTGAGCGCCCTGTCACCTTGGCGGGGCGGTTCCCGGCCGCGAAGGGGCGGCGCACTACGCTCGGGCGCGCAGAAGTGAGCTATGACGAGGAGCCTGCCCGATGACGAACCTTGCTGACCTGCACGCCCTGATGGCCCGGCTCGGGCATCCGGTGGCCGGGAACGCCGCCGCCGCCGTGGAGTCGCGCTTCGCGGACGGGGCGCCGTACCGGTTCGAGATCCCCAGCGTCGAGGGGCCGGCCGTGCTCGAGTCGGTGGTCGCCGAGGCCGACCGGCTCGGCGTGCCGATCGCCAGGACGTCGCAGGGCAGCGGCGTGATGATGCTGACGGACGCCGAGATCTCCGACATGGCGCGGATCGGGGCCGAGCGGGGCATCGAGATCAACCTGTTCCTCGGGCCGCGGGCCGCCTGGGACACCGGCGGCCAGGCCAAGCTGACCCAGGCCGTCGGCGCGGCCGCGCGGGGGAACGCGATGGTGGCGGCGTGCGTGGCGGACGCGCTGCGGGCCTGCTCGCTGGGCATCCGCAGCCTCCTCGTCGGCGACGTCGGCACGCTCGAGGTGCTGCGCGCGCTGAAGGAGGACGGCACGCTCCCCGCCAATCTGGTGCTGAAGACGTCCGTGCTGATGCCGCTCACCAACGGCCCGACCGCGGCGGTCTTCGAGCGGCTCGGCGCCACCACCGTGAACGTGGGCACCGACCTGACCGTGCCGCACCTGGCCGAGATCCGGGCCGCGACCAGGCTGCCGATCGACCTCTACCTGGAGGTGCCGGACGACCAGGGCGGGTTCGTACGGTTCTACGAGGCGGTGGAGATCGTACGGGCCGCCGCGCCGGTCTACCTGAAGATGGGGCTGCGCAACGCGCCCAACATCTACCCCTCCGGCTCGCACCTCGGGGCGGTGCCGCGGGAGCTGGGGCGTGAGCGGGTGCGGCGGGCAGCGCTGGTGCAGCGGCTGATCGAGCAGCTCGACCCGGCGCTCGGCGGGCAGGTCGGCGGCGGCCCCGCCCCGGACCTGGGCGTTCCCGAGCTCTAGGCCCTCAGGCGGTGGACCGTCAGCGGGCCGCCGCCCCAGCGTCCGATGGCCTCCTCGTCGGCGAAGGCCAGGACCCGCATCATGTTCCCGCCGTCGCTGAGCTCCACGTTGCGGCGCAGCCTGCGCACCAGGTCGCCGGGCAGGCGGCTCGTGCCCGCCTCGACCGTGTCGCCGTAATGGGGGGCGAAGGCGACGCCCGCGAAGCCGGTACGGGCGAGCAGCGTGCGAACGGTCTGGGACGAGTAGAACATCAGGTGGTTCTTGGTGAACCCGTTCCACGCCGGCCCGTATGCCTTGAGCTGCGTCGACCGCGCGTTCACGGTCAGCATGAGCAGCACCCCGCCGGGCGCCAGCAGGCGTCTGAACACCGCGAAGTCATCCAGCGGCCTGGGCAGGTGCGCCAGCACCGACCAGAGCGTGATCACGTCGAACCCTCCGGCGGCGATCTCCGGCACGTCCTCGGGCGCGCCGAGGTACGTGCGCACGCTGCTCAGCCGTTCGTTGGCCTGGGCGACGGACTCGGGCGACAGCTCCACCCCGCAGGCGTCGAACCCTCGCTGCTCGGCCAGCTCCAGGAAGAGCCCGATCCCGGAGCCGAAGTCGAGCAGCCGCCGCTCCTTGCCCTCGTCGAACACCGGCGAGAACGCCTGCATGGTCAGTTCGTAGCGGCGCTGCCGGTTGGCGGCGTACTTGCCGGTCAGGAAGGTGTTGTAGCCGGTGGCGTACAGGTCGCCGAGGCGCTCGGGACGGACGCCCGGGTTGCGGTAGAGGAAGCCGCAGCCCGGGCAGCGGACGACGTGGTAGCGCCATCCGTTGCCGCCGGGCGAGAAGAGCGGCTGCTGGCGGGTGTCCCCGCACATCATGCAGCTCAGGAACTCCTCGATCGCCTTCAGCGGCCTGAGCTGCTGGTAGTCGGCCAGCCTCAGGACCGGGGCGCGCCTGGTCAGCCATCGCCACTGGGCCTCGCGTACCAGCAGCTCCCCTGGGCGGACGTAGACGCGCTGGCTCCACGGAACGCGGTCATATCGGGAGCCATAGGCCAACCGGCCCAACAGTCGAGGTGCCATGCGAAGCGTCTTCCCCGATCACCTTGACACCCATGCGTAGGTGTTCGCGTACTTTACGTGACCTTAGGTGTTCGAGAAGCTCAAGCAAGCGTATGCTTGGGCACGTGCCTGACTATCGCAATCTCATCGGCGGCGAGCTGGTCCCCGCAAGCGACGGCAGAACCCTCGACTCCATCAACCCGGCCACCGGGGAGGTGTGGGCGCGGATCCCGGCCGGCGGGCCGCGCGACGCCGAGGCGGCCGTGGCGGCGGCCCGCCGCGCGTTTCCCGCCTGGTCGGCGCTGCCCGCCCTGGCCAGAGTGGGCTACCTGCGCAAGGTGTCGGAGGTGTTCGCGGACAACGCCGAGGAGCTGGCCCGGCTGGAGACGCGCGACAACGGCCGGATCCTGCGCGACACCCTCAAGAGGGACCTGCCGGGGATGGCGTACCTGTGGCAGCTGGCCGCCGGGCAGTGCCTGGACGCGGCCAAGGGCGACACGGTCATCCTGGGTCCCGACACGCTCGGGCTGACGCGGCGGGAGCCGTACGGGGTGGCGGTCTGCATCATCCCGTGGAACTCCCCCATCTCGACCTTCTCCGCCAAGGCCGCGTACGCGCTGGCGGCCGGGAACACGGTGATCGTCAAACCGGCCGAGCAGGCGAGCGCGTCGGTGCTGCGGCTGGGCGAGCTGCTGGTGGAGGTGTTCCCGCCCGGCGTGCTCAACATCGTCAGCGGCCTGGGCGAGGAGGTCGGGGACGCGCTCGTACGGCACCGCGACGTGGCAAAGATCAGCCTCACCGGCTCGACGGCCACCGGCCAGGCGATCACGCGGGCGTCGGCGGACGCGCTCAAGCCCCTGACGTTCGAGCTTGGCGGCAAGTCCCCCAATATCGTCTTTCCCGACGCCGACCTGGACGCGGCCACCCGGGGCGTCACGGTGAACTCGATCTACACCGGCAACGCCGGACAGGTGTGCGTGGCAGGCTCCCGCATCCTCATCCACCGGTCGATCTGGGACGAGATGCTGGCCCGCATCGAGCGCGTCTGCGCGGGCCTGATCCTGGACGACCCCCTGGACCTGCGGACGACCATGGGCCCGATAGTGTCGCAGGCGCAGTACGACAACGTGCGGTCGTACCTCGAGCTGGCGGAGAAGGAGGGGGCGAGCCTGGTCTTCGGCGGCCGGACGGGCGCCGACGTGGTGCCCGGCCTCCCGGGCGGCTACTGGGTCGCCCCGACCCTCTACACGACCACGGACAACTCGCTCCGGATCTGCCAGGAGGAGATCTTCGGCCCGGTCGCCGTGGCCATGCCGTTCTCCTCCGACGAGGAGGCGCTGGAGATCGCGAACGACTCCCGCTACGGCCTGGCGGCGGGCGTCTGGACGCGCGACCTGGGCCGGGCGCACCGGTTCGTGCGCGATCTGCAGAGCGGTACGGTGTGGGTGAACACGTTCCGCCAGATGCCGCCCGGGCTGCCGTTCGGCGGCGTCAAGGAGAGCGGGTACGGCCACGATTCGGTCCTCGAGTACACCCGCGAAAAGGCAGCCATAATCCAGATTTAGTCAGATAGATTTACCCCTCATGAGCGAGGGGATCAAGGACCAGCCGGGCCTGTCGGAGGCAGCCGCCCAGTCCCGTGCGTCGGTGCTGCGCAGCCGCGCCGAGTCGTACATCGCCCTGTCGAGACATGACGCCGCGATCGCGGATCTGACGGAGTCGATCGCGCTGGCGCCCGACAACGCCCGCGCCTGGCGGCTGCGCGGCGAGAGCCACCGCGTCATCGAACGCTACGAGGCCGCGCTGGAGGATTTCGACGAGGCGCTCCGGCTGGAGCCGGACAGCGCGTACGCCCTGGGCTCGCGCGGCCAGACGTACGCCGCGATGGGGCGTCTGGATGACGCCATGGCGGACTTCGAGCACGCCCTCACCCTCGCCCCCGACTCCCTGTGGATCCTGGAGGCGAAGGCCGACGCCCTGGTGGACCTGGACCGCCTCGACGAGGCCCTGGAGACGCACGGGAAGATCATCGCCCTGAACGAGGAACTCCCCTACTCCTGGGCGGCCCGCGGCGACCTGTACCAGCGCATGCACCTTTACGCCGAGGCCATCGACGACTACACCAAGGCGCTGGAGGTCAATCCGGAGTACGTACGCGCGCTGAGCCGGAGGGGCGAGGCGCTGCGCATGACAGACCGGTACGAGGAGGCGCTGACGGACCTCAACCACGCCTTGGAGCTGGACCCGGAGAACGACCGCGCCTATGGCAGCCGGGGGGCGGTGCTGAGCGAGCTGGGCGACAACGAGGCGGCCCTGAACGATCTGAACCGGGCGATCGACCTGGACCCCGAGTACATCTGGGCGTTCCGGGTGCGGGGGGAGATCCTTCAGGAGCTGGACCGCCACGAGGAGGCGGTCTCCGACTTCACCCAGGCCCTCCACCTGGAATTCGGCGACTGACGCCGGCAAGGGTAGGCGGGCCGACTTCGCCGATGTCGTCGATGAGGACGCCACGCTCCTCGCGGCATGGATGCGTGACCTCCCGTCGGACCTTCCGGAAGACCCGACCTCTGAGCAGGTCAACGCGTGGGTGGAGCTGGCCGAACTGGTGGGCGATGACAGCTTCCGGCAGACGGTCCGACGGATGGTTCTCAGCGGCGAGGAGGACAACCGCCTCGAGTACGGCCTCAACCTCCGGCCCTTGGTCCTGGAGCACGCGGGCGGCGCTCTGTCACGTGGCATCGCGCCGGAGTCGCCCAGGACGCACCTGATCCTGGAGCGGATCATGCCTGACGACCTTCCTGCCGAGGAGACCGCCGCCCTGATCACATGGCTGGAAATGGTCGCGGAGCCCAGGGTGGAGCGGTACTGGCAGCTCCTGAGCATCCTCAAGGGCCAGGAGTTCTGGAACAAGGTAGGCCAGACCCGAGCGGCCGACGTCTCCTTCGTCCTCGACGAACTGACCGGCGCGCACCCCCTCTGGAAGGGCGCCTCGCTGATTGCCCCGTCCCGGATCGCGATGGCCGGGCACTCCGCAGGAGGCGCGAGCGCCATCGCTGCCATGCTGAACGACACCCGCGTACGCGCTGGGCTCAACATGGACGGCACCACATTCTCCCCCATCCCGAACAGCGGGCTTTCGCGGCCGTTCCTCTTCCTGGGCGCGCAGGCCATGCACAGCCCAGGAGGCAAGGACACCGCATGGGAACGTGACTGGGCACATCTGACCGGATGGAAGCGCTGGCTCGTGGTGACAGGGGCAGAGCATGCCTCCTTCACCGACACCGCGCTGCTGGTGGAGCAACTCGGCATCTACCGCAATCCCGGCCTGTCCGCAGAGCGCGCGGTTGAAATCACCCGCGGCACCGTTCGAGCCTTCCTCGACCTGCATCTGCACCACAAGCCCCACCCGCTGCTGGACAAGCCGTCAACGCGCTACCCCGAGGTCAAACGGTGTGACGTCGTGCAGAAGACCTGCGCCTAGATCGCCCGCTGAGCCATGTACAGACGACGGCGCCGTAGCCCCCAACCAGATCGTCTGGAACGTGCGCTCCTACACGTGCGGTGGCCTGCGGCCGTACGCGACCTCACCCGCTCCGACCGATGATCACACGTCCCAGGTGACCGGGAGGCTCTTGACCCCGTAGATGTCCGCGATCTCTGGGCGCAGGGCGACCTCATCGGCCGGTACGGCCAGGCGCAGCGTGGGGAAGCGGCTGAACAGCGCGGGAAAGGCGACCCGCATCTCGACGCGGGCCAGCTGCTGGCCCAGGCACTGGTGGATGCCGTGACCGAAGGCCACGTGCCCGCCGTCCTGCCTGCTCAGATCGAGCACGTGGGGATCGGCGAAGTGCTCGGGGTCGCGGTTGGCGGTGTTGTACGACAGCATGACCGTCGTACCGGCCCTGATGGTCTGGCCGCCCACCTCGACGTCCTCCAGCGCCGCCCGGAAGGAGGTCTTGACGATGGTCAGATACCGCATCAGCTCCTCCACGGCCTTGTCGGCGAGGGTGGGGTCGGCGCGCAGCGCGGCCAGCTGCTTTGGGTTCTGCAGGAGCGCGAAGGTGCCCAGCGCCAGCATGTTCGTGGTGGTGTCGAGCCCGGCCGCCAGCAGCGTCAGGGCGACACCCTTCAGCTCCTCGTCGGTCAGGTCGCTGTGGGTCAGATCGCTGAGCACGTCGTCGGTGGGATCGGCGCGCTTGGCGACCACCAGGTCCGCGAGGTACTGCTGGGTCGCGGTGTAGGCGGCGATCACCTCCTCGTCGCCGGCCCCGCTCATGAACTTGTCGACGTGCTCCTGGAAGCGCCCCCGGTCTTCGTACGGCACGCCCAGCAGCTCGCAGATCATGATGGCGGGGATGGGTTTGGCGAACGCGGTCACCAGATCCGTCGGCGGACCGGCCTGCTCCATGGCGTCCAGGTGCTCGGCGGTGACCTGCTCGACGCGCTCGGCGAGCAGCCGCATCCGCCGGACGGTGAACTGGCCCACCAGCGGCTTGCGGTAGCGGCTGTGCCGTGGATCGTCCATGAGCAGGAACTCGCCGGGCGGCGCCGGCGGGATCTCCATGCCGGTGACGTCGATCACCGGGTGGCGCATGATCTCCTTGCGGCTGCTGAACCGCGGGTCGGCCAGAACCGACCGGACCAGGTCGTATCCGGTGATCAGCCAGCCCTCGTATCCGCCGGCGAAGGGCATGCGGCTGATGGGGCCGTGCTCGCGGGCCTGGATCAGCTCGGCCGGCGGGTCGAAGGGGCAGCCGGGCTGACGCGTGGTCGGCAGCGTGGTGACGGCATGTTCCATGATCAGGCCTTCTCATTCGAGATATATCGTGTCTGCAGTGCTTTAAAAGCCCCGTTGTGATCCGTCACGCGGCCTAGGAGATTTTGCGGCGGTAGGTGGCCATGGCGAAGAAGTACGCGACGACGAGGATGCCGGCGCACCAGGCCAGGGCGATCCAGAGGTCGGTGCCGACCGGCTGCTGGGTGAACAGGTCGCGCAGGGCGTTGACGATGGAGGTCACCGGCTGGTGCTCGGCGAAGAAGCGCACCGGGCCGGGCATGGTGGCGGTGGGCACGAAGGCCGAGCTGAGGAACGGCAGGAAGATGAGCGGGTAGGAGAACGCGCTCGCGCCTTCCATGGTCTTCGCGGACAGGCCGGGGATGACGGCGATCCACGTCAGCGCCAGGGTGAACAGGATCAGGATGCCGGCGACCGCGAGCCACGCCGGCACCCCCGCCGACGAGCGGAAGCCCATGAGCAGGGCGACGAGCACGACCACCACGAGCGAGATCAGGTTGGCGACCAGCGAGGTCAGCACGTGCGCCCACAGCACCGAGGACCGAGCGGTCGGCATGGACTGGAAGCGCTCGAAAATGCCGCCCTTCATGTCCATGAACAGCCGGTACGCGGTGTAGGCGATGCCCGAGGCGATCGTGATGAGCAGGATGCCGGGCAGCAGGTAGTTCACATACGAATCGGACCCGGTGTTGATCGCGCCGCCGAACACGTAGACGAACATCAGCATCATGGCGATCGGCATGACCGCTGTCGTGATGATGGTGTCCGGGCTGCGCGCGATGTGGCGCAGCGATCGTCCCAACAGAACGGCGGTGTCACCGAAGAAGTGCTTGCTCATCGTGGGTTCCTTATGCCTTCGTGCCGACGAGGGCGAGGAAGACGTCCTCGAGGGTCGGCTGCTTCTCGACGTATTCGACCTTGGCGGGCGGGAGCAGCTGCTTGAGCTCGGCCAGGGTGCCGTTGACGATGATCCGGCCCTCGTGGAGGATCGCGATCCGGTCGGCTAGGTGTTCGGCCTCGTCCAGATACTGCGTGGTGAGCAGCACCGTCGTGCCCTTCGCGGCGAGTTCCTTGACGGCCTGCCACACCTCGATGCGCGCCTGGGGGTCGAGCCCGGTCGTCGGCTCGTCCAGGAAGATGACCGGCGGATCGCCGATCAGGCTCATCGCGATGTCGAGGCGGCGGCGCATGCCACCCGAGTACGTCGCCACCTTCCGCGCGCCCGCCTCGGTCAGCGAGAAACGCGCCAGCAGGTCGTCGGCGATCCTGCCGGGCTCCTTCAGGTGCCGTAACCGGGCGACCAGCACGAGGTTCTCCCGCCCGGTGAGGATCTCGTCCACGGCGGCGAACTGCCCGGTGAGGCTGATGGACTCGCGTACGTCCGCGGCCTGCGTGGCGACGTCGAAGCCGTTGACGCGGGCCCTGCCCGCATCCGCCTTGAGCAGCGTGGACAGGATCTTCACGGCCGTGGTCTTGCCCGCCCCGTTCGAGCCGAGCAGGGCGAAGATGCTGCCCCGCGCCACGTCGAAGTCCACACCGCGCAGCACCCGCAGTTCCTTGTACGACTTCTCCAGGCCGTGCACCTGGATCGCCTGGGATTGCTGTGTCGTCATCAGACCGTCCTGCCTTCTTTCCCGGTGTCTTCGCCGGCGGCGCGCTCGACGGCGCTGGTGAAGCGGTTGCGCTCGCGGGCTATCCACTGGCCCACGGGGTAGTTGCGGATGAACGCCTCGACGAACTCCACGGGGTCCTCCCCGAAGATCTCGCGGATCGAGGTTCCGTTCGCCGCGCTCTGCTCGAACAGATCGGCAAGGTCCTCGAACATCGCCATCATGCTGCCGCCGTCCGACGGCCCGAAGATCAGCAGGTACCGCTCCAGCGCCTCGGCCGCCGTGCGATAGTTCTCGGGAAGCTGCTTGATGCGTGCCTTGTGCTCCCGGTAGCGCCTCTTGTCCTCGAGCGACCCTGTGACGATCTCCAGGTAATGCCGCAAGCGCTTCTTCTGCTCGGCCGACTCTGTGGCCATGTCTAATTACCTCCGTCGCGGAGCTGTTCGAGGCGTTCTGTGAGGAAGCTCCAGGTCCTCCAGAACTCTGCGAGGTACTCCCGCCCCTGAGCGTTCAGGGAGTACACCTTGCGCGGCGGCCCCTTCTCGGACGGGACCTTCTCCACGTCGACGAAACCGCGCTGCTCGATCCTGACGAGCAGCGCGTAGATGGTGCCTTCGGCGATCTCGGAGAAGCCCTGGTCCCGCAGCCATGCCGTGATCTCGTAGCCGTACGCGGGGCGGCCCGACAAGATCGCCAGGACGATGCCCTCCAGCACGCCCTTGAGCATCTCCGTCGCCTGCTTGCCCATGGAACACCCTCTCCAGCTACTCAATAATGCTAGCTACCGGTAGATAGTAACACTGAATAGCTGAAGCGCAAGGCGGAATCGCGGCGACCCGTACAGCGCCACGGATCCGGATGTGACCATGGGGCGGGTGGCTTCGTCTGAGGTGGTGTGAAGACGACATCCCCTTCGCGGAGGACGACATCGGCAGCCGGATCGAGCAGCTCTATCGCGACCACTGGCCCCTGGTCTGCGGATATCTCATGCGCCGGACGCGTGATCCGCACCTCGCCGAAGATCTTGCTCAGGAGACGTTCGTCAAGGCCACCCGCGCGATGCTCGGCTGGCGCGGCGAGTCCCCGGCCGCGTGGCTGCTCGCCATCGCCCGCAATGTCCTCCTCGACCATGCCCGGCGCAGCCGGATCTCCCTCCCGCTGCCCTCTCCCGACGCTCTGGGCGTCCCCGAGCTCACCGAGGACGCCGTCGCGGTCCGCGACGTGCTGGACCGCATGCCGGAGCGGCAGCGACAGCTGCTCGCGCTGGTCTACTTCGACGGGTTCTCCCTCGGGGAGGTGGCCGCGATGACCGGCCGCTCCGTCCCGTCCGTCAAAACCGCCCTGTGGCGCGCCCGTGCGGCCTTCGCCGAAAGCTATGGAGGACACCGATGACCGAGCAGGAAGCCATCCCTCCGATCCCGGACTTCGATCCAGGCAGGACGAGACGGGCCGTACGGCGAGGTGTGCTGCGCACCGCCCTCACTGCCACCGTGATATCGCTCGTCACCGTGCTGCTGCTCGACCTGGGAGCCCAGTGGATCCAGCGGCGCGGCGACCGGGAGGACCGCATGGTAAACGTGCTCAACACGGCCCTTGAGGTCGCCAACCCCGGCTACCACATCTACCCCGGGAGATGCTGCGACACCACAGCGTTCTCGCTCTCCTTCACCGTGCGGCTCACCCCACTCCGGGCCGGAGATGGCACCTCGAACTACTTCTCCGGCGGCGCCGTCTTCACCGTCAGCCAGAACCAGTTCGGGCGGGTCGAATGGCCGCCTCCGGGCTTCATCAAGGAGACGCCGCTGTTCACGGCGCTCGACTCGGTCGGCACGGATGCCCCTCCGAGCAGGGCGGACACCAAAAGGATCCTGGACCGGCTGCCCGAGTCGATGTACGCCCTGGCGGTGGTCGATTTCGCCAAGCCGTTGGGGGAGAGCGAGTTCTCGGCATTCGTCCAGCGGCACGCCGCCGTTCCCCCGGAGACGGCGATCTACGACGGGCGGATCGGCGGGACCCCGATCAGCTGGCGTCTGGACACCCCGCTGTCCGACGCGCCACAGGGTGACGCTCCGGAGCTCGCCCCCGGCGAGCTGCCCCGGAACGGGCTGGCCGGGTTCCGCCGCTGGGTGGGAGACCTGCGCGACCATGACGCGGCCAATCTGGACAAGTTCGGACTCGGTCTGAAGCTGCTGCGCAAGTCGGCCGCCGACGGGCTGGCGTACGCCTATGTCACCCAGCACGCCCGCGTCCGCGACCTCCGCACCCTGATCGACGACCCACAGGTCCGCGCGATCAGGGTGGCCGACGTCGCCTACGATCTCACCGGTCTGAACTGATCCCGGAAGCGCTCCGCGGCTCAGTGGAAGTCGGTGATGCGGAGCACCGCCATCATGTCCTGCGCCCGGGAGCCGCCGGTCGAGAAGGAGGCTTCCGCGCCGACCCAGCCACGGAAGGCTCCCTTGTCGTCGATGATCTGCATGAGCGGCTTGACGTGGGAGTTGCCGGTGTAGCAGAACTCCTTGCGCTCCATCGCCAGGCAGGTGCACCAGTGCCACAGCGTGTCGCGGCGGTCGGAGTTGGAGATCTTCGTGAGGTAGTACTGGATGGAGCTGATGTTGGCGCGCGTTCCCCCGCCGTAATGGGGGCAGCCGCCCTCCTTCTGGCAGGCGCTGTTCGAGGACGGCTGCAGGTAGGTCAGACACGAGGTGGTGGTGGAGCAGGCGCGGAAGGCGGACAGGCCGAACGGCTGGTTGGCGGCGGTGGTGATCCTGCCGCCCGCCCAGCTGGTCAGGTCCTGCCTGAGCGCGCCGGGGAACGCCTTCACCGAGCTCATCGCGCGCCGGGTGCCGAGCGCGGCGTTGCTGCCGTAGCCGTACCCGTGGGTGGCCAGCGTGCTGGACTTGAGGTCCAGGCGGGCCAGCTTCCCGTCGGGGGCAGGCCGCACGTACCACTGCTCCGTCCACGTCTGGGCGATCTTCCACCGGATGGTCAGCACGTCCCCTGACACGGTGTACGTCCCGGTGCGGCTCTCGTCGGGCGCGCCGGTGAAGCCACCGGCGGTGAGCACGTTGCACATACGGGGGCGCGACTGGGCACCGCCGGCCTTGGTGGTGCAGCCGGAGTCGGGGACCATGCCGGTGCGCTGCCTGGCCACGGGGTGACGCTGCCACCACAGGTAGAGGGCGGCGGTCACCGTGCCGTTCGCGGCGAAGCGGTAGCTGCCCAGCCGTACCCAGTTCTCGTTGGAGGCGGCCTTGAGATGACCCTGCGACACGACGTAGGTGGCCTTGCCACCGGGCAGCGACGTGGCGGCGGCCGGGAGGGAGGGCACGAGGATGACGGCGAGAACGAAGGAGAGGACTGCCGCTGCGGCACGCATAGAGAGACCCCCGAAGACTTACGGGCTTGGCTGATCGTCCACGGGCCACCATATTCGGTCCGTACCGGAACCGTCACGGGAACGGCCACCTGGCCACCATCTTCAGTCCCGAGGCGCGGGGCCAGGAGGGTGCTCCGGCGCGGCGGCCGCTCCCGGCCCTCAGGAGTCGAGCACGGCGGCGACGGCTTCGATCTCGACGAGCTGGTCGCGGTATCCGAGCACGGTGACACCCATCAAGGTGCTCGGAACGTCATGCTCACCGAAGGAGTCCCGGACCACCTTCCAGGCGGTCCCCAGGTCCTCCTGCCGGGTGGACGCGACGAGAACCCTTGTGCTGATGACATCCTGCAGCGACGCGCCGGCGGCGGCGAGAGCTTCCCGCATGTTCTCGACGGCCTTCGCCGCTTGACCCGCATAGTCGCCGATCGCGGCCGTCGACCCGTCCTCGTTCAGCGGGCACGCGCCCGCGAGGAAGATGAGTCGCGACTCGGCGGGCGCCGTGGCCGCGTAGGCGTACTCGGCGACGTCGGAGAGGGTGGAGGAGCGGATCAACGTGATGGCGCGGGGCACGGTCGTTCAGGTCCTTCGGGGTCTTTCGCGGCAGGTACGAAGTGAACCATCCTGGCAGGGGCGGTCCCGTTCCCGCCTTCCCTTTTTCGCCTGCCATCGGTCGAGCGGCTGCTTCGGGCGGGGGCCGTGGCCGTACCGGCTCTACGCGCCCCGCCTGTCCAGCAGACGATCGAGCCTGATCGCCAAGTCGATCATGTCGCCCCGCAGGGCCTCGCACCGCTTGAGCATCTTGCTCCGGGCCGAGGCGAACTGCTCGTCCGTCTGCCGCCGGAGACCGGCCAATTCGTCCCGCAGGGCGGCGAAGTCCTGGTTCAGCCCGATGTGGAGGTCCGCGACGTCGGCCCGCACCTCGGCGATGGCGACTTCCAGCGTGGTGGCGCCTTCCCCGACCGTGCTCTCCTCTACCGGGAAGTGACCGTAGAGCACGTTGGGATGGGCGGTGGCCGTGTCATCGGAGCCCATCATTGCTTCGAGGACCGTCAGACGGTCTTTCAGATCGCGAATCGCCGCCTCTATATCCATCTCCCCCCGGCCTTTGCGCTAGTCGGAAGGGCCCATGCCCTGACGACCGGGCCCTACTGCCAGTGAGTACATGGTGGCAAACCGGCGCGAGATCATGGCGGTCGGCGAGTGGGATGAGGTGTGGTTTCCCTCCTCCCGGAGGGAGAAAAATCGCAGGCAGGATGAGTTCCCGCGATGGACGGGCCGTCGATGGAGAAGACCGTTCAGGCTAGAACACACAAATCGCCCGTCGATGGCAACCGTCCCGTCGCCGCCGACGGCGGGGACAGCGGATGCCACCCGGACCCCCGCACAGCGCGAACTGTCAGCCTCGGTCGTTAGGCTCGCGCCGTGATGAAGCAGTTCGACCTCGATCTCGGCGACGGCCGTGCACTGCACGTTTACGACACCGGCCAGAGGGACGCGCCCCAGGCGCTGACCATCTTCTGGCACCACGGCACGCCCAACATCGGGACGCCGCCTGAGCCCCTCTTCCCCGTCTCCGAGGGGCTGGGCATCCGATGGGTGTCCTACGACCGGCCCGGCTACGGCGGCTCCACCCCCGCGCCGGGGAGGGACCTGGCGTCGGCGGCCGGCTACGCGTCCCGGGTCGCCGACGAGCTGGGCATCGATCGGTTCGCGGTCATGGGCCACTCCGGCGGCGGTTCACATGCCCTGGCCTGCGGCGCTCTGCTCCAGGAGCGTGTGCTGGCCGTCGTCAGCGTGTCCGGCCTGGCCCCGTACGGCGCCGAGGGCCTTGACTGGTTCGCGGGCATGTACGCCGGCGGCCAGGCATCGCTGCGCGCCGCCGTCCAGGGCCGCGCGGCCAAGGAGCGGCACGAGGCGTCGGCCGAGTACGACCCGGAGATGTTCATCCCGGCCGATCACGCCGCGCTGGAAGGCGACTGGTCGTGGTTCGGCAGCGTCGTCGGCCCGGCGCAGGAGGGCGGCCAGGGCGGGCCGATCGACGACGACCTCGCGTATGTCAGCCCGTGGGGATGCGACCCCGCGCGGATCACGGCGCCGACGCTGCTCATGCACGGCGACCAGGACCGCGTCGTGCCCAGCTCGCACGGCACGTGGCTGGCCGGGCACTGCCCTTCGGCGCAGCTCGAGATACTTCCCGGCGACGGCCACATCTCGGTCCTCCACTCCGCGGCAAAGGCCCTGGACTGGCTCCATGCGAGCACTCGATAGCGGACCGACGGCCTGCGTTGGGATGCTTGTCACCGTGAGCCTCTCCGGGCCGGAGCATCGGGACAGGGCAGATCGGCCCACACCACGCGATGGCCCTCGTCGTTCACGTAGGTGCCGCACCTGCCCTCGGAAATCACCCTCACGATGTGCAGAGCGCGCCCCCTCCCGCTCGCGACGGGCGGCGGCTGGGGGTCGGCCTCACCGTTGAGAGCCTCAGGCGAGGTACGGGAGGAGCCCGGGTCCGTGACCTCGACGTGCAGGACGCCTCGACCGTGCAGGAGCCGCAACATCACCCAGTCACGGCCCTCGCCGGACTCCACGTGCTGGACCGCGTTCGTGATCATCTCGACCATGACCAGCAGCGCATCGGGCAGCAGTACGTCGTCTCCTCCCAGCCACCCGGTGACGATCCGCCGAGCTTGTCGCGGTGCCTTGTCATCTCGCGGCAGGCGTACCGATGAAATGAGCGACATATCCGCCGTCGGCATTGACGCCGGTTGGATTTGCATAGACACCACCGCCTTGCCGGAATTACCCGCGACGCCATCACACGTGATTCAGAATTTCGCGTGGCAGATGACCTGACTTTTTTCTCGAGCCATTGGCCAGCGTGGCAGGGAACAACTACGATTGGCCCATCCCTCGTGTACTTGTGTCACACAGAATTGACGACAATTCGGTGGGACGCATGTGTGATAGCTGTGGCATCCGGTCGGGAGGAAATCGATGCCTGCCCCCAAGCAGCTGGATCCGGAAATCAGCGCGGCGGCCCGTTTCGGGTACGCGTTGCGCACGGTCCGCGAGGCGGCCGGGCTGACGCAAGGCCAGCTCGGCAGCAAGACCGGTTATCACACCAACCAGATCGGTTCCATCGAACGCGCCGACCGCCAGCCCAACGAAGCCTTCGCCAAGCGGGTCGAGGAGGCGCTAGGGCTGGAGGCGGGCCGGCTGACCGACCTGCTGCCCGCAGGCAGGCGGGAGACCGTCTTCAAGAACTTCGCCCCGTGGCTCGACATCGAGGACCGGGCGAGGGAACTGTGGACGTGGGAGCCGACCATCGTCCCCGGGCTCCTGCAGACGGAGGCCTATGCACGCGCCATCATGGACGGCAAGCCACAAGTAACGCCCGACCAGGCATCACTCGCGATCAGCTGTCATTCCTCGTCGAGGTGGCCCACGGTCCGATCACGCTCCAGATCCTTCCACTCAGCGCCCGTGTCACGGCCGGATTGCTGGGAGGCTTCCTGATCGCGCACACGACCGGTGGACCGGCCGCCGCCTTTGTAGACAGCCCGGTTTCCGGAAAGGTCTGGGATGGAGCGGCCGAAGTCGAAGCGCTCTGCCTTCGGTATCAGACGTGCCGCGCCGAGGCGCTTCCGCAGAGTCTTTCCATCAGGAAGATCCAGGAAAGGTTGGAGCAGGAATGGAATTGAAGTTGAACGAGGAACTCAAGAATGCCGCCTGGCGGAAGTCCTCGTTCTCAGGTGACAACGGTAACTGCCTGGAGGTGGCGCAACTGCCTGGGGGCCGGGTGGCAATCAGGGACACCGAGCGCCCCGACATGCACCCCTTCGTGGTGAGTGGATCGGTGTGGGCGGCGTTCACGAGCGGGGCCAAGGCGGGCGAGTTCGACTTCTAGTGCCGCAGCATCCAACGTTTGCCCCATGGCCCAGGCGTCGGCCCCCCTGCTTGGATCATGCTTCTCGCGATATGAGCTGCTCAGTACGATCCTGGGATCTCAGGAGCTTTCCACGAAGCGCGCGCCCGGCCCGGGCGTGCGGCAGACGTCTTCCGGGGCGAGGTGGCTGTGCCCCGCAGCGCACTCGAGGACGACCTTGACCGGCTCGTCGCAGGAGCTCGCATCATCGACGGGCCGGTGCCGGACGATGACCGACGGGCCCTGCGGGTCGGCGAGGTACGTGTCGCCCCATTCCAGGAGCGCCACGAGCGTGGGCCGCAACGCCCTGCCCTGCTCGGTGAGCTCGTAGGCGAAGCGCTGCCGATCCCCAGGCTCCTGATAGGGCACGCGGCGCATCACTCCTGCGGTCACCAAGGTCTCGAGCCGAGTCGCCAGGAGATTTCTGGCGATCCCGAGGCGGGAGTGGAACTCTCCGAACCGGCGCGCGCCGTCCAGCGCTTCACGAACGATCAGCAGCGACCAGCGCTCCCCCACCACCGAGAGGGCGCGCGCCACCGAGCAGTTCACTGGGTCGATTCGCCGCGTCTCCATGGGACGAGTGTACCCATCTGGGTTTACAACCTGTACTTAGCCCTCGTAGACTCCGGCCTGAGTTGAAGAATTAAACTCATAAAGGAGATCGACCATGCCCATGCTCGACGTGTACATTCCCGACGGCGCGCTCCAGCCGGACGCCGAGGCGGCCCTGCTGAACCGCATCACCGAGATCCTCGTCCGCAACGAGGGATTCGACCCCGCCGACCCGGTGAGCCGTTCCGTCTCCTGGCTCTGGCTGCACCGACCGGCCGGCATCTACGTCGGCGGAGAACCCGCGGACGCACCTCGCTACAAGGTCGTCCCGTCCGTCCCCGAGGGCCAGCTCGACGAGCAGAAGCGTGCGAGCGTCATCGCCGAGGTCACCGAGGCAATCCTCGACGCGGAGAACGGCGCCTGGCCGCGTGACGCCAGCCGGGTCTGGGTATTCCCCACCGAGATCCCCGAGGGTCACTGGGGCGGCTGGGGCCAGATCAGGCCGCTCGCAACGATCCTCGCCCGACTCACCGGCGACGACACCAAACGGGCCCGTACGCTCGCGCGTGAGCGGATCGCTGCCACCCGAGCCGAACACGCCCGCCTGCCCTGATGAGCGGCGAACGAAGTGGGGATCGATGCGGTTGAGCCAGGAGCCGTTGGTCGGCGGGTAGGCGAGTTCGACGTTGTTCGCCGCGGCCCAGTCGCCGACGCGGCTGTCCTTCTTCGTGGTCAGGTCGGAGAGAAGTTGTCGAGTACGAACGCGACAGGTGTCTGCCCCCGTGCGGAGCCGAGCGAAAAGGGTCTCAGCCTCGCCCTGCGGCCCTTCGCCGTCACTGGGCCGTGCGCCCGCGTCACGAGTCGCCGAACACCATGCGATGCCCTGTTGGCGATATCCATGTACTCGCGCACCCGGTGGATCAGCCCGTCCCGCAGCTCGGAGACGAAGCAGTAGTCACCGCGCGGTGTACTGTACGGGTCTCATACGGACAGGAGAACGCGGTGGCCGTCGGCATTGACAAGATCGCATGGATCCATCTCGAGGATGGCAAGATCCTCAGCACCCGGTCGTACGGCAAGGACGTCTACTACCTCCCCGGCGGCAAACGCGATCCCGGCGAGAGCGACCTCGACACTCTCGTCCGAGAGATCGACGAGGAGTTGTCCGTCGCCATCGTCCCCTCGACCGCCGCCCACCTGGGGACCTACCAGGCTCAGGCGCACGGTCACGCCGTGGGTGTCATGGTCCAGATGGCCTGCTACACCGCCGACCACCACGGGACACCGACGCCCAGCAACGAGATCGAAGAGATCGTCTGGCTGACGTACGCCGACCGCGACCGGGTCTCGCCCGTGGACCAGCTCATCTTCGACCATCTGCACCAGACCGGCCGCCTCCGCTGATCCGACGGTCCCCATGGATGAGCCCCCGTATACGGCATTTACCCACGGTATGGAACGCGGCCGATGCCGCAGAGGAGGTCGGCTCCGCCGGGGCCGGCGAGCGAGGGATCAAGGGTGTTCTCAGCGCGCCAGTCGCTCGTCGACACCAACCCGGGCTCCAGCATCTCCAGGCCCTCGAAGAAGCCGGCGATCTGCTCGCGCGTGCGCGGCGTCACGTTGCCCGCCCTGGTCTTGCTGTAGACCTCCCGGCCCTCGCCCACCGCGTCATTGTCGAGCTCGCCCGTGGTCACGTGAGAGATGATCAGATGGCTGCCGGCGGGCAGGGCGTCGCGGATGGCGCCCACGATGGCATGGGCCTGCTCGTCATCCGGGACGAAATGCAGCACCGCCACCAGGAGCACGGCCACCGGCTGCTCGAAGTCGAGGTGTCGCGTGATCTCCGGGTGGCCGAGAATGGCCTTGGGATCGCGCATGTCGCCCTCCACCACGATGGTGTCGGCGGTCTCGGCCAGGAGGGCGCGGGCATGCACCAGCACGATCGGATCGTTGTCGACGTAGACCACGCGTGAGCCGGGAGACACCCGGTGCGCCACCTGGTGGACGTTCTCCTGAGTCGGCAGGCCGGTGCCGATGTCGAGGAACTGCCGGACCCCGCTCTCGGCGACCGCGCGGACGGCACGGCCCAAGAACGCCCGGTTGGCCTGCGCGACCTCCTTCGCGTTGGGTGACAGCTGGATGATCCGCGCGGCCGCCTCACGGTCGACCGCGAAATTGTCCTTGCCGCCCAGCAGATAGTCGTACATACGGGCCACGCTCGGCACGGTCGGGTCGACCCCGGTAGGTGCCCACTCTTGCTCGGTCATTCCTACTCCCCGCTCTGACAGTTTGTGAGCGATCTTAAAGGACCTCCATCGGCCGGGACCCGGCGCGGCGGGCCCCGGCGAGGAGTGGGCTAGAGGGTGAGCAGGGCGTTGGCTCGGAGGCGGGGATCGGACAGCGGGCGGACGGCGATGCGGAGCAGGGCCAGCGCGTTGTCGTCACCCGCGATGCGGTTGGCGCTGAGCCCGTCGCAGGACTGGCAGTGATGGATGATCAGCCACTCCCCGTCCTGCCGGACGGTGACGCTCAGCGCCGCCATCCGGCCCCGGCAGCCCGCCCGCCGGTCGCCCGGGATCCGATGGTCGACGTGCAGGCTCGTCAGGCAGTGCGGGCAGTGGTTGCGGTGAGCGGTGCCCGGCGCGATCATCGGCACGTCCAGCCTGCATCCGACGCAGCGGAACGTGTCCCCACGCTCCCCGTGGCCCATGCTCTTGCGCCGTTGGGGCCGTTCCCGGCCCGGCTTTCTCCTGGGCATGTCAGAGATCACCGAACGCCTCGAGCGGGAACGGCGGCTGTGCCAGCGGCCGTACGGCCATGCGCATGAGGATGAGCTGGTTGTCGTCGCCGCAGATGGGGTTGGACGTCAGCTCGCCGCACCGGGTGCAGCGATGGATGACCATCCAGTCACCCGTACGCAGGACCGCGATCGAGATCGGGATCATCCGCGCTCCGCACTCCGACGGGCCGCCTTCCACGCGGTCGAGGACGTGCTTCGAGTGCAGACAACTCGGGCAGTGGTTTCGGCGGGTGCCGTCCGGCGCGAGCGCGGTCACGGTCAGGCCGCAGCGCACGCACGGGAATGTTTCGGTGTTCATGACGGAACGGGGCTTGCTGTTGGTGGACAACCTGGGTACTCCTTGCCGGAATTTTCGAAAGAAGGCAGCAAGAGAGCGCCGAGCGAGCCTCGCGGCGTACGCGGGCATGCTGGTACGGCAGGCGGTCCGGCCTGATCAGATCTGAGGTCTCAGAGGCAGGATCCGCCCACGGCACGGCGAGGCGCGCAAGGCGCGGTGCCAGGCATTAACCCACCCCTCCCAGGGCATGGCTGCCCGAATGCTCCACCGTCAGGACACGAGGGAGCGTAACCGGGCGACGCCGCGGGCGGCCAATGGTTTTTGACCGAATCATCTTCTACGTTCGGACGTATGGGTATCGGGCTGACCGCGGAACACCGGGCGCTGGCCGCCTCCGTGCACGGGCTCGCCGGGCGTGCGCCCGACCACGCGGCCCTGGCCGGGCAGGGGATTCTGGGGCTGCATCTGCCTGAGGAGTGCGGCGGGCAGGGGTACGGGCTGCTGGAGCTGTGCGTCGCGCTCGAGGCGCTGGGCGAGCGGCGCGTCCCGGGGCCGTACCTGCCGACCGTCATCACCTCGGCCGTCCTCGCCTGGCCGGGGCGCCCGAGCGGTCCCGCCTCCCAGGGAAGCCCGAGCGGCCCGGCCTCCCAGGGAAGCCCGAGCGGCCTCGCCTGGCCGGAGGGCTCGGGCTGTCTCGCCGACGGCAGGGAAGGGCTGATCGCCGGGCTCGCCGACGGGTCCATGACCGCCGCCGTCGTACTGCTCGCGGATCCGCCCGGTGCTCCCGGCGGGAGCGGCGACCCGTCGGGCAGCGAACCGTTCGACGGCGACCCGTCGAGCAGCACCACGATAGGCGGCGGCCCCTGCAGCGCACTCGCCCTGGGGGCGCCGGAGGCAAACCTCTTTCTCGTGCCCATCGACGGCGGCCGGTGGGCGGTGCTCGATCGTGCCGACGTCGTCGCCGAGCCCGCCGACAGCGTGGATCTCGACCGGGTGCTCTGCTCCATCACCACGCGCGACGTCCCCGCCGGCCGGGTGCTGGGCGAGGTGCCGGTGCGGGAGATCGCCGCCGTGCTGCTCAGTGCCGACGCGTGCGGCGTGGCGGCGTGGGCCGTGGCGACGGCGGCCGAGCACGCCAAGGTACGCGAGCAGTTCGGGCGGCCGATCGGGCAGTTCCAGGGGGTCAAGCACCGGGTGGCCGCCGCCTTCGTGGCGCTGGAGCAGGCCCGCTCCGCCGTGTGGGACGCCGCCAGAGCGATGGACAGCGCCAGGGCGATCGACGCCGCCGGGGCCATGGACGGCGACACGTCGTACGACGAGGCCAGGCTGGCGGTGGCGGTGGCCGCGGTGCTGGGGCCCGATGCGGCGGTGCGCGGTGCGGCGGACGCGATCCAGGTGCTCGGCGCCATCGGGTACACCTACGAGCACGACGCGCACCGCTATTACCGCAGGGCTCTGTCCGACCGGATGCTGGCCGGCGAGCCGGGGCCGTGGGCCGAGGAGACGGCGAGGCTGGCGCTGGCCGGGACCCGGCGGTCGATGGAGCCGGACCTTCCCGAGGAGGCCGCCGCCGTCAGGGACGCCATCAGGGCGGAGGCCGGATCGCTGCGGGCCGAGGAGCCGGTGGCGAGGCTGAGGAGGTTCGCGGCGGAAGGGTGGATCATGCCGTACCTGCCCAGACCGTGGGGCAGGGCGGCGTCGCCGCTGGAGCAGGTGATCATTCACCAGGAGTTCCGCGACCTGAAGCGGCCGAACCTGGGCATCGCGGCCTGGGCGGTTCCCTCCATCGTCCGGTACGGCACCCGCGAGCAGCAGGAGCGCTTCCTGCCGAAGACGTTCGCCGGGGAGATCGTGTGGTGCCAGCTGTTCAGCGAGCCCGGCGCGGGCTCCGACCTGGCCGGGCTGGCGACGAAGGCCACGCGGGTGGAGGGCGGCTGGTCGCTGACAGGGCAGAAGATCTGGACATCTCTCGCGCAGTACGCCCATTGGGGCATCTGCCTCGCCCGGACTTCTCCCGAAAAATCGAAACATAACGGCATCAGCTACTTCCTGGTGGACATGGCGTCCGAGGGAGTCACCGTCAGGCCGCTCAAGGAGATCAACGGGGACGAGGTGTTCAACGAGGTCTTCCTCGACGACGTCTTCGTACCGGACGACCTGGTCGTCGGCGCGGTGGACGAGGGGTGGCGGGTGGCCCGTGACACGCTCTCCCACGAACGCGTCGCGCTCGGCGACTCCTGGGGGCCGGGCTCACAGCACACCGACATGGCCGAGCTCATCGCGGAGCTGCCGCCGCTCCGCCAGTCTCAGCGCGAGCAGGCGGGCCGCCTCTGGGCCGAGGGCCAGGCCATCTCCGCACTCGGCCTGCGCATCACGCTCTCGCAGCTGTCCGGGGCCGATCCCGCGACCGCCCCCAGCGTGCGCAAGCTGCTCGGCATGCGCCACGCCCAGGCGATCGCGGAGTTCTGCTGGTCGCTGGCGCCGAGGAGCCGCCGCTGGAACCGTGCGATCCTCGCCACCCGGGCGTTCACCATCGGCGGCGGCACCACGGAGGTGCAGCTCAACATCATCGCCGAACGCGCGCTCGGTCTCCCCCGTGACCCGTGATCAGCTCTTGGGATAGTACGGCGCCGCGAGGTGGGCGTACACGATCGTGTTGTCGACGTAGCTGTGCGCCTGCCGGTCGAACGTCCCGCCGCAGGTCACCAGCCGCAGCCCCGGATAGCTGAGCTTGGCGTAGACCTTCTTGACCGGGAAGCTCCGCTTCGGCGTGTGCTCGACCTTGTCGACGACGAACACCGCCACCGAGTGGTCGGCGCGCATCACCTGGACCTGGTCGCCGCGCTTGACGTTCTTGAGGTTGGCGAAGACGGCGGGACCGCTCCTGGTGTCCAGGTGACCGGTGATCACGGCGGCGCCGCGCTGGCCGGGTACGGGGCCGTAGCGGTACCAGCCCGCCTGGTTCGGCGGGTCGAAGGGCGGGTTCTCGATGGCGCCCTGCGCGTCCAGGCCCAGCTCCATCAGCGGGGCCGCCACGCCGATGGACGGGATGTAGACGGCCGTGGGCCTGGCCGCCCTCATCGGCGCGGCCACCCTGCCGGACGGCACGCCCGGGACGGACGGCACGGGGTTGGTGGCGGCGACCGGACCCGGCTCGGGCTCGTCGCTGAAGAAGCCGCTGATCCCGAGCCCGATCAGCAGCAACCCCGCCAGCGAGACGACGGCTGCCCCGGTCCGGAGCAGCCGCTGCTCAGACGACACCCTTGCGGCGCCGTACCGCGAACCCGGCCAGCCCCGCGCCCGCCGTCAGGGCCGCACCGCCCAGCGCGAACGGCCACACCGGATCGTCCGGCGCGAGGCCGCCGCCACCGGTCTCCGGGTGCCCCCTCGGCACCCGGTGCTCGTCCTCGCCCGCGGGCCGCCACGGCTCTTCCTCGGGCTCGTCCGGACCCGGCCAGGTCTCCTCCGGACCCGGCTCGACCGAGGGAGGCGGGCTCCAGGACTCCTGCGGCTCGGGCTCGTGCTGCTCGTCGCAGAGCAGCGGCAGCGGAAGGAGGCAGGTGGGCAGCTCGACCGGCAGATCGGGACCGGTGGTGGCGTACGCGGGGGGCGCCGCCAGGCTCACCCCTCCGACCACGAAGGCGGCCACAAAGGCGGGCACAAAGGCGGTCATCGCCGCCGCGAGACGTGCTCTTGCCATGAGAAGGCTCCAGACTCGTTTGTCGCCCCCGATGCACAAGAGAGCTTTGCGAATTATTAGATAACGAGTCAAGTAACGATACCGAAGTGAAATTGACCAGACACGGAGGGTTTAACCGCACCCCAACGTGGCAGGAAATAACGGCATAAAGGGGGACAAATGCCATGAGCAATCCACAGCAACCCGAGATTCGCAGATCAGGCAAATCACCCACCGAGTTCAAGTCCGCCCACCTCACGCCCCAGACGAAGCAGGGAGCCAAACGCTCCGCCCGCCCGCATGGCATGGACAAGGGCGGCAAGGGCGGCGGCCAGGGCGGCGGGGTGCCTCCGGGCCAGCGCCCTCCGTACCCGGGGTGAGCGAACGTGAAAGGGAGCCTGCAGTTCATCGGCAACGCGACGACGCTGATCCGCTACAACGGCCTCACGCTGCTGACCGATCCCAACTTCCTGCATCAGGGCCAGCGGGCGTACCTGGGGTACGGCCTGTCCACCCGCCGCCTCACCGATCCGGCCCTGGAGATCGAGGACCTGCCGCCGATCGACGCGGTGGTGCTGTCGCACCTGCACGGTGACCACTGGGACCGTGTCACCCGAAAAGGACTGGACCGGGACACCCCGGTCATCACGACCACCGCGGCCGCCCGCCGCCTGCGCCGTCGCGGCTTCCGCCGGACCGTGGGGCTGGAGGAGTGGCGTACGCACGAGCTACGCGGCCCGCACGGCTCCGTGCGGATCACCGCGCTGCCCGCCAAGCACGCGCCAGGCCCCGCCGAGGCACTGCTGCCGCCCGTGATCGGCACGATGCTGGAGTTCTTCAGCCCGGACGAACGCGTGGAGCTGCGCATCCACGTCAGCGGCGACACACTGCTGGACCGCCGCCTCGACGCGATCCCGCGCCGCTTCCCCGACATCGACCTGGCACTGGTGCACCTGGGCGGCACCCGGCTGCTCGGCCTCGTGCTCGTCACGATGGACGGCGAACAGGGCGCCTCGTGGGTGGACCTGATGAACCCGCACGCGGTCGTACCGGTGCATTATGACGACTACGCCGCCTTCAGCTCACCGCTGGACGACTTCCGCCACCACATCGAGCAGAACGGCCTGGCCGACCGGGTGGTCTACCTCAAGAGGGGCGAAACCCGCGAGCTCGCCCCCCACCACCTCGTGCGCTAGTCGACCGAGTACAGCTAGTCGGCGTTCCGCGCCCGGCTCGGCTGCACGCGCATCGGCTCGCCCGGCATCTTGGGATAGTTCGGCGGGTACGGCATGTCGCCGCGGTCGTCCTTGGCGTAGAGCTCCAGCAGCGGCTCGATCGAGTGGGCCACATCGTCGATGGCCGCGTGCACGTCGCCCACCTCGGCGAAGCGCGCCGGGACCGTACGGATGTCGAAGTCGCGCGGGTCGGCGTCCGCCAGCTCGTCCCAGGTCAGCGGGGTCGAGACGGGGGCGTGCGGCTGGGCCCTGACGGAGTAGGCGCTGGCCACCGTGCGGTCCCGGGCGTTCTGGTTGAAGTCGATGAACACCCGCTCGCCGCGCTCCTCCTTCCACCACGCGGTGGTCACCAGCGCCGGATCCCGCTCCTCGACGGCCCTGGCCAGGGCGATGCCGGCGTGGCGCACCTGGATGAAGTCCCAGCGCGGCTCGATGCGCACGGCGATGTGGACGCCACGATTGCCGGACGTCTTCACGAACCCGGTCATCCCGAACTCGCCCAGAACCTCCCTCGTGAGCAGGGCCGCCTTGCGTGCCGCGTCGAACTCCAGGCCCGGCTGCGGGTCCAGGTCCACGCGCAGCTCGTCGGGGTGCTCGACGTCCGAGGCACGCACCTGCCAGGGGTGGAAGTCGATGGTGCCGAGGTTCGCGGCGTAGGCGATGGCCGCCACCTCCGTGACCCGCAGGGACTGCGCCGTACGGCCGCTCGGGAAGGTCACCGTCACGGGCTGGAGCCAGTCGGGGTGCTTGGGCGGCATCCGCTTCTGATAGATCGCCTCCGTCTGCACGCCGTCGGGGTGGCGTTTGAGGTTGGTGGGCCGGTCCTTGAGCGCCCGCAGCGCGCCCTCGCCGACGCTCACGTAGTATTCGACCAGCTCCCGCTTGGTGGCGCCGATCCCAGGAAAGTACACCTTGTCGGGGTTGGTGACCTTGACGGTCCGCTCCCCCACCTCGAGCTCTATGTACGGCGATGGCATGCCATGACTCTATGACGTGGGGACGAGGTGGGCCCGTCCCGGAGCCTCCTCGGTGGCGGGACCGAGGGCTCGACGGGACGGACCGCTAGATCAACCGCCGCCGTTCCGGGCGCTGGCGCGCCACCCGGCCGGCCGTTGCGACCCCCGGCGGCTCCAGCACGGGCGTGGGCTGTGCCGCTCGCCGAGATCTGCGGATGATCTCACCCCTTGGCAGGAGGCGATGACACCCCCTTGCCTACAAAGACGCGAATTCACCCCAGAACGGATGCTTCACCCTTCGGAGATCTCTTTTTGCCAGATCTCGTACGCTGGACTCATGGAAAAGGTGGTCAAGAGCGAGGCCGAGTGGCGGGTGCAGCTCGCGCCCGAGGAGTTCCACGTCCTCAGGGAGGCCGGGACCGAGCGCCCCTTCACCGGCGAGTACGTCGACACCAAGACCGAGGGCGTCTATTCGTGCCGCGCCTGCGGGGCCGAGCTGTTCCGGTCGGACACGAAGTTCGAGTCGCACTGCGGGTGGCCGAGCTTCTTCGCGCCGGCCGACTCCGACGCGGTGGTGCTGATCGAGGACCGCAGCCACGGAATGGTGCGCACCGAGGTGCGGTGCGCACGGTGCGACTCCCATCTGGGTCACGTCTTCCACGGCGAGGGATACCCGACCCCGACCGACGACCGTTACTGCATCAACTCGATCTCCCTTAGGCTTGAACCCAAGGGGTGATCGGGTAACGACAGCGCGTACCGATCCCCTGCCTCGGGTAGGAGATTCCTGTGCGCTTTGTCCATCTTCGTCACCGCTGGGTGACGATTGAGGCTATCGGGCGCGTCGTGACGCAACGGTGCGACGTGTGCGCGAAGACGCGGGTACGGGTGCGATAACGGGGGTCTCGACAGAGTCAGTCGGGTTCGGGGTGGGTGACCCGGCAGCTGGTGTCGGAGGGGCCGAGGATGTTGGCGAGCACGGGGTTACCGTTCTCGCCGAACTCGGCCTGGACGAAGACGACCGGGCGGGCCACGCCGAGGGAGCGCAGGTACTCGAGGCCGCGCTTGCACAGCGTGAGCGCTTGGGAGGAATTGCCCGCCGACTCCGGCAAATCCGTATAAATGCGCAAATATCCGCCGATGGTGCGGATGTCCTTGAGGCGCTTCAGCGCCGCGTCGTCCGGCCCCCAGTGCGTACGGAAGTACTCCGCCGCCTGCTGGTCGGTGTGCCGCGACGGCCCGTCCGCTTTGTAATCGTCCACGTCAGCGGGGTCGGGCCCGCCCGCCGTCAGGTCCGCCGGGCCGGCACTCCCCTGCACCAGCCCCGGCTCCGCCGCGCCGGTGGCGGCCGCGCTCGCGGCGGCCTGGGGCGGCTGGGACTTCGGCAGCTCGCTCGCTCTGGCCTGCGCGCTCGCCCCCGAGCCTGACTCGGCCCTGCCGGAACGCCTCCCCGGCGCCGTCTCCGCCTGGCCCTGCGGCCCGGAGGCCACGCGCGACTGCTGGGCGGAGGCGGCGGTCAGCGGCTCGCTGAAGGTCCCCGTCGCGCCGAGCACCACGGCGACACCTCCGGCCAGCGCCACCGCTCCGACCGCCCACCGCAGCCTTCCGCCTCGCCGCCGCGCATGCCGCGAGCGCCCCTCAACTTGCGGCGACCGTCCCACCGCATACGGCGAGCGGCCCTCCACCTCCGGCGACCGTCCCACCACCTGCGGCGAGCGGCCCTCCACCTGCGGCGATCCTCCCACCGCATGCGGCGATCGCGCCGGTATCTGCGGCGGGCTCCCCGCCGCATGCCGGCCGGTGGGCTTCCGCCTGCTCCCCCGCCTGCCCGATCCGCCCATCACCCCGCCCTCCCCGCCGCCTGGAACGTGCCACCGCAGGCACGCCCGTACGCACGAAGGATTTCCCTGATTGTGACAAAGGGGATAGATCAAGTCCGTTGGATCGACAACTTGGGCCTGGCTCTTTTCCCCTGAGTCCCCAGGTGGAGGTGGCGTACGGCTAAGGCAGGGCCGCCACCAGCTCACGCACCGGCTTGCGCGCGCCCGTGTAGAACGGGATCTCGACCCGCGTGTGCCGGCGGGCCTGCGCGCCCCGCAGCGTGCGCATCAGGTCGACGATCCTGTGCAGCTCGTCGGCCTCGAACGCCAGCATCCACTCGTAGTCGTTGAGCGAGAAGCACGCCACCGTGTTGGCCCGCACGTCGGGATAGTCGCGCGCCATCCTGCCGTGCTCGGCCAGCATGGCCCGGCGCTCGGAGTCGTCCAGCAAATACCACTCGTAGGAGCGCACGAACGGATAGACGCTCACGTAAGCGCGCGGCTCCTCCTCGGCGAGGAAGGCGGGGATGTGCGACTTGTTGAACTCGGCCGGCCGGTGCAGCGCCATCGCCGACCAGACGGGCCTGCTGTGCCGGCCCAGCTCGGTGCGGCGGAACCGGGCATAGACGTCCTGCAGGTCCTCGGGCGTGGCCGCGTGCCACCAGAACATGTAGTCGGCGTCGGCCCGCAGCCCGGCCACGTCGTAGACCCCCCTGGTCACGACGCCCTTGCCGGCGGCCTGCTCCAGCAGCTCCTCGACCTCGCCCGCCAGGCCGTCGCGCTCGGCGGGACACGGCTCGGTGACCTGGAAGACCGACCACATCGTGTAACGGATCACCTGGTTGAGATCGCGGGCCTTGAGCCGCGGAGCAGCGTCTGTCATGACGCCTATTCTCCTCGCTGGGACAGGTGGTCCAGAATCCGGGCGGCGGCCGTGCGGGCCGTGCCGACGCAGGCGGGAATGCCGACGCCGTCGTAGGCGGCGCCGCAGACGGCCAGCCCCGGCTCCACGGCCACGGCGGCGTGCACCCTGGCTACCCGGTCGAGGTGGCCCACGTTGTACTGCGGCAGCGACCCGCCCCAGCGCGTGACCCGGGTGTCGATCGGCAGGCCGCTCACGCCCATCACGTCGGCCATCTCGGCCGTGGCCAGCGACACCAACTCGACGTCGTCCCGCTGGAGCAGGTGCTCCTCGCCGACCCGGCCGATCGAGCAGCGCACGATCACCATGTCCTTCACCAGGTGCGGCCACTTGACCGAGCTGAACGTGACCGCCTTGACCGGCCGCCCCTCCACGGGCGGCACCAGGTAGCCGCTGGAGGTGGGCGGCTGGGGGAAGGCGCCGACCGGGTAGGCGAGCGTGACGATGGCCATGCTGGCGTACTCGATCCTGGCCAGCTCGCTCGCCGCCTTGGGCACCTCCGCCCTGAGCAGCCTGCTTGCCGCGGCCCCCGGCGTGGCCACGATCACCGCGTCCGCCTGGACGGTCTCGGGCTTGGGGACGGGGCCGGTGACCAGCCGCCAGCCGTCGCCGTCCCGGTGCAGCTCGCGTACGGTGACGCCGGTCCTGATGTCCGCGCCCGACGCCTTGGCGACCGCCTCGGGCAGGCCGCCGAGGCCGCCCCTGAGCGAGGTGAAGACCGGGCCCGCGTCCTTCGGCGCCTCCTCGACGAGCTGCCTGGCCCCGGTCAGCAGCGAGCGCTCGGAACGGGCCACGGCCGCCACCCGCGGCATCGTGGCCTCCAGCGAGAGCCTGTCGGAACGGCCCGCGTAGACGCCGCCGAGCAGCGGCTCGACCAGCCGCTCGACGATCTCGTCCCCCATCCTGGCGCGAACGTAGGCGGCCACGGACACGTCGGTGCGTACGAGGGTCGCCGGCAGGATCTGGTCGAGCGGCACGCGCAGCAGGCCACCGGGCGAGACGATGCCCGATTTCGCCAGCTCGGTCAGGTCGGAGGGCACGCCCATGACCTGGCCCTTCGGCATCGGGCGCAGCTCGCCCCTGCTGTAGACGGCCGAGCTCGTGGTACCGGGGAAGACCAGGTCGTCGCCGAGCCCGACCGCCCTGGCCAGCTCCTTGCCCTCGGGCCGCCTGGCCAGCATGGCCTCCGCGCCCGCGTCCACGTTGACCCCGGCGACCTCGGAGGCGTACAGCTTGCCGCCGATGCGCGGCCCGCCCTCGAGCACGGTGACCTTGACCCGCTCGCCCGCGCCCTGGCGGAGATACCATGCGGCGGCGAGACCGGAGATCCCCCCACCGACGACGACCACGTGCGCCCGATTCCCTTCCACGCCTCCTGACGCTACCGCCTCACCGCCGTGCTCAGCTGCGCGGGGCGGCGTTGTCAGACAGTGACCGGACCGTGATTCCTCCTATCAAACCGGGGCTTTCCGCTGACCGTCTTATGGGCATGAGGAGAATCCGGTACGGAGTCGCACTCACGGCCGCCTGCTCGGCCCTGCTTCTCACAGGCTGCGGGGGCGGCGCCAGGACGATGTCCACCGAGGCGGCTTCGGGCGGCGCGCCGGTCGCCGACCAGGCCCAGAGCCTCGCCAAGCAGCCGAGACCGCAGCAGAGCAAGGCCGGCCTCGTCTCGGACGTCAAGCTGACCCAGCAGCAGGACCGCCAGATCATCTACACCGGCGACCTGGTGGTGCGGGCCAAGCAGGTCACCGCCGCCGCCCAGCAGGCCAAGCAGATGGTGACGTCGGTGGGCGGCTACCTGTCCAAGGAGGAGAGCAACTCGGCCAACGAGACGGAGGACACGGCCACGCTGGAGTTCAAGATCCCGCCGGCCAGGTACACCGAGGTGCTGGGCCGGCTCGGCAAGGAGCTGGGCAAGCAGCTCTCCATGAACCAGGGCACCCAGGACGTCACCATGCAGGTGGCCGACGTCGAGAGCCGGCTGAGGTCGGCGCAGCAGTCGCTGGAGTCGCTGCGTGCGCTGCTGAAGAAGTCCGGCACCATCAGCCAGGTGCTGCAGGTCGAGCGGGAGATCTCCGCGCGCGAGGCCGACCTGGAGTCGCTGCAGGCGCAGCAGAAGCAGCTGGCCACGCAGGTCGCCATGGCCACGCTGACGCTCCGGCTGGTCGGGCCGGTGGCCGTCGTCGAGGATCCCTCCGACGAGCCCGCGGGGTTCTTCGGCGGGCTCAAGGCGGGGTGGAGCGCGCTGGTGTCGTTCGCGAAGGTGGCGGTGACGGTGCTCGGCACGGTGCTGCCGTGGCTGGCCGTCTCGGTGCCCCTGATCGCGCTGGTGATCTTCCTGGCACGGCGTGGCCGCTCCAGGCGCCCCCGGACCCCCGTACCCCCGCAGGGGCCGGGGCACGGCGGCCCAGTACCTCCGCAGGGGCCGCAGCGCGGCGACCCGGGCCCGGAGGCGGCGTGACCGGGACGGCGGCGTGACCGGGACCGTCAGCCGGCCTCGTGCACGAGGTCGGTGAGGCGCTTGAGCTGGTCGGGATCGGTCGAGGGCAGCACGCCGTGCCCCAGGTTGAACACGTGCCCCTCGGCCGCCCGCCCCTGGCGCAGCACCTCGCGCGCCTTGCGCTCGACGACCTCCCACGGCGCCAGCAGCACGGCCGGGTCGAGGTTGCCCTGCAGCGCCTTGCCGGGGCCGACCCGGCGGGCCGCCTCGTCGAGCGGCACCCGCCAGTCGACGCCCACCACGTCGGCCCCTGCCTCGCCGAGCACGCCGAGCAGCTCGCCCGTGCCGACGCCGAAGTGGATGCGCGGCACGTCCGGCAGGCCCTCGAAGATGCGGCGGGTGTAGGGCAGGATGAACTCGCGGTAGTCGGCCGGCGCCACCGCCCCCACCCAGGAGTCGAAGAGCTGCACGGCCGAGGCCCCCGCGGCGATCTGGATGCGCAGGTGCTCCAGGACGATCGTGGAGAGCCGGTCCATGAGCGCGTGCCACAGCTGCGGCTCGCCGTACATCATGGCCTTGGTGTGCTCGTGGTTCTTGGACGGGCCGCCCTCGATCAGGTACGAGCCGAGCGTGAACGGGGCCCCGGCGAAGCCGATCAGCGGCGTGCCGCCCAGCTCGCCGGTCAGCGCCTGGATGGCCTCGGTGACGTACGGCACGTCGTCCGGCTCGATCGGCCGCAGCGCCTCGAGGCCCCTGGCGTCACGGATCGGGTCGGCCACCACCGGACCGACGCCCGGCTTGAGGTCGAGATCGACGCCGATGGCCTTGAGCGGCACCACGATGTCGCTGAAGAAGATCGCCGCGTCGACGCCGTACCGGCGGACCGGCTGCATGGTGAACTCGACGATCATGTCGGGCGTCGAGCAGGCCGTGAGCATCGGCACGCCCTCGCGAAGCCGCAGGTATTCGGGGAGCGCCCGACCGGCCTGGCGCATGTACCAGACGGGGGTGTGCGGGACGGGCTGGCGGCGGCAGGCACGCAGGAAAGCGGAGTCGGCGAGGTTCACCCCACAAGGGTGCCATGTAGGGGCGCCGGTCATGACACGGGAGTGACGTGTCAGAAAAACCTCGATTGGACACCCCAAAGCATGATCAGATAGCCAGATGAAGGTTTACCGGTCTGCTCGGCATCGGCGCCGCACTCGGGTCGAACACACCCCATGCCCGGCCAGAGAGCCGGTTTCGAGTGGGCCAAATGTTCACCAACCCACCGCGCGGCACCGATTCAGGGACCACTTTCGGGACACGCCGAGCGCGTTGCGGGGAATTGTCAGCAGCTCGTGCCAACGTCGGAGCCACGACCCGCAGAAAGGCCCCGGTTCGATGACTCGTGCGATGACCGCGTTGTGGAGTTCCCCAGAGCGCCGCAGTGAGCTCTGTCCTTCCTGTGCAGGCGAGCGGCCGTTCGAGCAGCCGCCGTGCCTCGACGGCCATGAGCCCGGCCAGTGCCCCGAGTGGGCCTGCGTCGACTGCGGTCACGCGATCATCTTCGGCACCGCCGAAACCCTCCGACCGAATCGCCAGCTGGTTACGGCAGCGGCTTGATCACGAAGGATGAGCACCCCCGTGGTCCCCTTCCGTCCGTCTTCGACCTACGCTTCCGCTATGACACTCGGTGACCAGCCTCCTCCTCCGGCGGTGTTCACGCGCGCCGCGACGAGCATGCGGCAGGCCGAGGTCAGGCCGGAGATCGAGCTCGAAGACCTCCCCGCGCCGCAGCGGCTGGCCCCCTACTCGGCCGCCATCGGCGCGTCCGTCTACCGCGACGACGACGAGCTCGCCGTCGGCCGGCTGATCCTGCTCTACGACCCTGACGGCCAGCGCGGGTGGGAGGGCCCGTTCCGGCTGGTGGCCTACGTCAGGGCCGACATGGAGCCGGAGATCACCTCCGATCCGCTGCTCGGACCGGTCGCCTGGAGCTGGCTGACCGAGGCCCTGGACGCCCACCAAGCCGACTACTCCGCCGCTGGCGGTACCGTGACAAGAGCCGTGTCCGAGGGGTTCGGCAACAAAGCCGAAGACCCGGTCACGACCGAGCTCGAGTTGCGGGCGTCCTGGTCACCCGCGCAGGAGGATCTCTCCGGCCACGTCGCCGCCTGGTGCGACCTCATGTGCCTGGCGGCGGGGATCCCGCCGCTCCCGCCCGACGTGGCCGCCCTTCCCCGCCGCCGCGATGAATCCGGAGAGTGACCGTACGAAGTGAGGGCACCAGTAAAGACAGCACCAGCGTCATGAGGTCGGTGAGCTCATGACAGAAGAACGTACCGTCGAACCGCTGCTCGAGCCGCGAGAGGGCATTCCGCCGGTCATCGCGGACGCCGCCGGGCTGGCTGAAATCGTTTCGCGATTCGCGGCGGGCACCGGTCCCGTCGCGGTCGACGCCGAGCGCGCCTCGGGCTACCGCTACGGCAACCGCGCCTACCTCGTGCAGCTGCGCCGGGCCGGGGCGGGCACCGCGTTGATCGACCCCATCGGCTGTCCCGACCTGTCCGAGCTCGACGCGGCCGTGGCCGACGCCGAGGTCGTCCTGCACGCCGCCTCCCAGGACCTGCCCTGCCTCCTGGAGGTGGGGTTCAGGCCCCGGGCGATGTTCGACACCGAGCTGGCAGGGCGGCTGCTCGGCTACGAACGGGTGGGCCTCGGCACGATGGTCGAGACCGTGCTCGGGCTGCGGCTGGAGAAGGGCCACTCGGCCGCCGACTGGTCCACCAGGCCCCTGCCGGAAGACTGGCTGCGCTACGCGGCACTCGACGTGGAGGTGCTGGTCGAGCTGCGGGACGCGCTCCATCAGGAGCTGGTGGAGAGCGGGAAGCTGGAGTGGGCGCGCGAGGAGTTCGCCGCCGTGCTCAACACGCCGCCGCCCGTCCCCCGCTCCGATCCCTGGCGCCGTACCTCGGGCATCCACAAGGTACGCAACGTGCGGGCGCTGGCGATCGTGCGGGAGCTGTGGACCATGCGCGACAGGATCGCCCGGGAGGCCGACCTGGCGCCCGGACGGGTGCTGCCCGACGCGGCCATCGTGACGGCCGCGCTGGAGGGGCCTCGCACCAAGAAGGCATTGACCGAAATATCGGCATTCACCGGGCGCAGCGCGCGCCGGCACATGAGCGACTGGCTCGCCGCGGTGACCCGTGCCCGCCAGCTGCCCGACAGCCAGCTCCCCGCGCCGAGCACCCCCGGCGAGGGGCCGCCGCCGCCCAACCGCTGGGCCGACCGCGACCCGGCCGCCGCCAAACGCCTGGCGGCCGCCCGCGCGGTGGTGGCGGGGCTGGCCGAGCAGCACCACATGCCCACGGAGAACCTGCTGCAGCCGGACGCCGTACGACGGCTCACGTGGGAGCCGCCCGCGGAGATCACCGAGGAGACCGTCACCGCCCGGCTGCGCGAACTCGGCGCCCGGGAGTGGCAGCTCTCCCTGACGGCCCACCCGATCACCAAGGCCCTGGCCCGTCTCGAAAACCGCGGCGGCGACCAGTAACTCGGGCCGGTGCCCGGCCCGGCGTCACACGCGTGGTGTCGCCGGGCCAGGCACAGCACGCGCAGCACCGGGCAGCGGGCGCATAGCGCCGGGCACAGCACGCACAGCACCGGGCGCAGCGCGCACAGCACCGGGCGCAGCGCGCATAGCGCCGGGCACAGCGCGCCACCGCACGCGCCTCCAGCCGACCATGACGTTGCGCGGAACACGGGGTAGGCGCCGGGCGCTGCCGCGCAACGTCCCGTGACGCGGCCTGCCCGAGGGGCCCAGCCATGGGTGGCTCGGATGCACCGTTTCCTGGGGTGGCGGGCGGGGCTACTTGACGTGGTCGGCGGGGCCGCCGTACCGTTCGGGAAAGCGCTTTCCCCCCATGTGTCCTGAAGGGATCCTCAATGAGCGTGCGCACCATCGGCGTCGTGATGAACGGCGTCACCGGACGGATGGGCTACCGCCAGCACCTGGTCCGTTCCGTCCTGGCCATCAACGAGCAGGGCGGCGTCACGCTCTCGGACGGCAGCAGGGTGAAGCTCAAGCCTGTGCTTGTCGGAAGAAATGCTGACAAATTGGCAGATATCGCGGCGAAGCATGGACTTTCGGATTTCACCACCGACCTGGACGCCGCCCTGGCCGACGACGACAACCTGATCTACTTCGACGCCCAGGTCACCAGCGCCCGCGTCAAGGCCGTGCTGAAGGCCATCGAGGCGGGCAAGCACATCTACGCCGAGAAGCCCACGGCCGAGTCGACGCAGGAGGCCATGGCGCTGGCCGAGGCGGCCGCGGCCAGGGGTGTGAAGAACGGCGTCGTGCAGGACAAGCTCTTCCTGCCCGGCCTGCTCAAGCTGAAGCGGCTGATCGACGGCGGTTTCTTCGGCCGGATCCTGTCGGTGCGCGGTGAGTTCGGCTACTGGGTGTTCGAGGGCGACTGGCAGGAGGCGCAGCGCCCGTCGTGGAACTACCGGGCCGAGGACGGCGGCGGCATCGTGCTCGACATGTTCCCGCACTGGCACTACGTGATGGAGAACCTGTTCGGCCGTGTCCAGTCCGTCTACGCCCGCGCCGTGACGCACATCCCCTCGCGGGTGGACGAGCAGGGCAAGACGTACCAGGCGACCGCGGACGACGCCGCGTACGGGATCTTCGAGCTCGAGGGCGGCATAGTCGCGCAGATCAACTCGTCCTGGACGGTTCGCGTGAACCGCGACGAGCTGGTCGAGTTCCAGGTGGACGGCACGCACGGCAGCGCGGTCGCCGGGCTGCGCAACTGCCGCGTGCAGCACCGCTCCGCCACGCCCAAGCCCGTCTGGAACCCCGACCTGCCCGCCACCGCCCGCTTCCGCGACGGGTGGCAGGAGGTGCCTGACAACGCCGAGTTCGACAACGGGTTCAAGGTGCAGTGGGAGGCGTTCGTCCGGCACGTGGTGGAGGACGCGCCCTTCCCGAACGACTTCGCCTCGGGCGCGCGCGGCGTGCAGCTCGCCGAGCTGGGGCTGCGCTCGAACGCCGAGGGCCGCAGGATCGAGGTGCCGCAGCTTTGACTGCTCCCCTCCTGAAGGCGGGGATTCCTGGCTCACGCTGCTCGGCTGTCCGGCGGACAGTCAAGGCTTACGCGATCGGCACCAGCCGGGTTCAGACCAGCCCGGACGAGCATCACGTGAGCGGAGTTCTTATCCCTGGGGGAGACGGCTCCGCACACGATGCAGGTGTAGGTACGTTCGGAAAGAGGTAGTGCGTGCTTGGTTCTTGCTCCGCACTGCGCACATTCCATGGTGGTGTGGGCGGGGTCCACGAGGCGCAGGATGCGTCCGTGCTTGCGCGCCATGTTGATCAGCTCGCGCTTGGTGGCGCTGATGGCCGCGTCGGCGGCCCTCCGCGCCATGGTGGTCTTGGCAAGGAACTTCGGCCGGAAGTCCTCCACCGCGATGGCATCATGGTCGGTTACCACACGCTTGGCCCACTTGCGGGCAACGTCCTGCCGCTGCCGAACCATTCGTTTGTAAGCCTTGGCGGCCTGCCGCCTGGCCTTGCGACACCCCTTCGACGTCGCCTGGCCCTCGGGGCGACGACGGCGGGCCATCATCCGCTGGTAGCGGGCCAGCTTGCCAGCGGATTTCTTCCCGAAGCCGGGGTGAGGGAGGTCGTGGGCGTCGCTGGTGGTGCTCGCTATCTCCTTCACTCCCCAATCCACACCAAGCACCGCACCCGTCGGGGGAAGTGGCCATACCTCGGCGGGGACGACGAACGAGGCGTACCAGTGCCCAAGACTGTCCCGGTAAATGCGCACGCTGGAGGGGTCGGCAGGGAGGTCCCGGGACCACACCACCGTCAGTACGATGCCGCCTGCAAGATGCAGTCGACCGCCCTTCAACCGGAAGCCGCGCCGGGTGTAGTTCAGCGTCGGGTCTGCCAGGTCCTTTTTCTTGAATCGGGGCATTCCAGCCCGCCGTTTGATGGGCAGGCGAGCCTTGATGTCCTTCAGTGCCTTGGCGCGGGAGCGAGCGAAGTCGCGGATGATCTGCTGCTGCGGGACCGACGCTCCCGTGCGGAGCCAATCATGCTCGCCGCGCCAGCCGGTCAGCATCTTGTCCAGCCTGGCCGCTCCGCACTCCTGCCTCTCCATGCGCGGCCCGGGAGGCGGCAACGCACTGATTCCACACCCAACGGCAGCGGTCCCACTCGCCCAGCAGCTTGGCGCACGCAGTGGACGACACACGAAGCCGGTAGGTGTACCGGGCGTGCTCGGCACCCTCACTTGCTTTCGTTACCGCCACCACGATCAGAACCTACAGGGAAGGTACGACAATTGAGCGTTCCCAGCCGGTGCGGCCATCGCGAACAGGCGTCTGAATGCCCAGCACGCGATTCGGCGTCCCCCGCCCGACTCCGCAAGAGTCTGGTTCCTGTCCGGAGTGAGAGCCGGAGCATCCTCGGAGGAATTCTGTGACGACGATCGACCTGCCGGGGTTCGGCGCCTACGAGCTGCGCGAGCCCGTGATGTGGCCGGTGCCGGAGAAGGCGCCCGCCGGCCGCATCGTGTACGCCGCCGCCCACGTGGTTGCCGATCCGCTCGGCGACAACACGCCCGGCTCCCCCGCCGCCGTGGACTGGGACGCCACCCTGCGCTTCCGCCGCCACCTGTGGTCGCACGGCCTGCGCGTGGCGGACGCGATGGACACCGCCCAGCGCAACATGGGCCTGGACTGGGCGGCGACCAAGGAGCTCATCCGGCGCAGCGCCGCCGAGGCCCGCCCGTACGGCGACCCGGCGACGCTAGTCGCGTGCGGCGCGGGCACCGACCACGCGCCCCAGGCCGCCGACCTGAACACGATCACCGCCGCGTACGCCGAGCAGATCGAGACCGTCCAGTCGGCCGGCGCCGGTGTGATCGTCATGGCCTCCCGCCAGCTCGCCAGGGTGGCGACCGGCCCGGCGGACTACCACCAGGTGTACGGCAAGCTGTTCGGCCTGGCCGACCGGCCCGTGATCCTGCACTGGCTGGGCGAGATGTTCGACCCGCAGCTGGCCGGCTACTGGGGTTCGCGGGACGTGGCGGCGGCGACGGAGTCGTTCCTGGAGCTGATCCACGCCCACGCCGCGCTGGTGGACGGCGTGAAGGTGTCGCTGCTGGACGAGGAGCACGAGGTACGGCTGCGTGCCGCGCTCCCCGAGGGCGTCAAGCTGTACACGGGCGACGACTTCAACTACCCGTCGCTGATCAAGTCGGGCTCGCACGCGCTGCTGGGCATCTTCGACGCCATCGCCCCGGCCGCGGCGGCGGCCCTGCACGCGCTCGACGCCGGCGACCTGGACCGCTATGACGAGATCTTCGCCCCGACCGTCCCGCTGTCGCGGAAGATCTTCGAGGCGCCGACGTACAACTACAAGACCGGCATCGTCTTCCTGGCCTGGCTGAACGGCCACCAGGACGCGTTCGCCATGGTGAACGGCGCCCAGTCGGCCCGCTCGCTGCTCCACCTGTCGGAGGTGTTCCGCCTCGCCGACCAGGCCGGGCTCCTGGCCGACCAGGATCTGGCCGTACGCAGGATGAAGGCGCTGCTGGCGGTGAACGGACTGTGAGCGAGCGAAGCGAGGGAACGTTGGACACAGCAAGCTGCGTCATAGGACCGACGAAGGCGGTCCTATGAAGCTTGCGCTGAACCAGTGGACGACCAGGCGCTGGTCCGTGGCCGAAGCCGTGGACGGGTGCGTGCGGCACGGCCTGGAGGCGGTCGGGCTGTGGCGGGAGAAGGTCGCCGAGCAGGGTCTCGCGGAGAGCGTGAAGCTGGTGCGCGAGGCGGGGCTGCGGGTGTCGTCGCTGTGCCGGGGCGGCTTCCTCACGGCCGGCGGGCTGCCGGGCGAGGAGGGGCGCCGGGCGTTCGCGCAGGCGCTCGAGGAGAACCGGCGGGCGATCGACGAGGCGGCCGAGCTGTCGGCGGCGTGCCTGGTGATGGTGGTCGGCGGCCTGCCCGGCGTCAAGCCGGGCGAGCCGCTGCCCGGGAGCGGTTTCTCGCGTGACGTGGCCGGGGCGCGGGAGCGGGTGGCGGAGGCGCTGGCGGAGCTGGCGCCCTACGCCGGGGAGCGCGGGGTCAAGCTGGCCCTGGAGCCGCTGCACCCGATCTACTGCCCCGACCGGGCGGTCCTGTCCACCCTGGGCCAGGCGCTCGACCTGAGCCTGGCCTACCCGGAGGAGCAGGTCGGCGTGGTGGTCGACACGTTCCACGTGTGGTGGGACCCGCGGGTGTTCGAGGACATCGCGCGGGCCGGCCGCAGGATCGCCTCCTACCAGGTGTGCGACTACCTGCACCCGCTGCCGCAGGACATCCTGCTCGGGCGGGGCATGATGGGCGACGGCGTGATCGACTTCGGGCCGATCACGCGGGCGGTCCGCGAGGCCGGCTACGCCGGTGACGTCGAGGTGGAGATCTTCAACGCCGACATCTGGGCCGCCGACCCTGACGAGGTGGTGGCCACGATGAAGGCCCGGTACGAGGACGTCGTGCTGCCCTGACCCCCTGAGAGCGGCGGCACACGTCACCCGTGCCGCCGCTCGCCGTCACACCGGCGTCACACCGGCGTCACGGTGCCCGCCGCCCCGTTCACCTCGATCTGCTGGCCCGTGGTGATGCTGTGGGTGGCGTCGGGGACGCCGACGACGGCCGGGATGCCGTACTCCCTGGCCACCACGGCGCCGTGCGACATGGCGCCGCCCATCTCCATCACCAGGCCGCCCGCCGTCAGGAAGAGCGGCGTCCAGCCGGGGTCGGTCGAGGGGCAGACCAGGATCTCGCCCGGCTCCAGGTGGGCGCCGATGGGGTCGAGCACCACCCGGGCCACGCCGGTGACGGTGCCCGCCGAGGCGGCCGTCCCCGTCAGCGCGCCACCAGCGGTGGAAGCAGCGGCCGCGGACGCGAGCGCCTCGGGCTCGGTGCCGTCGGAGAGCAGCACCCGGGGCACGTGCCTGCGGCGCGACTCCTGCTCGTACGACGCCCGCCGCTCCGCCACGGCCGCGCGCAGATCGCCTCCGCCGAGGGCGGCCCTGGCCTCCCGGAAGCTCAGGAAGAACACGTCGGACGCCGAGTCGAGGACCCCGAGCTCGACCAGGCGCTCCCCGACCACCAGCATGCTCCGCCGCACCCCGGCGAGGGTCTTGACCAGGTAGAACTTGGGCAGCTCGCGCAGCCCCGCGAACTCCCGCGTACGCCGCAGCCCGAAGCGCACCACCGGGGCCCGCCACCAGCCCTTGCGCCGGGCCGCGGACACCACCTGGGCGCCGGCCGAGCGCGCCTCCTCGGCGCCCTTGGCGAAGAGCGCGGAGGGCGCGAGGTCGGCGCCGCCGTCCATCCGCAGGTAGTTGGCCAGCACGCCGAGGATGTGCGCGGGCTCCTCCGACCAGCGCGGCACGCCCAGGTCGATCTCCGCGACCCCCCGGTGGCCGTACTTGTCCAGGAACGCGGCGATCTCCCGCTGGGCGACCGGCGGGAGCTCACCAGCCTGGTAGAGGCGGACCAGCTCGGCGACCGGCCGCTCCTTGAACGGCTCCGGCTCGACGCGGGTGGCCAGGTCCCACAGCTCCAGGTCCATCTCCGTGGTCGGGTTGTGGGGGACGCTGCGCAGGATGTCCTGCATGTCGTTGAGCGGCACGCCGGAGAGCTTGGCGGCCAGCGCGAAGAGGCCGTAGCCGGTGATCACGATCGGCATGATCGAGAGCATGACCGGGAAGAGGCCGGCGAGCAGGCGCTCGGCGTGGTCCAGGCGCTGCTCGGGGGTGGCGGACGCGGGCGGCACGAGGCGCCGGTCCAGCTCCGTGCCGAGGCGGGCGGTGTACTCGAGGGCCCTGCGAGGACTGGTCAGCGCGAGCAGGACCCGGGAGGGGGCGTGGATGCCGCGCGCGAACCTGCCTATGGCGCGCAGGACCGGCCGGGGCGAGGTGTACGCCGGCGAGAGCCGCGGGTCTCGCATGAGCTGCTCGAAGAGGGGGACGGCGCGGGCCTCGCCCAGCGTGAGAGCGCGCGGCAGCAGGGCGCGGCCGAAGCGGCTGCGGACGGCCGTGGTCAGGTCGAACCACACGCGCCCGCCCGACTCGGCAACGAACGCCGCGCCGTCGAGCCGGTCGGCGGGTCCGTAGCCGAACGCTCTCGCCCCTCCGGCGCTGAGCAGCCGGAACGCCGAGATCCCCATCGGCGTGATGGGCCCCATGACGCCCTGGACGACGTTGACCGAGAAGTACACCCGCAGGCCGGGCCTGCTCTGCTCGGGCAGCGGATACAGAGTGGTGATCGGCCTGGCCTGGGTGAGCCAGATCTTGCCGTGCTCGTCGACGGCCCACTCGGTGTCCTGGGGCGCCCCGTAGTGCTCCTCGACGCGGGCGCCCAGGTCGGCCAGCGCGCGCACCTGGTCGTCGGTCAGGCAGAGCTCCTCGTGAGCGGTCTCGACGCGTTCGGTGCCGCCACCGGGGAGCGAGCGGATGGTCAGGCGCTTGTCGCCGGCGTGGCGTTCGAGGATCTCGCCGCCGTGCACGACGAAGCGGTCGGGGTTCACGGCGCCGGAGACGACGGCCTCGCCGAGCCCGGGGTTGGCGTCGATGACGGCCTCGCGCCGCCGCCCGGTCACCGGGTTCGCGGTGAACATCACCCCCGCCACCTGGGAGTCCACCATGACCTGAATGACCACCGCGAGCCGCACCGTGGCGTGGTCGATGCCGTTGGACTCCCGGTAGGCGACCGCGCGGTCGGTCCAGAGCGAGGCCCAGCAGCGGCGTACGGCGTCCACCACCGCATCGGCGCCGACCACGTTGAGGAAGGTGTCCTGCTGCCCGGCGAAGCTGGCGAACGGCAGGTCCTCGGCCGTGGCCGACGAGCGGACCGCGACGGGCACGTCGTCGCCCAGCTCGGCGTAGGACTTCACGATCGCCTCGTGGACGGCCGCCGGCACCGGCGCCTCGAGCAGGTGCCGCCTGGCCCGCTCGGCGAGGTCGTCGCCGCTCGTCTCGAGGCCCTGCGCCACCTGCCGGTACGCCTCCGTGGTCAGCACCCGGCCCGGCGGGACGGGCAGGCCGGCCCTGGTCAGCTCGCCCAGGTTCGCGGCCTTGCCGCCCACCTCCGCCAGCATGCCCGCGTCGATCTCGGCGAAGTCGAGTGCCGTGTTCATCGGGTGCTCCTCTGCCCGTCAGCGTCCTGTCATCCAGTGTCACGCGTTCCGGGCAGAAATTCAACAGTTGATGAAAAGATCTGTTCCGTCCAGCTCCCACGCGGGATCGGCCGCTATGCCCAGCACGCCCAGCGCCGTCGGCCCCACGTCCACCAGCCGGGGCCCGGAGAGCGAGCGGCCGCCCAGGTCCTCCCCCAACCGGTTCGCGATCACGAACACCGTGCGCTCCTCGTCCGACGTCCCCCCGTGCCCGCCCTCGTCCACGTGCCCGTGGTCGGTCGTGACGAGCACCGTCCATCGCTCGCCCGGGTACGTGGACCGGCCGCGTACGGCATCGAGCAGGCGGCCGAGGTAGGCGTCCTGGGTCTGGAGCGCGGCGAAGTACTCCGGGCAATGGGGGCCGAGGTCGTGGGCCACCTCGTCGGTGTCGCCCAGGTACACGAAGACGGCGTCGGCGTCGGCGTCGGCCAGGTGGCGCTCGGCGGCCTCGGCGACCTGCAGGTCGGCCTCGGCCCAGAGGCCCATCCCGTACCCGTCGACCACGAACCGGTGGTCGATCGCCCGGCTGAAGGCGCCGTGCTCGTCGAGCGAGGTCCAGGAGAAGAACGCGGCGGTGGTCAGCTCCGGCCGGACATTCTTCGCACGAGTCAGGAAGTCAGGAAATTTCGTGAAATTGGGGTTGGTGAAGGCGTTGTCCACCACGCCGTGCTTGTCCGGCCAGACCCCGGTGGCGATCGACGACCAGCCGGGGCCCGAGTCGGTACGCGACGCGATGACCCGCCCGCCCGACTCCGGGCTCTTGGGCACGATCTCGCCGGGCGACTCCGTACGCGGCGTTCCCGCCTCACCGTAGGGGAGCTTGCTGGTGCCGTACGCGCCGGAGGACATCAGCCCGTCCAGCACGGGCGCGCCCAGGGCGCGCAGCCGGTCGAACCGCAGGCCGTCCATGCCGACGACGAGCACCTTGTTCCGCTTAGAAAGGGGCATCCCCCTATCTAAGCGGCGAAAGCCACCTAAAGGGCGAAACGCCGCACCCAGTCAGCCGCGCCGGGCAGGATCTCCTCGACCGGCGCGACCTGCGGATACCACGTGCGCTCCCACTCCAGGGAGACCCACCCGTCGTAACCCGCCGCGCGCAGCAGCTCGCCCGACTCCTCCAGCGGCACCGACCCCGTCCACATGGGCACCGGCGTGGTGTCCTCGGCCGAGACGGCGTCCTTGACCTGGACATAGGAGAGGTAGGGACCCAGCGCGGCCAGTGTGTCGGCCGGGGACTCGCCGTGGCGCCACGGGTGCAGCAGGTCCCAGATCGCGCCAGTGGTCTCGGGGCAGGCCGCCTCCGCCAGCAGCCCGGCCACCGCCGCGCCGGTGGCCATGCGGTCGTGCGTCTCGACGAGAACGCGGGCGCCGAGCGCGGCGGCCGTACCGGAGACGGCTTTGAGCCTGCGGGCGCCGACGGCCGGGTCGTCGCCGCGTGGGAACACCCGCACACCGGGCGCACCCAGGTCGGCGGCGAGCCGGAGGTCGGCGATCAGCGCCTCGACGACCGGTTCATCATCCCCCGGCTCACAAATGCCGACATATCCGGCGAGCGCCGAAATTTCGAGACCTGCCCGCTCCACCCGCTCCCGCACCGAGCGCCGCCCGGCGGCGTCGAGCCCGCCGTGCACCCCGGTGTCCGGGTGCAGGCGCAGCTCGAGGCCCTGGCAGCCGCCTCCGGTGGCGATCTCGATCGCTCTGTCGAGCCCCTCGCCGGGCATCCCCAGCGTGCTGACCGCCAGCCTCACGCCAGCCTCCGTACGCTCTCCCGCAGCACGACCTCGCCGGCCACCTGCTCGACCACGATCGCGTCCTCCTCGCCCAGGGCCAGCTCCAGCGCCCGCGCCCCCATGTCCTTCAACGGCAGCCGCACGGTCGTCAGCGCGGGCACGTGATCGCGCAACGTGACGATGTCGTCGAACCCGGCCACCGAGACGTCCTCGGGCACCCTGACCCCGCGCTCCCTGTAGGCCGCCAGCGCCCCGACCGCCATCACGTCGTTGACCGCGAACACGCAGGTCGCGTCCCTGACCTGCTGGGCCGCGGCATGGCCGCCGTCGCGGTCGAACGGCCCGTTGATCACCTGTGGCGCGGGCAGCCCGAGCTCCTCCAGCGCCTCGGTGAACCCGGCGCACCGGTCGGCCGCCGTGACGAGGTGCGGCGGCCCGGCCAGCACCGCGAACCGCGTGTGCCCGAGCCCGGCCAGCGCGCGGGCGAGCTCGGCCGCGCCCTGCCTGTTGGCGGGCGCGACGGTGTCGACGCCGAGGAGGTCCTGGCCCACGCAGGCGGCACGGCCGCCGCCCGCCTGGTATCGGGCCAGCTCGTCGCGGAGCCGCCCCGTGACGGCCGGGTCGGCGACGCGCGAGCCGACCAGCAGCACCGCCCGCACGCGCTGGGCGTGCAGCGTGGCGACATAGGCGATCTCCTGCTCGGGGTCGCGATGCGTGGTGCCCACCATGACCAGCAGGCCCTCGGTGGTGGCCGCCCGCATCGCCCCGTCGGCCAGGGCCGCGAAGTAGGGGTCGGTCAGGTCGTGCACGACGATGCCGATGACGTTGCCCGCACCTCGGGCCAGCGTCTGAGCGGCGATGTTGGCGCGGTAGCCCAGCTCGTCGGCGGCTTGCTCGACGCGCGCCCGCAGGGCCGCGCCCACCTGGCGGGTGCTGCCGTTGAGCACCCGCGAGGCGGTCGCGAGCGAGACGCCCGCCTGCCTGGCGACGTCTTCAAGCGTGACCACTAGACCTCCCCGGAAAGCGGTTTCCAAGTCTGCCAGACCAGTACCTGGATCCGCATCCCCCGGTGAGCACCCTACGGTGCTCAGGCCCAGGGGAACAGGATGTCGAGGATGCCTTTGCTCTCCTTCGTGGGCGTGGGCGCGGGCGCCTGGGTCTGGGGCGCCTGGGTGGCGGGAGGAGCCTCGGTGTTCCTGGACTCCGGCGCCTTGGTCTCCGGCGCCTTGGTCCCCGTCGTGTTGTCACTGCCCGGGTCGGCGAGGGTGTCGTCGCCGTCGTCCGACGTCTGGTTCTGCGGGGCGCGGGTGGGCCGGGTGCTCGCCCGCTGCGTGGGCTGTCCGGTGCGCGTGTTCGTCGGACGGGCCGAGGGCTCGCGCGTGTGCCGCGCCCGCTGCGTCGGCGGGGTGGACGGCTGCGCGGACTCGGTGTCGGTCGGCTCAGCGCTCTCCGAATCGGTGGGCTCGGCGGTCTCCTCCTCCGCCTCCGTGTCCTCGGGGGCCGCGGTCTCCGACGGAGAGGTCACCTCGCCCGCGCTGGCGCACTGGCCGGCCTTGCAGGGGTCGTCGGAGGAGTTGCCGGTGAGCAGGAAGCCCGCGCCCACCCCGACCAGCACGACCGCGGCGGCCGCCACCAGCAGCTTCCTGGTACGGCGGCGCACCTCGCCCTCACCGTCGCCGGAACGGCCACGGCCCTCGCCGTCACCGGAGCGGCCGCGCGGCCGCCCCTCGTCCGAGTCGTCGGTCCAGCCCGAGCCGAGGAAGCCGCGCTTGGGCTTGTCGTCGTCGCGGTCGAGGCCGTCGTCGAGGCCGGACTCGTAGCTCCGGTCGAGCGGAAGGTAGGGGTTCTCGTCCTCGACGCCGTGCGAGCCGCTCGGGTCGCTCGGAAGGTCGCGGGTGCCGCCCGCCTGGGGCTCTCCGAGCAGGTCGTGGTTGCCGCTCGCATGCGGCTCGCCGAGCACGTGGTGCGCGCCACTGGGGCCGCCGAGGTCGTGGGCGCCCAGCACGTCGTGCGCGCCGCTGGGGCCGCCGAGCACGTCGTGCGAGCCCCCGGAGCCGCCGAGCACGTCGTGGGGACCGTCGTCGAGCACGTCGCGGCCCTCGATGAGCTGCGGCTCGCTCTTGTCGAGCGGAAGGATGTAGGTCTCGTTGCCGACGACCTGGATGGCGGGCTGCTCGTCGGTGTCCTCGGTGCTCCACCGTGGGGAAAGCACATCACCCGTCATCTCCGGGTTTAACGACCTCCCCTGCCCTTCCTCGTAAGGCCTGTCGTTCTCGTCGCGCGCCACGATGGAACCTCTCTAGTACGAATGCGGACCGCGCCCTTTCCTAGCAGACCAAACCTCAACTTGTCCGGAAATTTCACATGTTTCCCTAAAACCACTCTGCGTAACATTCGTCACATTCCGCAACAGCAGTGCTGCGGCCTGCAGCTGAAGAGGCGCGAAAGCCCGGCTGAGCGCTACGGACAGGCGCAGAACGGACCGGGAACGTCACCGCCCGGCCCGAGGACTGGGCGTCATAGACACGGGTTGGTGGTGGAGTCGACGACTTTGTCCTTGAGCGAGTCAGGGATCGCCGAGACCACGCGCACCCCGGGCCAGTCCTTGCCGATGACGAGCTGGACGATCGGCCCGTCGGGCGCCTGGACGCCCGCCCGGCCCTTGTACGGCTGCGTGTTGACCGGCCGGACCTTGCCCGCCACCGGCGTCCTCTTCTCCTTCGACAGCCGCGCCGCCACCGCGTCGGCGTAGGCGGGCCCGTCGGTGGTGTCCTTCTTGGCGTACCGGATGGCGGTGGTGGCGGTCACGGCGGCGTTGCCGACCTCCGTGATCACGAACCCCTGCGCCGCCAGCTGGTCGGCCACCTGGACCGCCTTGCCCGGCTCGCCCGTGCCGTTGAGCACCTGGACGCGCACCTGCTTGTTCTCGATCTTGGGGCCCGCTGACCTGCCGGGCGTGGGGGCCGCGGTGACCTCGACGTCGTTCCGTACGCTCTCGAAGAACTCGCGCGCCGCCGGTTCGCTGAACTGGACCCGGTTCTTGTCCGGCGGATAGGGCTCGGTGGGCACGGTGATGCCCTTGAGCTCCTTGGCCGTCAGGCCCTTGACGCTGTTGGCGATGTCCACCATCCGCTCCAGCGTCAGCCCGCTGTCCACGGTGACGGCCGCGGCGGCCGCCTCCAGGAACGCGTTCAGCTTCACCGGGTTGGTGAGCAGACCGCCGCTGGTGACCGCTTCGAGCACCTTGGTGAGGAAGACCTGCTGCCGCTGGATCCTGCTCAGGTCGCTGCCGTCGCCCAGCGCGTAGCGGGTGCGCACGTAGCCCAGCGCCTGCTCGCCGTTGACCACGTGCTTGCCCGGGCCGAGCACCAGCTTGGACTTGGGATCGTTGACGGCCTTGGGCAGGCAGATCTCGATGCCGCCGATGGCGTCGATGATGCCCTTGAAGCCGGTGAAGTCGACCTTCACGAAGTGGTTGATCTTGATGTTGGTGAGCGACTCGAGGGTTCTGATCGTGCAGTTGATGCCGCCGTCGTTGAAGGCGGAGTTGATCTGGCGCAGGCCCCCGGGAAGCACGGCGCCGCTGCGGCTGCGGCACTCGGGGATCATCACCATGGAGTCACGGGGGAAGCTGATCATGGTGGCCTTGTCCCGGTTGGGGGAGATGTGCAGCAGCATGATCGTGTCGGTGCGCTCGCCGATCTCCTTGAGGTGCGGGCCGTACTTCTTGTTGTCGCCCTCCCGGGAGTCGGAGCCGACGAGCAGGACGTTGAGCGCGCCGGTGTCCGGCGGGCGGTTCGTTCCGGGATCGATGCCCTCGCGCTTGATCCCGCCGTCGATGTGCCGGTAGTACGCGTACCCCCCGAGCGAGACGGCCACCAGCACGAACGTCAGCCCGATGCCGACCCACCCCAGCACGGAGAGCCGCCGGCGCCGGCCCTGCCCGCGGCCCCGCCGCCGAGATGGAGCATCCCCCGCCCTTTTCGCGCTCTCCCTCACACGCCCCCCTCCGGTGACGCGCAGTGTACTGAGAAAACGTGCGGCCCAAGGGAATGTCGCGCCATCTCACCGGCCGGGGCAATCCCCTGCGCTGCCACTCTTCCGTGCCGGCGAGGGCTCCATCCAAAGCTGGCGAATCCCAGGCGTCGCTACGCGGAGTGAGGACATCATGACATCCATGCTGTTGACCGAGACGGCGCCCCCTCCCGGCGCTCAGAGACTGGCCGGACTGCGGGCCACGGCCAGGGCCGCCCGCCGACGGACCTTCGTCGCCCTCTCCGCCGCCATCGCGCTGCTGACCACCGCCCAGTTGCTGGCCGACCGGGCGCAGACCAAGGAGCAGACGCTGCCGCTGGCCGTGCTCTCGCTGGCGATCTTCATGACCGCGCTCCCCGTCCTCGTGGCCACCCAGTACGTGTGGGGAGCCCACGCCCGCCTCGTCCGCCGGAGCGAGCTCGAGCTCTACGCCGTCGCCCCTTCGGAACGGGCGCGGCCGCTCAGCAGGCTCGCCGTGGCCTGCGGCTGGGCGGTCACGTTGCTGCTCGGCTGGACGGAGCCGCACTTCTTCCGCGAGGCCGCCCTGCACGCCTTCGCCGACTCCCTGCGCTGGGCCGCCGAGGCGCTGGCGGTGGTGAGCATCGCGGCGGGGGTGTTGTTCGTCATCTGGTGGGCACGTGACGCAGTGGGGATGCTGGCGCGTGCCGCGCGGTCGGGCGGATCACCTGGCGATCCGTGGGACCCCGGCCACGGCGCGCGCCCGCGAGAGGGCGCGGCGCTCTGGACGGGCGCGGCCGTGGCGGTCGCGGCCCTGGTCGGAGCCCGCGCCCATCTCTGGGAGCCGGGCACGGCCGTCATTTACGCATTGCTGACCGCCGCCCTCGTCTGCGGAGTAGTTACTGGCGAGTAGCATAGGCACGGAACCCACTCTCCAACGAGGAGCGAATCCGTGCCTTCCTCTCGTGACGTCGTGTTCGTCGACGGCGTGCGCACGCCTTTCGGCAAGTCGGGGCCGAAGGGGCTGTACGCGGAGACCCGCGCCGACGACCTGGTCGTCCGCGTCATCCGCGAGCTCATCAGGCGCAACCCCCACCTGCCACCCGAGCGCGTGGACGAGGTCGCCATCGCCGCGACCACGCAGATCGGCGACCAGGGCCTGACCATCGGCCGGGCCGCGGCGGTGCTGGCCGGGCTGCCCAAGAGCGTGCCCGGCTACGCCATCGACCGCATGTGCGCGGGCGCGATGACCGCGGTCACCACGGTCGCGGGCGGCATCGCGTTCGGCGCGTACGACGTGGCCATCGCGGGCGGCGTCGAGCACATGGGCCGCCACCCGATGGGCGAGGGCGTCGACCCGAACCCGCGGTTCCTGTCGGAGAAGCTGGTCGATCCGAGCGCGCTGGTCATGGGCATGACGGCGGAGAACCTGCACGACCGCTACCCGGCCATCACCAAGGAGCGCGCGGACGCGTACGCGGTGCTGTCGCAGGAGCGGGCGGCCAAGGCGTACGCCGACGGCAAGATCCAGCCCGACCTGGTGCCGGCCGCGATCAGGACGGCCGAGAAGGGCTGGGGCCTGGCGGCCGAGGACGAGGCGCCGCGACCGGGCACCACGCTGGAGGGGCTGAGCGCGCTCAAGACGCCGTTCCGGCCGCACGGCAACGTCACGGCGGGCAACTCCTCCGGCATCAACGACGGCGCCACCGGGTGCGTCGTCGCGGCCAAGGAGGTGGCCGACGAGCTGGGGCTGGGCGCGAAGATGCGGCTCGTCTCCTACGCGTTCGCCGGCGTGGACCCCGAGGTCATGGGCGTGGGGCCGATCCCGTCCACGGAGCGGGCGCTCCGGCTGGCCGGCCTGGACATCTCCGAGATCGGGCTGTTCGAGATCAACGAGGCGTTCGCCGTACAGGTGCTGGCCTTCCTCGACCACTTCGGCATCGCCGACGACGACCCCCGCGTGAACCAGTACGGCGGCGCGATCGCCTACGGCCACCCGCTGGCCTCGTCGGGCGTGCGGCTGATGACGCAGCTCGCGCGGCAGTTCGGCGAGCGTCCCGACGTGCGGTACGGCATCACCACCATGTGCGTCGGCATGGGCATGGGCGGCACTGTGATCTGGGAGAACCTGGCATGAGTGAGATCGAGACCTGGCGGGCGCTGCTGAGCGAGCGCAGCGGCGACGAGGTCGTCACCAAGGCGCTGGTGCGCGACGTGCAGCTGCCCTACGGCGCGGGCACGATGGCGCTGATCACGCTGGACAACGGCTTCGACCACACCAAGCCCAACACGTTCGGCCCGCGCGGCCTGTTCGCGCTCAACGGCGCGCTGTCGGAGATCGCCGAGCGCACCGACCTGGCCGCGGTGGGCGTGACGGGCAAGCCGTTCATCTTCGCCGTCGGCGCCGACCTCAAGGGGGCGGCCTCCCTGACCACGCGCGAGGAGGCCCTGGCCATCGGCGCGCTGGGCCATTACGTCTTCCGCAGGCTGGGCGAGCTGCCGATCCCGTCGTTCGCATTCGTCAACGGCGCGGCGATGGGCGGCGGGCTCGAGGTGGCGCTGCACTGCACGTACCGGACGATCTCCTCCGGCGTGCCCGCGGTGGCGCTGCCGGAGTGCTTCCTCGGCCTGGTGCCCGGCTGGGGCGGCACGCAGCTGCTCCCCCGCCTGATCGGCCCCGCCGCCGCGATCAAGCTGATCATCGAGAACCCGCTCTCCCAGAACCGCATGATCAAGGGCAAGGAGGCGTACGAGCTGGGCGTCGCGGACGCGATGTTCGAGCCCGCCGACTTCCTTGAGGAGTCGCTGCGCTGGGCCGCCCGCGTGGTCAACGGCGAGGTGGCCGTGGAGCGGCCCGCCCACGACGACGAAGACTGGGACAAGACGGTCGGCGACGCGCGCTTCCTGGTGGACATGAAGCTGCGCGGCGCCTCCCCCGCCCCCTACCGCGCGCTCGACCTGATCGGCCAGGCCCGCACGGCCTCCCGGGACGAGGGCTTCGCCGCCGAGGACCAGGCGCTGGCCGACCTGCTGACGGGCGACGAGCTGCGGGCCGGGCTCTACTCGTTCGACCTGGTGCAGCGCCGCGCCAAGCGGCCCGCGGGCGCGCCCGACCCGTCGCTGGCCCGCAAGGTCACCAAGGTCGGCGTGGTCGGCGCGGGGCTGATGGCCTCGCAGATGGCGCTGCTGTTCGCGCGCCGCCTGGAGGTGCCGGTCGTGCTGACCGACCTCGACCAGGCCAGGCTCGACAAGGGCGTCGGGTACGTGCACGCCGAGGTCGACAAGCTCCTCGGCAAGGGCCGCGTCTCCAGTGACCAGGCCAACCGGCTCAAGGCCCTGGTGACCGGCTCGCTGACCAAGGACGCCTTCGCCGACGCCGACTTCGTGATCGAGGCCGTGTTCGAGGACCTGGCGGTCAAGAAGCAGGTGTTCGCCGAGGTGGAGGCCGTGGTCTCGGCGGAGTGCGTGCTGGCCACGAACACCTCCTCGCTCTCCCTGACCGCGATGGGCGCCGAGCTGGAGCATCCCGAGCGGCTGGTCGGGTTCCACTTCTTCAACCCGGTGGCCGTCATGCCGCTGCTGGAGATCATCTGCGGCGCCGCGACGGACGACGCCACGCTGGCCACGGCGTTCGCGGTGGGCAGGACGCTGAAGAAGTCGTCGGTGCTCGTCAAGGACGCGCCCGCGTTCGTGGTCAACCGGCTGCTGACCTGCTTCATGGGCGAGGTCGTGTCGGCCGTGGACGAGGGCACGCCGCTGGAGGTGGCCGAGCACGCGCTGGACGGGCTCGGGCTGCCGATGACGCCGTTCGCGCTGCTGCAGCTGGTCGGCCCGGCCGTCGGGCTGCACGTGGCCGAGACGCTGCACGAGGCGTTCCCCGACCGGTTCGGGGTCTCGGAGAACATGGCCAAGCTGGTCGCCGCGGGCAAGCCGGGGGTCTACCGCCCCGACTTCACGCTCGACCCGGAGGCGGTGGCGATCTTCTCCGGCGGCACGTCTCCGTCCACCGCCGAGCAGGTACGCGACCGCGTGCTGGCGGCGCTGGCCAGGGAGATCCGCATCATGCTGGACGAGGGCGTGGTCGCCGCCCCGCAGGACATCGACCTGTGCATGATCCTCGGGGCGGGCTGGCCCTTCCATCTGGGCGGGATCACCCCGTACCTGGACAGGACGGGCATCGCCCGGCCGCGCTTCCTCGCTCCGGGTATCGCCTCGGTGCCTGTCTGATCCTTTTTGGAGGCCCGCCCGGCGGGCCTCCTTAACCCTCACCCGGCTCCGTCGTAGCGTTGCGTAACGTTCCTACGAACGGAGAGTAATCATGATCCGAACACTAGGCGCACTCGCGCTCTGCGGCCTCGTCCTGCTGGGCACCTCGTCGCCCGCCATGGCCGCGCGCCCGAAGGACCAGCTCAAGCTCGTCGTCGCGGTGAAGGGCGGGGAGACGAAGACGGCCCGGCTGCACTGCGAGCCCGCCGGCGGCACTCACCCGGACGCCCAGGCGGCCTGTGAGCTGCTGGAGCAGGTCAACGGGGATCCCGGGCAGCTCAACGTGTCGCCGGACGCCGTCTGCACCCGCGAGGCCCAGCCGCACGCCGTCGCGGCCAAGGGCCGCTGGGACGGCAAGCCGGTGCGCTGGGGCAAGGTCTTCGGCAACGCCTGCCTGGTGAAGGCCGCGACAGGGGCGCTCTTCGACCTCTGACCCGACGCCGGGGGGCGGGAGTCGCGCCCGCCCCTCAGTCGTCGCTCCTGACCGAGGGAGCGGCGGTCCGGCTGTGGCGGTAGCCGTACACGAAGTAGACGACGACGCCGATGACCATCCAGACCAGGAACCTCAGCCACGTCTCCACCGGCAGGTTGAGCATGAGGTAGAGGCAGGCCAGCACCGACAGGATCGGCAGCGCCGGCACCAGCGGCGCGCGGAACCCCCGCGGCAGGTCCGGCCGCGTGCGCCTGAGCACGACCACGCCGATCGAGACCACCACGAACGCGAAGAGCGTGCCGATGTTGACCAGCTCGGCCAGCTCGCCGAACGACACGAACCCGGCCAGCGCCATCGCCACCACCCCGACGATGACCGTCAGCCGGGCCGGCGTGCCGAAGCGGGGATGGACCTTGGACAGCGAGCGCGGCAGCAGCCCGTCGCGGCACATCGCGAACAGCACCCGGGTCTGCCCGAGCAGCAGCACGAGCACCACGGTCGTCAGGCCGGCGAGGGCTCCGATGCTGATGATCGTGGCCAGCCAGGCGAAGCCGACCGAGGTGAACGCGTCGGACAGCGGCGCCGAGACGCTCAGCTGGTCGTAGCGCTGCATGCCGACGACGACGAGCGAGACGGCGACGTAGAGCGCCGTGCAGATGGCCAGGGAGCCCAGGATGCCGCGCGGCACGTCGCGCTGCGGATGGATGGTCTCCTCGGCGGCCGTGGCCACGATGTCGAAGCCGATGAACGCGAAGAACACGATCGCGGCGGCCGAGAAGATGCCGAGCACGCCGAACGCGACGGGCGTGACGCCGAAGAGCACCTGGACCAGCGGCGCCTTCAGCCCTCCCACCTGCGGGGTGGGGACCGGCTCGGGGATGAACGGCGTGTAGTTGGCGGCCTTGACGAAGAAGAGCCCGGCCACGATCACGAGGAGCACCACCGCGATCTTGGTGGCCACGAGGATGAGGTTGACCCGCGAGGACACCTTGATCCCGACGACCAGGACCGTGGTGAGGATGAGGACGATGGCGATGGCGGGCACGTTCACCACGGGGTTGTCGCCCGCGATCGCGCTCGGCAGGTGGACGCCGATGGAGGAGAGCATCGAGGCGAAGTAGCCCGACCAGCCGACCGCCACCACCGCCGCGGCCAGCGCCAGCTCCAGCGTCAGGTCCCAGCCGATCACCCAGGCCGGGAACTCGCCCAGGGTCGCAAAGGCGAAGGTGTAGGCCGAGCCGGCGACCGGGATCGTGGAGGCGAACTCGGCATAACACAGGGCGGCGAGCCCGCAGACGATGCCCGCCACGACGAACGAGACAGCCACCGCCGGGCCCGCCATCGTCTTGGCGACCTGTCCCGTGAGCACGAAGATCCCGGTGCCGACGATCACCCCGATGCCGAAGACGGTCAGATCGGTGGCGGTCAGGCGCTTACGCAGCTGGTGCTCGGGGGCTTCGGTGTCGCGGATGGACTGCTCGACACTCTTCGTGCGAAAGATCTCCACGACTAGTGATCCTTCCCCCACCCTTCGCGATCATGCCTGATCGCGCGCGTGCAACGGCTTCCCGCACGTCACGCCCTGCTGCACGGCGTCCGCCTGTGCCACGGCTTGCCGCACGGCGTCCGGCTGCGGCACGGCTTGCCGCACGGCGTCCGGCTGCGGCACGGCCTACCGCACGGCATCCGGCTGCAGCACGGCCTGCCAGAGCGGCGCGCAGGCAAGGCATCACAGGCGCCGACGCAGGCGGTGTCTGAGCGCCGGGCGTGGGCACCGGGCGGCGGCACAGCACGCGGGCGGCGTAACGGCAGCCAGGGCGACGGGTGCGATGGGCAGCCGCCGACGCGACCGCGTCACCTCGATGCGCGCCCACGTGGGCGCAGGGGGACTTGGGCGCAGGGACATGGGCGCAGGGGGACGCGGGCGCGAAGCAACGTGAGCGCGGGAGGACCCTTGAGTGGGTGCCGCCGGTAGGGGGCCGCGGCGCCTGATCTCCAGGCGCCGCAGGGTGGTCAGTGGCGGGCGGGCTCCTCGTGGGAGGTGCGCTTGGCGACGGCCTCCGTGATCTGGCGGGCGAGGTCCTGCCCCGTCAGCCCGATCCGGCTGAGGATCACGGCCCGCTTGGCGTGGTCGAGGAACTCCTGCGGAATGCCGAACGTACGCACGGGCACGTCCACGTCGGCGTCGCGCAGCAGGCGGGCCACGGCGTCGCCCACGGCGCCCACGCGGCCGTTGTCCTCGACGACGGCCACCAGCTTGTGGGCGCTCGCCGCCAGCACGAGCGCCTCGTCGAGCGGCTTGACCCAGCGGGGATCGACCACGGTGGCCGAGATGCCCTGGGCGTCGAGCAGGACCGCGGCGTCCATACAGGCCTGCGCCATCGGGCCCACGCCGACCAGGAGCACGTCGGGCTCGCCCGCGGGGGCGCGCAGCAGGTCCATCTCGCCCAGCTTGCCCACCGCCTCGACCGGTTCGGCGACAGGGCCCTTGGGGAAGCGCAGCACGGTCGGGCCCTCGGTGACCTCCACGGCCTCGCGCAGCAGCTCGGTCAGCCGGTCGCCGTCGCGCGGCACGGCGATGCGCAGCCCGGGGACGACCTGGAGGATCGACAGGTCCCACATGCCGTTGTGGCTGGCGCCGTCGTCGCCCGTGACGCCCGCGCGGTCGAGCACCACGGTGACCGGCAGCCGGTGCAGGGCGACGTCCATGAGGAGCTGGTCGAAGGCGCGGTTGAGGAACGTGGCGTAGACGGCCACGACGGGGTGCATCCCGCCGAGGGCCAGCCCGGCGGCGCTGGTGAGCGCGTGCTGCTCGGCGATGCCGACGTCGTAGATGCGCTCGGGGAAGGCCTCGGCGAACGCGTTGAGGCCCGTCGGGTGGAGCATGGCCGCGGTGATCGCGACGAGGTCCTCGCGCTCCTTGCCGAGCCGGACGAGCTCCTCGCTGAACACGTTGGTCCAGATGCGGCCCTTGGGCTTCTCCGCGCCGGTGGCCCGGTCGAAGGCGCCGGGCGAGTGGAACTGGTCCTCGTCGTGGTTCTCGGCGGGCGTGTAGCCGCGGCCCTTCTGGGTGAGCGCGTGGACGATGACGGGGCCGCGGAAGTCGCGGGCCTTGCGCAGCGCCGCCTCCATGGCCTGCTCGTCGTGGCCGTCGATGGGGCCGACGTACTTGAGGCCGAGGTCCTCGAACATGACCTGCGGCGCCAGGACGTCCTTGACGCCCTTCTTGAAGCCGTGGAGCGCGTCGTAGAGGACGGGAACGTTCCCCAGCTTCTCCTTGACGTATTCGAGCATGTCCTCGTAGCGGCGGTTGACCCGCAGCGAGGACAGGTGGGAGGCCAGGCCGCCGATCGTGGGCGAGTAGGAGCGGCCGTTGTCGTTGACCACGATGACGACCGGCAGGTCCTTGGCGGCGGCGATGTTGTTGAGCGCCTCCCAGGCCATGCCGCCGGTCAGCGCGCCGTCGCCGATCACGGCGACGACCGTGCGGTCGCGCTCGCCACGCAGCTTGAACGCCTTGGCCAGGCCGTCGGCATAGGAGAGCGCGGTCGAGGCGTGGGAGTTCTCGACGAAGTCGTGCTCGGACTCGGCCTGGCTGGGATAGCCGGACAGGCCGCCCTCCTGCTTGAGCGCCTCGAAGCCCGCGGCCCGCCCGGTCAGCAGTTTGTGCACGTACGCCTGGTGGCCGGTGTCCCAGACGACGGGGTCGTTCGGCGAGTCGAAGACCCGGTGCACCGCGATGGTCAGCTCGACCACCCCGAGGTTGGGGCCGAGGTGGCCGCCGAACCTGGCGCACGAGTCGACGAGCAGATCACGGATCTCCCCTGCGAGCTGTGGCAACTCCTCGACAGCGAGCCGTTTGACGTCGTGCGGTCCCTTAATCGAGCCCAGCAACCCGCTCACGGATCCGACTCCCCTCTGCTCTTGTGCGCCGACGGTCCGAGTCTAGTTCGCGGACGCCTCACTGACTCCATCGAGTCAAATCCACCCACATATGTCCGATCTTGACCTAGTCTTTCGGGACATATGAACTCCGTCCCCAAAAGCAAACTCGCGGCACTCGCGGTCGCCATGCTGGCACTTGCCCTGGCAGCGGCCGGTCTGGTGCTCGTGCTGGCCGACGTGGCCACCACCTCGACGGAGCCACAGAACGAGGCCCAGCAGCTCGCCTCTCCCCCCGCCAAGGTCTCCAGCCAGGCGAAGCAGGGCCCTTCGATCGGCAGGGCGCTGGCGACGGCGAACCCGCTCTACCGGACCGGCCGGCTGACCGACGTGAACTGCGCGCCCGGCGACCTGCCGGCCGGGAGCATGACCGCGTACCGGCGCTTCCTGACCCGCGTGACCGGCTGCCTCAACCGGGCATGGGGCGCCCAGTTCCGCAAGGCCGGGCTGCCCTTCGCCAAGCCGCGGCTGCGCATCATCACCACCAAGGTCAAGACGCCCTGCGGCGCGTGGAACGCCGGCGCCGACGGCGTCTACTGCTCCACCGACCGCACCATGTACTTGATGATCAGCAAGGACCAGCTGAAGAACCCGTTCCCGCTGGGCATCACCCGCCTGATCGCCCACGAGTACGGACACCACGTCCAGCAGACCTCCGGCATCTGGAATTACTACTGGGCGGCCAGGACCGTGGCGGGAAAGGCGCAACGGCTGCAGCTCTCCCGCAATTCGGAGTTGCAGGCCGAATGCCTCTCCTCGGTCTTCATGAGCACGATGAAGGGCACGGAGCTGGTCACGGACGCCGACTGGGCGTACACCGTGGACTGGTTCAGGAAGAACGGCGCCAAGGGCTGGCCGCAGAACGACCACGGAAGGGGCCCGACGCAGGCCGCGTGGATGACGCGCGGTTTCAACCGGGGAACCCCGGGCGCGTGCAACACCTGGGCCGCCTCCACCAGAAATACACTTTAATATTCCTTTACCTGGAACTCCCTCTTTAATAGGGTGCCTTCTCATGCGTATCCCCCGATTGGCGCTCATGGCAGGCGCCGTGGCGAGCCTGCTCTTCGCCGGCACGGCCCACGCGGCCACCGCCCCCGCGCCCGCCTTCAAGCCGGTCCTGACGAAGAACCCGCTGTACAAGGCGGGCAAGCTCGCCACCCAGACGTGTGACGAGCCGCAGGTCAACAATGGGACCGTCGAGGAGGCGGAGGTCTACTTCTCCTCCGTGATGGACTGCCTCAAGCAGGCGTGGGCGCCCGTGGTGAAGAAGGCGGGCTTCCGCTTCAGCACCCCCAAGCTCACGGTGATCACCAAGGCGGGCACGAAGACGGCGTGCGGCAAGTTCCCCGAAGGCGCGCAGGCGATCTACTGCCCGAAGAACAAGTCCATCACGTTCTGGCTGACCCCGGAGATCGTCGAGGAGCCGCGGAACCTGGCGCTGATGGCGGTGCTGGCCCACGAGTACGGACACCACATCCAGCAGCTCACCGGCATACTCAACGCCACCGACAGCCTCTACCGCACGACCGAGGCGCGCGCACTCGACGCGAGCCGCCGCTCCGAGCTGCAGGCGGAGTGCCTGGGCGGGGCGTTCGTCGGCCGTGTCTGGGGCTCGCTCGGCCGCAGCAACGCCGAATGGGACGCCCTGCTCGACTCCACCCACAACTGGCTCAACCTGGGCTCCATCGGCGTGAAGGTGCGCAGCGACGCCGACGAGACTCATGGCAAGGACTCCAACGTCGCCTACTGGGCCAAGCGCGGCTTCAAGGCCCAGTCGGGGAGCGCCTGCAACACCTGGACCGCCCCGAAGGCCAAGGTCCTCTAGCGCAAACCAGCACTAAGTGATCTAAGATCCGCGATCGTGCGCATTTCCCTCTTAGCGGGCATGGTCGCGGGTCTGGTTCTCTTCTCCGGGCCGGCCCGGGCAGCGTCGAGCATCGCGCAGGCCGGCCTGTCGGGGATGACGGGCGCTCACGTGGCCGCCCAGGAGTGCGCGATCCCGCAGATCCGCGGGGGGAGCGTCGCCTCGCTCAAGTCCTTCCACCGCGCGATGGCCGGCTGCGCCGACCGCTTCTGGGCCGCCCAGTTCGCGGCCGCCGGCCTGACGTACACCTCGCCCGAGGTCACGATCACGACGGGAAGCGACTCCGTCTGCGGGAAGATCACCAGCAACGGGGCACAGTACTGCCCGGGCCAGCGCACGATCGTCATCCGCATCATGAAGAGCGACCTGCGCGACCCGTTCCGCATGAACATCGCGCACTCGGTCGCCCACGAGTGGGGGCACCACGTGCAGCAGCTCATCGGCGTGCTGGACGCGCAGAACGCGCTGTACTGGCCCGCTTCGGACAGCTCGCGGGCGCTGCTGAGCCACCGGCTGGAGATGCAGGCCGAATGCTTCGCCGGCGTCTTCTACAGCTCCACCCTCGAGTCGATCAACCCGGGGATCGACTGGGACGACTGGATCGACGCCGTACGCAGGGCGGACGAGAGCGAGATCCACGGCAAGCCGCGCAACCTCGCCTTCTGGCAGGACCGCGGCTACCGCGGCGGCGCCACCGGCTTCTGCAACACGTGGACGGCCATCACGTCCAAGGTCACCTGACCTTCCCGGTCAGGCGGTGGCGCGAGCCAGGACCTCAAGAGGGTCGGCGAGGACGTGGGCGAAGGCCAGCTCGGCCGCGCCCGCCAGCGTGGCGGAGTCCCCGAGCGAGGACGTGCGCAGCCGCAGCCTCTCCCGCTGCGGGGCCATCGCGTGCAGGGCGAGCTGGGTACGCACCTGCGCCGCCGACCCGAGGTAGATCTCCCGCAGCATCCCCCCGAAGATCACCATTTCCGGGTTGAAGATGTTCACCAGGTTCGCCACGCCCAGCCCCAGCCAGTCGCCGACCTGGCTGAGCGCGGCCTGCGCCTCGATGTCGCCCCGGTCGGCGGCCTCCACCACGGCGCGCACCGCGTCCCGCCCGTGCTGCCCGGGACCGACGCGGCCCGCCGCCTCCAGCAGGGCCCGCTCCCCCACCTCCGCCTCGAGGCATCCGTGCGAGCCGCAGCCGCAGGCGCGGCCGCCGGGGTTGACGACCATGTGGCCGACCTCGCCGCCGTAGCCGTCGTGGCCGCCCAGCAGGTGGCCGCCCGCGATGATGCCGCCGCCGATGCCCACGTCACCATGCAGGTAGATGAGGTCCCTGACAGCGGCCCCGACGCCGCGGCTGTGCTCGGCGAGCGCGGCCAGGTTGGCGTCGTTGCCCACGCTGACCGGCAGCCCCAGGCCGAGCCTGCGGCCCAGCTCCTCGCCGAACGGCACCTCCTCGGCCAGCAGGTTCGGCCCGAACCGCACCACGCCGTCGGCCTTGCGCACGCCGCCGGAGACGGCCGCCGCCGCCCCGACGCAGACGGTGTCGTCCCTGGTCTTGCGCCGCATCTGCCTGGCGAAGCCGGCCAGCGTCCCGGCCAGCTCCTCCAGCTGGAACGGGCCGCGCTCGCGTGCCGTCTCGCGGCGGTCGAGTATCACCCCGCCGAGGCCCACCCGGGCGACCGCGAGCCGGTCGGGGCCGACGTCGAAGGCGAACACGTAGACCCGCGCCGACTCGGGCCGCACCACGAGCGAGGGCCGTCCCGCGCGGCCCGTCTCGCGGGGCAGCTCCTCGCGCACCAGCCCCGCCGCGGTGAGGTCGGAGGTGAGTGCCATGATCGTGCTGCGGTTGAGCCCCATCTTCGCGGTCAGCTCGGCACGCGAGATCGGCCCTCCCAGGTGGACATGGCGGAGCAGCGCGCCGAGATTGTGGCGCCTGATGTCCTCTTGGGAAGGGCCGGCACGCATCTGGGGTTCCTTCAAGGGGGGCTGAGAGTCGCTGATCACCTTAGACCAGCGGCCGCCGCCCGCCTGCGCGCGAGGGCGTCGACCCCCGCGGCGAGCAGCAGCACAGAGCCCGTGACCAGGTACTTCACACTGGCTCCATACCCCATCAGACCCATGCCGTTCTCGATGACCGCCACCACGGCGCCGCCGAGCACGGCGTCCAGCACGCGGCCCTTGCCGCCGAACAGGCTCGTGCCGCCGATGACCGCCGCGCCGACCGCGTACAGCAGGACGGAGCTGCCGCCCGTGTTCGGGTCGACCGAGCTGGCCCTGGACGCGGCCACGATCCCGCCGATCGCGGCCATCGAGGAGCAGATCACGAACGCGCTGATCCTGATCCTGTCGATCGGGATGCCCGCCCGCCGCGCCGCCTCGGCGTTCCCGCCGACCGCGTACAGGTGGCGTCCGAACGAGGTACGGCGCAGCACCAGCGTCCACATGACCAGCAGCACCACGATCACGGGCACCACGATCGGCACGCCGGTGAGCGAGACCAGTGCCGCGTTGCGGCTGCGCTCCAGGTTGAGCACGTAGACCGCGAGCCCGGCCAGCACCGCCAGCGCGCCCACGCGGGCGGCGATCAGCGACAGCGGGTCGGCGATCAGCCCGCGCTTGGTGCGCTTCCTGGCCCGGAGGAGCTGAACGGCGGCGAAGACCGCCACGCAGACCGCGTACAGCGCCCAGCCGAGCGAGGGCGGCAGGTTCTTGTTCGCGATGGCCAGGATCACGCTGTCCCTGACCGAGATGTTCGTGCCCTCTTTGACCAGGACCAGGACCAGGCCCTGGAAGGCGAGGAACCCGGCCAGCGTGACCACGAACGACGGGATGCCGACCTTGGCGACCAGCGTGCCGAGCACGGTGCCGATGACCACGCCGGTGAGGATGGCGGCCAGGGCGCACACGTACCAGGGCAGGCCCATGCTCGTGAGCGTGACGGCGAGCACAGCCGCGCACACGCCGCTGGCGAACCCGGCGGACAGGTCGATCTCGCCCAGCAGCAGCACGAACACCAGGCCCATCGCGATCAGCGTGGTCGCGGCGCCCTGGGTGAAGAGGTTGGCGAAGTTGATCGAGGTGACGAAGGCGGGCCGCGCGACGGCGAAGACCGTGCAGAGCACGATCAGGCCCAGTACGGCCGGCAGCGCCCCCATGTCCCCGCCGCGTACGCGTTCGACGTAGGCGAGGAAGCTGTTGCCGATCGACGGGGACTGCGTCGCGGTGACGATGGCCTCGCCGGGGAGTTCCTTGACCTTGCTCATGGGGTGACCCCGTTCTTGAGGCCGAGATCCCCGCTGCGGCCTGAAGTGATCAGTTCGACGACCTGGGCGTGCGTCACGTCGGCGGTCCTGACCTGGGCGGCCGTCCTGCCGAGGTAGAGCGCCGCGATCCGGTCGGAGACGGCGAAGACGTCGTTCATGTTGTGCGAGATGAGCACCACGGCCAGGCCCGTGTCGGCCAGCCGGCGCACCAGCTCGAGGACCTGCGCCGTCTGGGCCACGCCCAGGGCCGCGGTCGGCTCGTCGAGGATGACGACCTTGCTGTTCCACAGCACGGCCTTGGCGATGGCCACGGTCTGCCGCTGTCCGCCGGACAGGCTGGAGACCTGCTGCCTGATGGATTTCACCGTCCGTACGGACAGGCTGCTGAGGGTCCGCTCGGCCAGTTCCTCCATGCTGTCCTCGTCGAGCAGGATCCCGTTCTTGCGCTCCCTGCCGAGGAACATGTTCTGGACGATGTCGAGGTTGTCGCACAGGGCCAGGTCCTGGTAGACGATCTCGATCCCGAGCTCGCCCGCGTCGCGCGGGCTGTGGACCTGCACCTGGCGGCCGTCGAAGAGGATCTCTCCCTCGTCGATCGGATAGATGCCGCCGACGCACTTGACCAGGGTCGACTTGCCCGCGCCGTTGTCGCCGACCAGGGCCGTCACCTCGCCGGCGTACGCCGCGAGCTCGACCTTGTGCAGCACCTTCACCGGGCCGAAGCTCTTGTCGATCCCGCGCACTTCAAGGAGGGGGGTCATGGGGCTCCCTAAGAGGGGCGCGGCCGGACCGGCCGCGCCCCCTCGCTCTTATTGAATGCCGGCCTCGGTGCACTTCTTGGCGAAGTCACCCGTGCACAGTTCCTCCTTGGTCACGTAGCCGTCGGCCACCACGTCCTTGACGTTGTCGAGGTAGATGGCCTGCGGCTCCATCAGCTCGGAGGGCACGTCCTGACCGCTCTCGGGGTCCTTGACGCTGCTGCTCGCCGCGGGCTTCTCACCCTTGGCCAGCGCCACCGCGAGCTTGGCCGCGGCGTCGGCCTCCTTCTTGACGGCCTTGTAGACCGTCATGCACTGGTCGCCGGCGAGGATGTTCTGCAGCCCCTGGACGGTGGCGTCCTGGCCGGTGACGGGCACCTTGCCGTTGAGGTTGTTCTTCTTCAGCACGGTGATGGCGGCGTTGCCCAGGCCGTCGTTGGCGGCCAGGACACCGGCGATCTTCGGCTGCTGGGTCAGCATCTGCTCGAAGATGGTGCCGGCCTGGGCGTTGTCCCAGTCGGGCACGGGCTGGTCGGGGCCCTTGACGTACTCGCCGGAGTCGAACTTCGGCTTGAGCACCCCGTCATAGCCGCTCTTGAACAGGGTGGCGTTGTTGTCGGTGGGAGAGCCGTTCAGGTAGGCCACGATGGGCTTGCTGGCCTTCTTGTCGGTCAGGCACTTGACCAGGCCCTCGCCCTGCAGCTGGCCGACCTTGGTGTTGTCGAAGCTGACGTAGTACGCGGCGCCGCCGCCGAGCGTCAGCCGGTCGTAGTCGATCGTGGCCACGCCCTGGGACTTGGCCTTGTCGATGACGGCCTTGCCGCTGCCGCTGTCCAGGTTCACGATCATCAGGACGGTGGCACCGTTGGTGACCATCTGGTCGGCGATGGTCTGGAACGCCGTCTTGTCGTTCTGGGCGTTCTGGATGTCGTAGGCGACGCCGGCGGCCTTGAACGCCTCTTCGAGGTACTTGCGGTCTGCCGTCTCCCACCGGGCCGAGGACTTGCTGTCCGGCAGGATGACACCGATCTTCCCGGCCTTCGCCGCCGGGGCCGAGGCCGAGGTCGACGTGGTCGACGTGGTCTGACCGCTGTCGCCCCCGCAGGCGGTGAGACCGAGGGCGAGCGCGGCTGCCGTGGCGGTCAGGCTGAGGATCCCCTTGCGCATGGTGCAGGGTCCTTTCTTCCGGAGGGGCCCGGATGAATGTTGTTTGCGGCAACGTATTCCGGGATGGCCTGCTTTGGAAGACCCTGTCGGTCGGGAGTTTGTTGTTTCGGGTAACAATCCAGAAACGCCGCCTGAATCTTGCTGACTGCGGCTCCGCGAAGGTGTGAGCGACGGATGCTGAGCCGGTCGCCGCGGCCCACCGCCTCTCCCCGCCCGCGACCCGCCGGCGACGAGGCCCACGCCACCTCAGCCGAGCTGGGCGACCAAGGTCTGCGCCAGCAGTGCCACGGCGGACGCGGCGGCCACCGCGAGGACGGCCGCCCGTACCTTGCCGCCGTCGAGATACCGGCGCAGCGGCCCCGACACCAGGAACCCGAGCACCATGGGCACGACCAGCACCGCCCCTGTCAGCAGCGCCCGGGCCGGGAGCTCGTCCACGACCGCGAGGATGACCAGCGACTGGGCGGCGCTCAAGAAGAAGAACATCGCCAGCGTCGCCCTGATCTGCGGCCCCTTGGCGTGCTGGTAGACGAGCGCCATGGGTGGCCCGCCGATGCCGGTGGCCGTCCCGGTGATCCCCGAGATGAAGCCGGCGGAGGCGATCGTCACGCCGTTGCGCGGCACGCTCAGCGCCCTGGCCGTCAGCGCCACCGCGATGAGGACCATGACGGCGACGAAGACGCCCCTGGCGGATATAGAGACATAGACGACGATGACCGCGCCGATGACGCTTCCGGGCAGTCGTCCCAGCACCGCGAAGCCGAGGCCGCGCCAGTCCACCGTCCGCCACTCGACGGCCAGCGTGAACAGCGGCAGGGTCACATTGACGACCTGGATGGCGCCCGGCATGAGATCGGGGGCCAGCATGGTGAGCACGGGGACGGCCACGAGCCCCAGCCCGAAACCCACGCCACCTTGGACAATCGCGCCGACGAAAACCGCCAGACCACCAACAATCAGCACTAATGCCGCATCAGTCACGGGGAGATTCAACCACCCCTGCTCTCAGCCGCCGCGTCGCGGCCTCACACCGTGCGGATGACGCGCCTCCCGACAAGAGACGCGACGCCGAGGGTGACGCCGATCCCGATCACGATCGTGATCGCGTAGGGCAGGGGTGCCGCCGCCTGCAGCGGGTTGCCTGTTTTGACGATGGCGAAGGGCAGGACGGCGACGAACGCGCCCACGCTGCCCGCGACGATGCTGACGGCGGCGGCCGCGCCGATCTCGCGTACGAGCATGCCTTCTGTCTGGGCACTCGTCGAGCCGATGAGGGACATGACCGCGAACTCCGAGCGGCGCCGGGTGATGGAGGCGACGAGGTTGTTGGTGAGCGCGATGGCCATGAACGCGGCGATCAGGGCGACGACGAAGTAGTTGATCGAGGCGAGGACCTGGGCCGTGCTGCCCGCCGTGCTGTCCGCCATGCTGCCCGCCGAGCTCACGCTGTTCTCTATGCCTTGCATGCTGAGCGTGCCCGCGGCGACGCCGACGAAGAGCGTGAGGAAGGTCACGGTCGGTCGTACCCGTTCCGGGGCCGCGGAGAGGTTGATCGCGGCCAGGTGCGCGGGGGCGGTGATGCGCGCCCGGCGGAAGGCCCTGAGCGCGCTGTTCGCCGTGGCGACGAGCTCGGGGGCGAGGACGCACAGGCCGACGGCGACGAGGACGCAGCCGGGCCCGGTCATCGCGGTGGTGAGCACGTCGGCCGGGTCCATGGCGAGCACCCCTGCCGATGAGGCCAGGCCGGCGACGATCAGGACCGTGGCGGCGATGCGGCGGCGCCGTCCCGGATGCCGTCCCGTACGGCGACGCGGCGGCGGGGCCGCGTCGGCCACAGGACTGCGGTGCGCGAGGGAGCGGCTGCCCGTCCACGCGGCCAGTACGCTCGCCGCCAGCACGATGAGCACGCCGGCGACCGGGAGGAGCACGCCAGGCGCGAAGACCGAGGCCGCGTCGGTAAGCCCGGCGGAGTGGATGCCCCGCGTGACGACCCAGCCGACGAGGTAGCCGCCGGCCAGGCCCGGGAGCGCCGTGACGGCCGAGATGACCGCCGTCTCGGCGGCCAGCATCGACTGGACCTGACGCGGGCTCGCGCCGATGAGGCGGATGCCGGCCAGCTCCCCGGCCCGGCCGCGGAGGGCGACGCTGATCGTCGAGACCATGGCGAACAGGACGATCGCGACCGCCCAGCCGCCCATGATGAGCGGGAACTGCACCAGGAACGCGCGGTCGGCGGCGGCCGTACTGTCGGCCAGCCCGGTGCCGAGCAGGCTCATCATGCCCGTGACCAGCATCGTGCCGACGAGCGCCACCAGGCCGGTCGCGATCGCGGCGGCGCGGTGATGCGCGAGAGAGCGCAGGGCGAGCCGGGTCACCGGTTCACCGCCGCATCGTTGGCGGCCTGCTCCGCCGACTCGACCAGGACGGCCATTCTGCCGGCGACCTGCTGCGCGGTCGGGCGCGGGAGGTGATCGACGATCCGGCCGTCGGCGAGGAAGAGGACGGCGTCCGAATAGGAGGCGGCGACCGGGTCGTGCGTGACCATGATGATCGTCTGACCATGGTCGGCGAGTTCGCGCATCAACCGCAGGACTTCCCTGGCGCTGCGGATGTCGAGGGCGCCCGTGGGCTCGTCGGCGAAGACGACGTCGGGGTCGGTGATCAATGCCCGCGCGACCGCGACGCGCTGCTTCTGGCCGCCTGACAGCTGATCAGGGCGGTGGCCGCCGCGGTTGCCGAGCCCCACGCGTGCGAGCAGTTCGGCGGTGCGCGCCGCGTCGGTCTCCCGCGCGTCGAGGCGCAGGGGAAGTTCGACGTTCTCGATGGCCGACAGCGCCGGCAGGAGGTTGAACGACTGGAAGACGAATCCGACGCGGCGCCGGCGTAGCTGCGCGAGCTGGGTCTGATCGAGCGAGCGCAGGTCGCGCCCGTCCAGCTCGATGGAGCCTGCCGTGGGCCGCTGCAGCCCGGCGGCGCAGTGCATGAGGGTGGTCTTGCCGGAGCCCGACGGTCCCATGATCGCGATGAAGGAGGACCGCGCGACATCGAGGTCGACGCCGCGCAGGGCGTGGACCGGCCCGGCCTCTCCTGGGTACTCACAGCGCAGGCCGCGGATGCGGAGCACGGGTGGCGCGAGCGTGGCAGTGCCGTACGGAGCCATGAAGCCTCCTTAAAAGACCATTTTAAATGATCGTTTCAAACGAACGTTTATATGATACCGTAGGGCATGTGAGTGCCAAGGACAAGCTGCTGCTGGCGGCGCGCGACTGCCTGCTGACCAAGGGGTACGCGCACACCACCGTGCGAGACCTGGTCGCGGCGTCGGGAGCGAACCAGGCGTCGATCAACTACCACTTCGGATCCAAGGAGCAGCTGCTCACCCGGGCGCTGCGCGATCTCAACACGGAGTGGGGTGAGCTGCTGTTCGCGGTGCTCGAGGAGCCCGACGGAACGCGCTCCGGGCCTGGCGATCAGGAGGCCCTGTGGGGCCGGATCATCGAGTCGATCCAGGCCAACCGGTCGCTGTGGTTCGTCAACTTCGAATCTGTCGCGTCCGCGCGGCGGGACGAGGAGATCCGGGGGATGATCGCCGGCGGCCAGGAGCTCGCGAGGACGTCGCTGGCGCGGGCGTTCGCCCGCCTCGAGCCGGACAGTGATCCGGACGAGGTCCAGGCGGCCGGCTCACACTATCTCGCCCTGCTCGTCGGGCTTGCCGCGCAGTGGCTCACCGACCCCGAGCGCGCGCCGACAGCGCAGCAGTTCGCCGCCGCGAACCGCAGCCCCGGCCATCGCCGCTGACGCCGTCCCGTCCGGTGGGGCGCCGCCGTCACACATCCCCTCACGGGCGACCTCGACCCCGTCGAGGCGCACCACCGGCGTCCACTGGCTCAGGCGCGGCTACCGGCTCCGCTCCCCCTCCGCCTGAGCCCTGAGGCGGAGCTCCATCCCGTCCAGGATCAGCTGCAGGCCGCCCTCGAACGCCTGGTCGCTCTGCGGATCGCCGACCTCCGCCAGGCCGGCCATCAGCCGCGGATAGGCCACCTGGAACTCTTCCATGTCCGGCGGGGCCTGCCCCGCGTCCGGGCGCATCCTGTCGGCCTGCTCCTCCAGCACGAACCCGGCCACGTACCCGCTGAGCGTGGAGAGCCCGCGCATCGCGTCGCCGGCGGCGAATCCCGCCGACTCGAGCCCCGCGATCACCTGCTCCACCGCCGCGAAGAGCTCGGCCGACGGCCGCGTGCCCGCCACCAGCTTGGCCCCGTCGCGGCACGAGTTGAGCATCGCACGGTCAAGACGCGCGTAGTCGGCGATCCACTCCCGCCACTTGGCGGGCTCCGCCAGCGGCAGGCGGCCCTGGCGCGCGGCCATCATCGAGGCCGCCATCGCGTCCAGGAGCAGCTGCTTGCTCTTGAAGTGCCAGTAGAGCGCCGGGGCCTGCACGCCCAGCTCGCCCGCCAGCCGCCGCAGCGTCAGCCCGTCGAGCCCGACCTCGTCCAGCAGGCGCAGCGCGGTCGCGACGATGGTGCCTTTTTCGAGTGCCACGTTTGACAGCTTAACAACGTTCAATGCATCCTTAACGCTGTTAGATTTAACATCGTTAAGGAGGTGCTCAGATGATCTACGCAGAGGGGCTGCGCAAGCGGTACGCGGCCAACGAAGCGCTCAAGGGCATCGACCTCGAGGTCCCCGCGGGCACGGTCTGCGGGTTACTCGGGCCGAACGGGGCGGGCAAGACCACCGCCGTCCGCATCCTCACCACGCTCCTGCGGGCCGACGCCGGACGGGCCGAGGTCGACGGGCTCGACGTGGTCCGCGACGCCGCCCGGCTGCGCTTCCGCATCGGCCTGGCCGGCCAGCACGCGGCGGTGGACGAGCTGCTGACAGGGCGGCGCAACCTCCAGCTGTTCGGGCGGCTCTACCACCTGTCCAGGGCCGAGGCGCGGCGCAGGGCCGACGAGCTGCTGGAGCGGTTCGGGCTGGCGGAGGCGGCGCGCCGGCCGGTCAAGGAGTACTCCGGGGGCATGCGGCGCCGGCTCGACCTGGCCGCGAGCCTGATCGTGTCGCCGCCGGTGCTCTTCATGGACGAGCCGACCACCGGGCTCGACCCGCGCAGCCGGCTGCAGCTGTGGGAGCTGCTGCGCGACCTGGTCAAGGAGGGCACCACGCTCCTGCTGACCACGCAGTACCTGGACGAGGCCGACCAGCTGGCGGACCAGATCGTGGTGCTGCGGGAGGGCGTCGTGGCCGCCGCGGGCTCGCCCGAAGAGCTCAAGCGGACGGTCGGGGGCGACCGGGTACAGGTCGTCTTCCGGGACGCGGCGGACGTGGCCGCGGGGGTGCGGCTGCTCCGGAGCGCCACGACACCGGCGATCGAGAGCGCCGAAGGGCGGCAGGTGACCGTGCCCGCGGCCGACGGCGCGCAGTCGCTCGTCCGCATCGCCGGCGCGCTGGACGCGGCCGGCATCCCCGTGGAGGACCTGGCGCTGCGCCGGCCCACCCTCGACGAGGTCTTCCTCCGCCTGACGGCCTGAAAGGAGCCCATCGATGTACGAGACCTTGCGCTGGACCGTGGCCGACGCCCTCACCATCGCGGGCCGCACCTACGCGCGGCTGAAGGCCCAGCCGGGCGAGATCGCCGGCTTCCTGGTGTTCCCCGTGATCATGACCGTGCTGTTCGGCTACGTCTTCGGCAGCGCGATCGTCCTGCCGGGCGGGGGCGACTATCGCAACTACCTCATGCCAGGCATCTTCATGCAGGTCATGGCCATGACCGCGACCTCGGCCGCGACCACCGTGGGCGAGGACATGGCGCGCGGGATCATCGACAGGTTCCGTGCCCAGCCCATCGCCCGCAGCGCCGTGCTCGTCGGGCGGAGCGTGGCCGACCTGTCGATGCACCTGCTGTCGCTGGCCGCCATGGTGCTGGCCGGAGTCCTGATCGCCGGATGGCGGGCGCACGGGAGCCTCGGGGACACCGTGGCGGCGTTCGGGCTGCTGGCGCTGTTCGGGTTCGCGATGATCTGGGTGGGCACGTACATCGGCCTGTGGATCCAGAGCGGCGCGCAGGCGGACGCGGCCACGTTCGGCTGGCTGTTCCCCATGACGTTCCTGGCCAACACGTTCGTCCCCACCGAGGGGCTGCCGGCCTGGCTCAAGCCCGTCGCGGACTGGAACCCCATGAGCGCCGTCGTGGCCGCCGTCCGCGGCCTGTTCGGCAACCCCACCTCGGTCTCCCCGGCCTGGCCGCTCCAGCACCCGGTGACCGCGAGCCTGATCTGGTCGGTGGCGATCCTAGCGGTCTTCCTGCCGCTGGCCGTGCACCGCTACCGGACGATGTCACGATGACGAAGAGCCGCCCGGCGGGGGGTGTCCCGCCGGGCGGCTCTCCTGTGTCGGGTGGTTCCCCCGATACGGGCGCGTGAGGATCGCGCCCCACCCCGGCTCAAGCAAGCCAAGGGCTCCCGCCCTCCGCGCGGCTCATGACCGCGCGAAGGCCCGGGAAGTCACTTCGCGAGCAACGAGCGAAGAACGTACTGCATGATCCCGCCGTGCCGGTAGTAGTCGGCCTCGCCCGGCGTGTCGATGCGTACGACCGCGTCGAACTCCACGCCGGCTCCGTGCGCGGATGAAGCCGTCGCCTTCACGTGCACGGTGCGCGGGATGCCGCCCGAGTTGAGCTCCTCGACGCCCGTGATGTCGAACGTCTCCTCGCCCGTCAGCCCGAGCGTCTCGGCCGAGGCCCCCTCCGGGTACTGCAGCGGCAGCACGCCCATGCCGATCAGGTTGGAGCGGTGGATGCGCTCGTACGACTCGGCGATGACCGCGCGCACGCCCAGCAGCGCCGTGCCCTTGGCCGCCCAGTCGCGCGAGGAGCCGGAGCCGTACTCCTTGCCCGCCAGCACCACCAGCGGCGTCCCGGCCGCGGCGTAGTTGACCGAGGCGTCGTAGATGAACGACACCGGCCCGTCGGGCTGGGTGAAGTCGCGGGTGTAGCCGCCCTCGGTGCCCGGCGCGATCTGGTTGCGCAGGCGGATGTTGGCGAACGTGCCCCGGATCATCACCTCGTGGTTGCCGCGCCGCGAGCCGTAGGAGTTGAAGTCCTTCACCTCGACGCCGTTGGCCTGCAGGTACTGCGCGGCCGGCGTGCCGACCTTGATGGAGCCGGCCGGCGAGATGTGGTCGGTGGTGACCGAGTCGCCCACCTTGACCAGCACGCGGGCGCCGGTGATGTCGGTGACGGCCTCGGGCTTGGACGGCATGCCGTCGAAGTACGGGGCCTTGCGCACGTACGTCGAGTCCGGGTCCCACTCGAAGGTGTCGCCCGTCGGGATCGGCAGCGAGCGCCAGTGGTCGTCGCCCTTGAACACGTCGGCGTAGTCGCGCTCGAACATGTCGCGGCCGATGGAGGAGTTGACCACCGCCGAGATCTCCTCCGGCGACGGCCAGATGTCCCTCAGGTAGACCGGCTGACCGTCACTGCCGAGGCCGAGCGGCTCGGTGTCGAGGTCGATGTCCATGGTCCCGGCCAGCGCGTACGCCACCACGAGCGGCGGCGAGGCCAGGTAGTTCATCTTGACGTCGGGGTTGATGCGGCCCTCGAAGTTGCGGTTGCCGGACAGCACGGCCGTGACCGCGAGGTCGTTGGCCTGGACGGCCTCGGAGATCTCCGCCGGCAGCGGGCCCGAGTTGCCGATGCAGGTGGTGCAGCCGTAGCCGACGAGGTTGAACCCGATCTTGTCGAGGTACGGCTGCAGCCCCGAGCGCTCGAAGTAGCCGGTGACCACCTGCGAGCCGGGAGCCAGCGAGGTCTTGACCCACGGCTTGCGGGTCAGGCCCTTGTCGACGGCGTTGCGGGCCAGCAGCGCCGCGCCGAGCATGACGTACGGGTTGGAGGTGTTGGTGCACGAGGTGATCGCGGCGATCGAGACGATGCCGTGGTCGATTTCGAACGAGGTGCCGTCGGCCAGCGTGACGGGCACCGGCTTGTGCGGCCGCTCGCCGTCCGCGCGGAAGTTGGAGGCGGGCGCGTCGGAGGCCGGGAAGGTCTGCTCGCCCTCCTCGTCGACGTCGTCGCTCACGTAGTTCTGGACGTCGTGGCGCCAGGTGGCCTTGGCGGCCGACAGCGCGATGCGGTCCTGCGGGCGCTTGGGGCCGGCGATCGACGGGACGACGGTGCCGAGGTCGAGCTCGATGTACTCGGAGAAGACCGGCTCGGGCGCGGACGGGTCGAGCCAGAGGCCCTGGGTCTTGGCGTACGACTCGACGAGGGCGATCTGCTCCTCGGAGCGCCCGGTCAGCCGCAGGTAGTCGATGGTCTGGCCGTCGATCGGGAAGATCGCGCAGGTGGAGCCGAACTCGGGGCTCATGTTGCCGATCGTGGCCCGGTCGGCCAGCGGCACGGACGCGACGCCCTCGCCGTAGAACTCCACGAACTTGCCGACCACCCCGTGCTTGCGCAGGATCTCGGTGATCGTCAGCACGAGGTCGGTGGCGGTGGCCCCGGCGGGCAGCTTGCCGCTGAGCTTGAAGCCGACCACTCGCGGGATGAGCATGGAGATCGGCTGGCCGAGCATCGCGGCCTCGGCCTCGATGCCGCCGACGCCCCAGCCCAGGACGCCGATGCCGTTCTCCATGGTGGTGTGGGAGTCGGTGCCGACGCAGGTGTCGGGGTAGGCCTTGCCGTCGCGGGTCATGACGACCCTGGCCAGGTGCTCGATGTTGACCTGGTGGACGATGCCGGTGCCGGGCGGGACGACCTTGAACTCGTCGAAGGCCGTCTGGCCCCAGCGCAGGAACTGGTAGCGCTCGCGGTTGCGCTCGTACTCGCGCTCGACGTTGCGCTGGAAGGCGTCCGGGTGGCCGAAGTAGTCGACGATCACCGAGTGGTCGATGACCATCTCGGCCGGCGCGAGCGGGTTGATGCGGGCCGGGTCGCCGCCCAGGTCGCGCACGGCCTCGCGCATGGTGGCGAGGTCGACGACGCAGGGCACACCGGTGAAGTCCTGCATGATCACCCGGGCGGGCGTGAACTGGATCTCCACGCTCGGTGCCGCGGTCGGGTCCCAGCCGCCCAGCGCACGGATGTGGTCGGCGGTGATGTTCGCGCCGTCCTCGGTGCGGAGGAGGTTTTCCAGCAGGATCTTCAGGCTGTACGGGAGGCGTGCGGCGCCCTCGACGGCATCCAGCCGGAAAATCTCATATGACGCGTCACCGACGCGTAGCGTGTCACGGCTGCCGAAGCTGTTCGCGGACACGGTGATTCGCCTCCTCCATCAGAAAGGGTACGTCCTCTCGGGTCGCTCACCACTCCGCTCGCTGCGTCGGGTTCGCTCCCCCAAATCCTGCCGCACTCATCGGACGGGAAACACGTTAGGTGACCCTAAGTCCGCGAGCGCCGCGGCGGATGTCTCGACGTCAAGATATCTCTAGGATATCTCGACATCAAGTTAAGCGGGTGCCAACCGCCAGAACAGCAGCCCGATGATGGCCACGGACAGGATCGGAGCGAGGATCTTCTGCTCGAACTTCTTCCCCGTCTTGATCCCGATCTTCCACGGCAGCACGAACTTGGCCCCCAGCGGCCACAGCACCGGACATCCCCGCTCGGTCATGCAGTCACCCACCACATGGATGAGACAGCCGATCGCCACCGCCAGCCCCAGCCAGGCGTACCCGACCTGGAGGGAGAGGAAGACGGCGTAGAGCCCGGCGGTCAGCCCGATGTTGATCAGCGCGGAGCCCATCTTGTTGCCGGGGATGCCGACGCCGATCGCCCGCAGGGCCAGCCCGATGAGCAGCACGACCACGATGTCGCGCCCGATGGGATAGGTGTTGGCCAGCCAGTGCGTGCCGAACCCGAGCGCCGCCGCGAACGCCAGTGAATGGGTCGCCCCGCGATGCCCGCCGCTGATCCAGCACACGGCCTTGCTGAGCACCCACGTGACCGGCCCGAACGTCTGCGCGATGGTCGCGCTCGGATGGTCGAGATCGGGCAGCATCGCGGCACCCGCGCAGATGATCGCCCCGGCGATCAGCTCGGCCGGGCTGATCGCGGTCGCCATGATCCCGGTCTCGATGAACCGCGAGGACTCGTTCAGCAGTGGAAGTGCGGCGAGAGGCGGCGCCAGCCCCAGCCAGGCGATGGCCCCGGTCATCGCATGCGTGTGCCCCATCATGATCCGGACTGTACGGCAAAGAAGACCTTTACGCGGTGAGGCCCGCCTGGCGGGCCCTTCGCGAACACCTCGGCCCGCCCGGAACGCGGGACTTTGCCAAGACATGGGGGACACGGTCGCCCCGTAAATGCAGACGAGGTCGTTTCCGCGGCGACAGCACCCCCCAGCCCTGCCGACGCGGAACGACCTCGTCTGCTCTGAACAACGAGGCTCTCCCCGATCCTGTTCCCGGATTCCGCAACTTTTTCGTGATGTAGCTCACTCCACTCCCTCGCTTGCGAACGACACACTACCGATATATCTTTGACGCATCGAGAACAGATCGCGATATAGGAGGAAAAATGACTTCCGCACAGGCAGCAGGCGGGCAGTGGCCCGGCGCACACGAATACCGGCAGGCGGCACGCGAGGCCAAGCAGGCGGCCCGCGAGGCGTTCAGGGCCATGTCCGAGGCCTTCGGTGAGGGCCGCCACCACCATCACGAGCACCGCCAGCGCGGCAGGCGCGGCCCCGGCCCGTTCCCGTTCGACTGGGGACGCGGCCCGTGGGGCGGCCCCGGCGGGCCGCCTTGGGGCGGCCCCGGCGGGCCGCCTTGGGGCGGCCCCGGCGGCCACCGCGGCTGGGGCAGGGGCCGCAAGGCCAAGCGGGGCGACGTGCGCGCCGCGATCCTGGCCCTGCTCGCCGAGGAGCCGCGGAACGGCTACCAGATCATCCAGGAGATCGCCGAGCGCAGCGAGGGCGGCTGGAAGCCCAGCCCCGGCGCCGTCTACCCGGCGTTGCAGCAGCTCACCGACGAGGGCCTGGTGATCTCCGAGGAGAGCGAGGGCCGCAAGACCTTCCGGCTCACCGAGGAGGGCCGCAACTACATCGAGGCGCACGCGGACGAGATCCGGGCCCCGTGGGACGAGATGCGGCCGGACATCGACGACAACACCGCCGACCTCTGGCACATCGCCCGGCAGTCCGCCTTCGCCATGATGCAGATTCTCCAGACCGGGAACGACGCACAAATCCGCGAAGCGCGTAAGACTCTTGTTGAGACCCGGCGCAAGCTCTACCAGATCCTGGCCGACGGCGAACCGGGCGAGGAGTGAGCCACTCTCTCCGGGAGGACGCGGGCATGGAACCGAACGAGATCCGCATCGGCGATGCGGAGCGTGAGCAGACGATGGAGGCCCTGCGCGAGCACTTCGCGCAGGGCCGCCTGACCCACGAGGAGCTCGACGAGCGACTCGACCAGGCGCTGGCCTCGAAGACGGCCCGCGACCTCGCGAAGGTGACCGCCGACCTGCCCGGTTCGCCTCAGCCGGCGCCGGGCTACCGCGAGCCCGTCCCCCACTACGACATGGACGGCTGGCGGGAGGCGATGACCGCGCACCGGCGGCAGATGCGGTCCATGCGGGATGCCCAGCGGGACATGCGGCACTCCATCCACGAGCAGCATCGCGAGATGCGGCGGCAGTGGCGCCACCACGGCCACCCGTGGCGGCACCACCGGGGGCCGCACCCGTTCCTGGGCGTGCTCTTCGTGTTCATGGTGCTGGGGCTCATCTTCGGCGGCTTCGGGATCTTCAAGGTGCTGTTCGCGGTGTGGATCGGGTCCATGGTGTTCGGCGCGATCCACCGGCGCTTCCACTCCCGCCGCTGAGGGCCGCCCAGATCGTTCGGGCCGGATCGTTTTGGGCCTTGACCGGGTCGGGGGGCCATCTCATGATCGGGGCGGATCTTCAGAGTCGAAGGGACGCCTATGACCGAGCAGGGCACTCCGGCCCGCCGCCACAATCCGTTCGCCGCCGTCGCCCACGCCGACGGCCTCGTCCTGGATGTGCCGGAGTACCAAGCCGGTTTCGACCGCGACCACGCGGCCTGCGCCGAGCCGATGTGGAAGCTGGAGCGGGCGCAGCACTTCTACGAGCCTGACGTGGCGAGCTGGCGGGCCATGATGGACGGCGACTGGGAGCGCTCGCTGGCCCTGGCCGACCGCATGGCGGCGCCCGTGGCCGACTACTTCCGCCACCGCGTCCCGGTCCGGCGGGTGCGGGTGGTGGAGTTCCCGATCAGCGCGTATCTGCAGTGGGAGATGCACGTGCTGGCCCTGCGCGCCAGGGCCGGCTCGCCATGCCGGGTGGTGCGCGCCGCGCAGGTGGCTGACCTCGACCCGCTGCCGGAGCTGGTGATCTTCTCTCCGTCCTTGATGTACGAAGTGCTGTACGACCGGTACGGCGGGGGCATGGGCGGCCGGCGGATCACCGATCGCGCGGTGGTCGAGCCGTGCCTGCGGGCGGTCCAGGGGCTGTTCGACGAGGGCGAGCACGTCCTCGACTTCCACGAGCGGGAGATCGTGCCGCTGCCGCCGCCGCTGGTCACCGACGAGATGCGGGCCGCGGTGCCCGCTTACGCGCACCGCACCGAGGAGTTCAGGGTCTGACGGGCCCTCCTCGGCAGGTCTCCGGCTGCGCGCAGGCCACGAAATGGCCGGGCTCGGCCTCCAGCAGTTCCCCGGTGGCACCCCGCCGCCGGCCACGGCTTGGCCGCCCTTATCACCGTGCAGACCCTGATGGAGACGCCTGCCATCCGAACCGGACGCCTGTGCCGTGCGTATCTTCAGGCGACCGTGACGAAGATCGCGGCTCGCGATTTCCGACGGCGTAGGGATATCCGGGCCCGCGCGGCGGCGGCACAGACGCCTCAGCGATCACATTGGTTTACCGGCGTCATGTGGCAAATATCCCAATTTGATGACAAATGGGTTTCGTTCCCGACAGAATGCCTAGCCATCCAGCGTCTATCCCGACTGGGAGGCAACCCCCTATGCGTAGACCCCTTGGGGTATTCGGCGGGCTCCTGACCCTGGCGGCGCTCTCCGCGACCGGCTGTGCGGCCGGAACCGCGACGCAGGGCGCGGCAGAGGCTCCGGCCCCGCCGGCAACCCAGGGCACGGCGGCGGCGCAGGGCTCGGCGACGCCCGGCTCATCGGCGGCACGCGGCTCGACCGTGGCGTCTGACGCCGCGTGCCGCGTGCGCGTCGCCAAGCCGCGGCTCGGCGCCAAAGGCAGGATCACCTCGTTCGCCACCCGTCGCGGCTGCGCCGATCCGGCGCTGATGCGCATCCGCATCATGCGCGCCGTCCCCGGCACCGACCCCGTCGTCAAGAGCGGGGCCACCAAGAACGGCCGCGTCACCCTGGCGCTCCCCTGCAAATCGGGCACTTTTTACGCGTTCGCCACCGACTACCGCGGCCGTACCGCCAAGTCGAAGGCCGCCAAGCTGGCCTGCGCCCCCGCGAGCACGCCCAGCCCCACCGCCACCCCCACCCCCAGCAGCCCCTCGACGCCCACCACGGCCCCGTCACGGAGCACGGTCGGCACGGCCCAGGAGAACGAGGTCCTCAGGCTGACCAACGCCGAGCGGGCGAAGGGCGGCTGCGGGCCGCTCAGGTTCGACCCGCTGCTCCGCGCGGCCGCGTTCGGTCACTCCGCCGACATGGCGAAGCAGGACTACTTCGACCACACCTCCAAGGACGGCCGCGACTTCATGGACCGGATCAGGGGGGCGGGCTTCTCCGGCGGGACGGGCTTCGCGGAGAACATCGCCTTCGGCCAGCCCACCCCGGCCTCCGTGGTCGAGGGCTGGATGAACAGCCCGGGCCACCGGGCGAACATCATGAACTGCGACTACAACCTCATCGGCGTCGGCGCGGCCAGGAACCCCCAGGGCCGGATCTACTGGACCCAGGACTTCGTCGCCAAGTAGCCGCGGAGCCGGGCCATCTCATCGGCGATGGTGGCCAGGGTCCAATGGGCGTTCAGCCCGCTGGGGTTGGGCAGCACCCAGACCCTGGCCCCGCCGACGACCTCGTCCTGAGGGCCGATGCGGGCCTTGGGGCGGGCGAATGCCGTCCGGTAGGCCGAGATCCCGAGGACGGCCAGCACCTTGGGCGCCGCGCCGGCCACCTTCGCCGCCAGCGTCCGGCCGCCCTCGATCAGCTCCTGCCTGGTCAGCTCCGACGCCTTGGCGCTGGGGCGGGCGACGATGTTCGTGATGCCCAGCCCGTACGAGGGCAGCAGGTGCTGCTCGGCAGGCGCCAGGAGGCGCGGCGTGAAGCCGGACAGGTGCAGCGCGGGCCAGAAGCGGTTGCCCGGCCGGGCGAAGTGGTGGCCGGTGGCCTCGGACATGAGGCCGGGGTTGATGCCGCAGAAGAGCACGTCGAGCGAGGGACCCAGGACGTCGTCTATCACGTGCCGGAGGTTAGCCCATGTCGCCGGAGATCAGCCCATGTCTTCTAGTTTGCGGCCCTTGGTCTCCCGCACCCACTTGATGACGAAGAGGAACGACAGCAGCGCGAAGCACGCGTACATGGCATAGGTGGCCGCCAGGTTCCACTGCGCCAGCGCGGGGAACGACACCGTGATCGCCCAGTTCGCGATCCACTGCGCCCCCGCCGCGACGCCCAGGGCGGCGGCGCGGATGCGGTTGGGGAACATCTCCCCCAGGAGCACCCAGACCACCACACCCCAGGACAGCGCGAAGAAGAGCACGAACACGTTGGCCGCCACGAGCGCGATCGGCCCCTGCGGGTCCGGCAGCGTGACCGACTTCCCCACGACCCGGGCGGCGCTGAACGCCCACCCCGCGGTGGCCAGCGCGACCGTCATCCCGGCCGAGCCGATCAGCAGCAGCGGCCTGCGCCCGATCCGGTCCACCAGCGAGATCGCGATGAACGTGCCCACGATGTTGATGATCGAGCTGGAGAAGCTGATCAGCAGCGACTCGGCCTGGTTGATGCCGACCGACTGCCAGAGCACGGACGAGTAGTAGAAGATCACGTTGATGCCGACGAACTGCTGGAACACCGAGAGGGTGATCCCGATCCAGACGATCGGCAGCAGCCCGGAGCCGGGCCCGCGCAGGTCCTTCAGCGTCGGCACGCGCTGGGTGCGCAGCACGTGCTGGATCTCGGCGATGCGGGCATCGAGGTCGACGTCCTCGCCCTCGACCTCGGCCAGCACCTCCCGCGCCCGCCTGGTGCGCCCCGACATGATCAGGTAGCGCGGCGACTCGGGGATGGTCAGCGCGAACACCAGGTAGAGCAGGGCGGGCACGAGACAGGCGCCCAGCATCCACTGCCAGGCCTGCAGCGGCCCCAGAGGGTTGTTCACGTTGCCGCCGGCCAGCTCGACGATCAAGTAGTTGACGAGCTGGGAGACCGCGATGCCGAGCACGATGGCCAGCTGCTGGAACGACCCCAGCCGGCCCCGATAGGCCGGCGGCGCCACTTCGGCGATGTACGCGGGGCTGATCACCGACGCCATGCCGATCGCGAAGCCCGCGACCACGCGCCAGAACGCCAGGTCCCACAGGGCGAACGGCAGCATCTGCCCGATCGAGCTGATCGCGAAGAGCACCGCCGCGACCTGCATCGTCCTCGTACGCCCCAGCCGGTCGGCCATCCCGCCGCCCGCCCACGCCCCCACGGCGGAGCCGAGCAGCGCGATGGCGACCACGAACCCCGTCCGGACCGGCCCCACGTGGAAGTGCTTCTGTATCCCGACGACCGCGCCGTTGATGACCGCGCTGTCGTAGCCGAACAGGAACCCTCCGATGGCGGCGGCCGCCGTGATGAACACGACGTGGCCCAGGTGCTCGTGATGGGCGTATTTGGTAGACATGCAGGTCCTCCCCCGGGGTGTCGGGGACATACCCGCAGGCCACGGCCTTAAAGCCGCGGGTCGACCGGCTCCGACTCCAGCGCCAGCACGGCGAAGACCGGCTCGTGCACCCGCCAGCCCGCCTCTCCGTCGGCCAGCCGCGACAGCGCCTCCAGCCCCAGCGCGTACTCGCGCAGCGCCATGGAGCGCTTCTTGCCCAGGAAGCGCCTGCGCAGCACGTCGAGCGAGTCGGTGTAGTCGGGGCCGTAGATGATGCGCAGGTATTCGCGCCCGCGCACCTTCACCCCCGGCTGCACCCGGCCGCCCACGTACGAGGCGGGCTTGACCACCATGCCCTCGCCGCCCGCCGCCGTCAGCGACTCCCACCACGCGGTCGCCTCAGCCCGGGACTCCGGCGAGTCGAGCGTGACGAAGACGTGCCGGGTACGGGTGATCAGCGGCGAGTCGAGCAGCGCCAGCGTGGACAGGTGCCAGGCGTGCGGCTCCAGCGCCGTGGCCCGCCCCTCGCAGGCCAGGATCTGGAACGGCGCCAGCCGGATGCCCTCCAGGCCGTCGACCGGCCAGCAGTACCGTGCGTAGGCGTCGCGGAACAGGGCAGCGTTGTGGGAGCGGCGGCGGGTGCGGGTCAGCAGTCCGCCCACATCCAGCCCGCGCCCGGCCGCCGCCTCCAGGGCGGAGACCGCCTCGGGCAGCGCGGCGCGGGCGGCCGCCCCGACGGAGGCGTACTGCGACCTGATGAGCTCGCCGGCCTTGGCCGACCAGGGCAGCAGCTCGCAGTCGAGCACCACCCAGTCCGAGCCGAGCTCGGCCCAGAGCGGCTCGCACGCCTCGCGCAGCCGCGTGACCAGCGGCGCCATGTCGTGGAAGAACGGCCGTCCGGTGCGCGTGTAGACGGCGCCCGCGCTGCCGTCCGTCACGCCGAACCTGGCCGCCGCCACCTCCGGCGTCCTGGCCAGCACGGCGACGGCCCGGGAGCCCATGTGCTTCTCCTCGCACACGACCTCGCGCACCCCGGCGGCGGCGAACTCCTCGAACGCCTCGTGCGGGTGCTCCAGGTAGCCGTCCAGCTTGGACGTCTCCGGCGGCGCCATGGTGGGCGGCAGGTAGACCAGCCAGCGCGGGTCCACCGCGAACCGGCTCATGACCTCCAGAGCGGCGGCCGCGTTCTCCTCCAGGACCTTGACGCGGGCGCCGAACCGGGTCTCGACGTGCCGGGTGCCGGTCACGTCGTTGATGTCCAGCATGCCGGGATCGCGGGCGGGGCCTCCGAGGGGCTTGAGCGGCTCGTACCAGACCTTCTCCGCGGGGACCTGGACGATCTCGCGCTCGGGGTAGCGCAGCGCGGTCAGGTGGCCGCCGAAGACGCAGCCGGTGTCGAGGCAGATCGTGTTGTTGACCCATTCGGGGCGGAGCGTGGGGGTGTGGCCGTAGACGACCATGGCCCTGCCGCGGTACTCCTCGGCCCACGGGTAGCGGACCGGCAGGCCGTACTCGTCGGTCTCGCCGGTGGTGTCGCCGTACAGGGCGAAGGAGCGTACCCGGCCGGAGGCGCGGCCGTGGTAGGCCTCCTTGAGCCCCGCGTGCGCGACGACCAGGCGGCCGCCGTCGAGCCGGTAGTGGCTGAGCAGGCCGTCCATGAACGTCCTGGCCCGCTCGACGAACTCGGGCGGCTGCTCGGCGAGCTGGTCGAGCGACTCCTGCAGGCCGTGCGCGACCTTGACCTTGCGGCCGTTGAGCGCGCGCACCAGCTTCTGCTCGTGGTTGCCGGCCACGCAGATCGCGGTGCCCGCCTCGACCATCTCCATCACCAGGCGGAGCACGCCGGGGGTGTCGGGCCCGCGGTCCACCAGGTCGCCGACGAACACGGCGGTGCGGCCCTCCGGGTGGGTCAGGCCATCCCAGCCGAGCCTGCGCAGCAGCGTCTCCAGCTCGGAGCGGCAGCCGTGGATGTCGCCGATGATGTCGAAGGGGCCGGTCAGCTCGGTCCTGTCGGACCACGCCTTCTCGTACGTGATCGCCGCGCTGTCGATCTCGTCCAGGCCGCGCAGCACGTGCACCCGCCTGAAGCCATCGTTCGAGATCCTGCTCAGCGAGCGCCGCAGGTCCTTGCGCTGGCGGATCACCACGCCGGGGCCGAAGTCGCGGTCGGGGCGGGCGGCGTTGCGCTCGATGGCCACCTCCTCCGGCACGTCGAGCACGATCGCGTCGCACAGCACGTCGTGCCGCCTGGCCAGCTCGACCAGGCTCTTGCGGGCGGCGTACTGGACGTTGGTGGCGTCGACCACGGTGAACAGGCCCCTGGCCAGCCGCACGCCGACGATGTGGTGCAGCAGGTCGAAGGCCGCGGGGGTGGCCGACTGGTCGTTCTCGTCGTCGGCGACCAGGCCGCGGCAGAAGTCGGAGGAGATGACCTGGGTGGGCTTGAAGTGCTTTCGGGCGAACGTCGACTTGCCGCTGCCCGAGACGCCGATCAGCACCACCAGGGAGAGCTCAGGAACGCTGATCACGGGTGAACACTCCCATCTGGGTGGGCGGGCCGACCTCGGGGTCGTCCTCGCCGACCGGCTCGAACGCGACGCGGTAGCCGTACTGGCCGGCCACGCGGGCGGCCCAGGCGGCGAACTCGGCCCGGGTCCACTCGAAGCGGTGGTCGGGGTGGCGCAGCCCGGTCAGGAACTCGTAGCGGACGTTGTGCTCGATGTTGGGGGTGGTGACGAGCACGTGGTGGGGCCTGGCGTGGCCGAACACGACGTTCTCCAGCGCGGCCAGCCGGGGCGGGTCGACGTGCTCGATCACCTCCATGAGCACCGCGGCGTCGTAGCCGGACAGGCGCTTGTCGGTGTACGTGAGCGCGCCCTGGAACAGGGTGAGCCTGGCGCGCTTGCTGTCGGGCATGCGGTCGAGGCGCAGCTTGCGGGCGGCGATCGTGAGGGCCATCGACGACACGTCCATGCCGCCCACCCGGGCGAACCTGGGCCTGGCCAGCAGGGCGCCGACCAGCTCGCCCTGGCCGCAGCCGAGGTCGATCACGCTGACCGCGCCGAGCTCCTCCAGCTTGGCGAGCACGGCCTCGCGGCGCGTGACGTTCAGCGGCGTCCTCTTGGGAGCCTCCTCCACGGGGGCGTCGCCCTGGACCTCGGCCTCCGCTTCCGCCGGGGGGGCGTCGCCCTGGACCTCAGCCTCCGCGGCGGCGTCGCCCTGGGCCTCGGCCTCCGCGGCGGCCGCCTCGTCGGCGGCGCTCTCCCCGGCGGGCGCGTCCTCCTCGACCGCGGGCTCCAGCTGCTCCTCGGTCTCGTCGCCCAGCTCAGCCAGCCGCGCCAGCGCGGTGCGGGCCAGCGCCCAGCGCCGCCCCAGGTAGCGCCGGCTGATCAGGCCGCGCTCGGGGTGACCGTGCAGCCAGCCCTCACCGGCCCTGATGAGCTTGTCGACCTCGTCGGGCGCGATCCAGTAGTGCTTGCCGTCGTCGAGGACGGGCAGCAGCACGTACAGGTGGTTGAGCGCGTCGGCGAGGCGCGCCGTGCCGCGCAGGGTGAGCCGGACATAGCGCGACGGGCCCCACTCGGGGAAGCCCTCGTCGAGCGGCAGCGCCTGCGCGTCCACCTCCCACCCGAGCGGCTTGAACAGCCGCGCCGCCAGCTCCGGGCCGCCCCGGCAGGGCAGCGCGGGCAGCCGCAGCTCCAGCGGGAGCGGCGTGCCGGGCAGCTCCGGCCTGGCCTTGCACCGGCCGGCCCGCGCGGTGCGGAACACGTCGGCCAGCGCCACGGCCAGCAGCGAGGAGGCCGCGTACGGGCGGTCGTTGACGTACTGCGACAGGCTGAAGTCGGGCGAGCTCTTGCCGCGCGACCTGACCAGCGCGATCGGGTCGACCTCGAGCAGGAGCGCCGCCGTGCAGCGCTCGTCGCCCGCCTCGGGGTAGAACACCGTGGCCGTGCCGAACGACTGGCCGAACTCCTGCACCCGCTCGGGATGCTTGTGCAGGAGTAAGCCCAGGTCCGTGGCGGGCCTCGCGGTGGTCGTGATCGTCAGCAACACGCCCCAAGTCTGCCGTACCCCCGCGAAGCGCCGCCATTCGATTACCCGACGTGCGGGAGCACCTCGGCGGCGATCAGCTCCAGGTGCTCCAGGTCCGACAGATCCAGGATCTGCAGGTAGATCCGGTCGGCGCCCAGCTCGGCGAACTTCCCGATCTTCTCCAGCACCTCGGCCGGGGTGCCGGCCAGGCCGTTCTCCCGCAGCGTGTCGGGGTTCTCGCCGACGGCGGCCGCGCGCCGCTCGACCTCCGCCCGGTCCCGGCCCACGATGGTGGTCTGCGCCACCGAGTAGGCCAGGCTGCGCCCGGTGGTCTCGCAGGCCTCGCGCACCCGGCCGAACCCCTGGGCCGTGTCGGCCAGCGTGTGGAACGGCAGGTTGTACTCGTCCGCGTACGTCGCCGCCAGCCGCGGGGTGCGCTTGGCGCCGAGCCCGCCGATGATGATCGGCGGCCTGGGCTGCTGCACCGGCTTGGGCAGAGCGGGCGAGTCAGCCACCCGGTAGTAGCTGCCCTCGAAGGAGTAGCCCTTCTCCGCGGTCCACAGGCCCGTGATGATCTCGAGCTGCTCCTCGAACCGCCCGAACCGCTCGTTCTGCGGCGGGAACGGGATGCCGTACGCCGCGTGCTCAGCGTCGAACCAGCCGGTGCCGAAGCCCAGCTCGACCCGGCCGCCGCTCATCTGGTCGATCTGCGCGACGCTGATGGCCAGCGGTCCGGGCATCCGGAACGTGGCCGGCGTCACCAGGGTGCCGAGGCGGATCCTCGAGGTCTCCCTGGCCAGGCCGGCAAGGGTGATCCACGCATCGGTGGAGCCGGGGCCCGGGTCACCGGGGCCGATGCGCATGTAGTGGTCGGAACGGAAGAAAGCGTCGAAACCCAGCCGTTCGGTGGCCTGGGCGACGGTGAGCAGGTCGTCATATGTCGCGCCCTGCTGTGGCTCGGTGAAGATCCGCAGCTTCATGACGCCATTATGCGTACACAACGGACGCGTGCCGGAAAAGCCCCGCCCGGAGCCCCGCGTGCTTGCTAGCGTTCGCGACAGCGCCGGTACGTAGCCGACTGACCACACGGGGTTGCCTATGCCACGGCACAAGAGGGAGCCAGGCATGCTCCCGCGCCCGCTCTCCATCCTCGGCGCGCTCACGCTCGCCGGGGTCACCGGCATGGCATGGCGCATGCTCCCGGCGGGCGCCAGCCCCGCACCGAAGCCGCCGCCGGTGGTGAGGCACTCCCCTGCCGTCTCGCCACCGGTGGCAGACGAGCCGCCCGCCGGCTTCGTCGAATTCGTCGACACCGCCCTCGAACCGGGCTTCGACCTGCCCAAGGAGTCCCGGCGCACCGGCGTGCGCCACTACGCGCTCGGCCACCTAGTGGCGGGCGACGACGGCTGCGCGCCCAAGTGGCACGGCCCGTCCGACTCCGATCCGCTCGACCCCGGCAGGAACCCCGTGGCCAACCGGATCGGCCGGCTCAGGGCCCTGGGCGGCGACGCCGCGCCCGTGTTCGGCGGCCCGGAGGGGCGGGAGCTGGCCGACACCTGCACCAGGCCCGGCGGGCTGGCGACCGCCTACCGCAGGGTGGTCGGGGCGTTCGACGCGGCCACCGTCGACTTCGAGGTCCGCGACAGCGACGACAGGGCCGCCGTGCTGCGCCGGGCGCGGGCCATCTACGCCATGCAGCGCGAGCGGCCGCTCCAGGTCAGCTTCACCCTGCCGTTGGGACAGGACGGGCTGGAGGCGGGCGACGTGGCGATGCTGCGCGCCACCCGCCAGGCGGGCGCCGAGATCGGCACCGTCAACCTGCTGGCCGAGATCGAGCCGCGCGGCTCCGCCGACGGCCGCCTGCAGCGGATGGCGGCGTCCGTACTGGCCGCGAGGGACCAGATCGCGCAGGCCCAGGGCCTGGCCGACCCCGAGGATGCGTGGGGGCGCATCGCGCTGACCCCCGTGCTGTCGGACTCGGGCGACCTGAACGAGACCGACGCCCGCACGCTGACCGCGTACGCCGCCCGCCACGGGCTTGCCTGGCTGTCGCTGCGCGGAGTCGCTCCGGAACCGGACGTGTCCCGGATTCTTCGGCGCCCCCCTCCCTGAAGATAGGATTTCCGGGACCGACGAGGTCCCGGCAGCAGGGGGGAGACGTGATGGCGGCGCGTCCGGAGACGGCGCGGAAGCTCCTGCTCTACTGGATGGACGCCGTGATCGTCCTGTTAGTCGTGCTGATGGTGACCATCACCCTGCTGCACGCCACGGCCGGCCTGATCTCCCCCCTCAATGCGACCATCACGATCGTCTGCCTGCTCGGGTTCTTCGGGCTCTTCCCCTTCCTGCTCAGGGACGCCTATGACGCCAGGCCCGACCGTCCCACGCCCAAGCTGCTGATCGCGGCGCTGTTCGCGGCGGTCGCGGTCGCGTTGCTGCCGCACCAGTCGCCGCAGGACACGCCCAGCTGGCTCGAGGTAGGGGTGCTGTGGCTGTCGGCCGCGGCGCTGTACGTCCCGCTGGCCGTGACCGTCTGCCTGGGCGTGGGCGTGGTGGGCCTGGTCAGCGGCTACACCGCGGCGATCAGCGACCGGGCCTGGCCGGATGTGCTGATCCCCGAGACGATCAGCGCCATCGTGCTCACCTCCGCCATGCTGCTCTGGCGCTGGCTCTGGTGGACGATCAGGGACGCCCACGACAGCAAGGAGGCCAAGGCCCGGCTGGCGGTGTCGGAAGAGCGGCTGCGCTTCGCCCGCGACCTGCACGACCTGCTCGGGCACAGCCTGGCGGTCATCACGCTCAAGAGCGAGCTGGCCGCCAAGCTGGCGACCAAGGACGCCGGGCGGGCGGCCGACGAGATGGGCCAGGTGCGCCGGCTGGCCGGCGACTCGCTGGCCGAGGTGCAGCAGGCGGTGCACGGCTACCGGACGCTCGACCTGGACGAGGAGCTGGCCGGCGCGCGGGCGGCGCTCGAGGCGGCGGGCGCCCGCTGCCTGATCGACGCCAGGGCGGACGGCCTGTCGCCGTCCGCCAGGACGCTGCTGGCGTGGGCGGTCCGCGAAGGGGCCACCAACGTGCTGAAGCACAGCACCGCCACCCGCTGCGCGATCACCATCGACGGCGGTGTGCTCGAGATGCTCAACGACGGTGTGCCCGAGCAGCCGCCCGTCCCCGGCAACGGCCTGCGCGGCCTGTCGGAGCGGCTGGCCACGGCGGGCGGCTCGTTCTCCGCGGAGCCCACCCCGAGCGGGGAGTTCCTGCTGCGTGCGGCGGTGCCGACGTGATGCGGCGCGCGACGAAGCTCGACAAGGTCCGCTGGCTGATCGTCTACTCCACCGACGGCGTCATGCTGGTCGCCCTCATCGGCTACTACGACCTGTACGTCCGCTGGCAGGCGGGGGTGTCCCTGCCGGTCCTCGTGACCGGCGCCGTCCTGCTGCTGGCCTTCAACGTGCTGGCGACCCGGCCGCACCGGATCGCCATGCGGGGCGGCTCCCGTCCGACGGCGATCCTGGTGGTGACCGGGATCATCGCCCTGCTCCTCGCCGTCATCGGGCTCATGTGGGCCATCCCGGCGTGGCTGGCGGCGCTGGCGCCGTTCGTGCGCAGGCGCACCATCGTCGTCATGTCGGTGCTGACCGTCGCGGCCTACAACCTCTGCATGGGGCTGCTGGGCGCGGACGTGCTCGGGCTGCTCCTGGTGCAGACGCTGCTGACCGTCATCAGCGTGGGCGGCGTGCTGGCCAACCTGTGGCTGTGGCGGGTGGCCAAGGAGGCCCACGAAGGGCAGGAGGCGCGCTCCAGGCTGGCGGTGTCGGAGGAGCGGCTGCGCTTCGCCCACGACCTCAACTCGCTGCTCGGGCAGAGCCTCGTCGACATCGCGGCCCGCACCGAGAAGGCCGCACACGTGCTGCCCGCCGACGCCCGCGCGGCCGCCGACGAGATGTTCGCGGTCCGCGACCTGGCCAGGCAGTCGCTGCGCGAGGTCCGCTCGGTCGTGCAGAGCTACCGGGCCGTCGACCTGGACGAGATGCTGGCCAGCGTGCGCGCGGTGCTGGAGGCGGCGGACGTACGGTGTACCGTGCACGCCGAGACCGGCTCCCTGCCGCCGGAGGCCCGCACGCTGCTGGCCACGGTCGTGCGCGAGGGCGCGACGAACGTGCTCAAGCACAGCAAGGCCGAACGCTGCACGATCACGATCGAGGACGGAGTGCTGGAGATGTCCAACGACGGGCTGAGCGGACCGGCGGGCGAGCACACGCCCAACGGCCTGGCGGGCCTGGCCCAGCGCGTGCGCGCGGCGGGCGGCACCCTGGAGGCCGCGCCGACGCCCGAGGGCCGCTACCTGCTGCGGGCGGCGGTGCCGGCATGACGACCAGGGTCTTGCTGGCGGACGACGAGCACCTGATCAGAGGCGCCATCGCGGCCCTGCTCGACCTCGAGGACGGCATCGAGGTCGTCGCCCAGGTGGGCAGGGGCGACGAGGTCGCGGCCGCCGTGACCGAGCACCGGCCCGACGTGGCCGTGCTCGACATCGAGATGCCCGGCATGGACGGCCTCAGCGCGGCCGAGCGGATCAGCTCCCAGTGCAAGATCATCATCCTGACCAGCCTGGGCCGCCCCGGCTATCTGCGCAGGGCCATGGCGGCGGGCGTGAGCGGCTTCCTCGGCAAGGACGCCTCGGCCGAGGAGCTGGCCATGGCAATCCGCAAGGTCCAGGCCGGGGGCCGCTATCTCGACGCCGAACTGGCCGCGGCGGCGATGGCCGCCGGCGACAGCCCGCTCACCGAGCGGGAGCGCGACGCGCTCCGGCTGGCCGGTGACGGGGCCACGATCTCGCGGATCGCGGCCGAGCTGCATCTGACCGAGGGCACCGTACGCAACTACCTGTCGAGCGCGATGGCCAAGCTCAACGCCCAGAACCGCCTGGAGGCCATCCGGACCGCCCAGCGCATGGGCTGGCTCTGAGCGCCGCACGCCTTCGACGTGCCGTGGCGCCGGTTCTGTCCCAGCGTGATGCACACGTCCTTGCGTCCATCCGGACTATGTGAGCCGGGTGCGCTCTGCGCCGATCGCGACGCCGACGATCGTGCAGGACTCGGTGCCGTGGTTGCGCCAGGCGTGCCGGGTGCCGTTCTGGATGACCACGTCGCCTGCCCGCAACACCGTCTGCTCGCCGTCGTCGAGCTCCAGCGTGACCTCGCCTGAGACGACCATGACGTAGTCGATGCTGTCGGTGGTGTGCATCCCCGGAGCGTCGGGCTCCATTGCGGCCATCGCGCCCGGCATCTGCCGCTCCAGCTCCTCCAAGGCCGCGGCCATATCGAGATCCGGAGGCAGGACCAGCTCGCCCGGAGGGATCGTGTTGATCATGAAGCGTGATCCGTCGCGGGGCGGGTACCACGCCTCAGCGCGCCGCGGCGAGCCATCGTCCGGGAACGTGGGCCGCTCGTCCCGCCCCCACAGCCGGTAGGCCGCAAAGCCGGGCATCAGCTCGGAAGTGATGGGCTCGACATCCCCGTCGTCGACCACGCGGGCCTTGCCCCCGGCGTCGTGCCCGGTGACCACTCGGCGAATCTTCATGCGCTCCGCCCTGAATATTATCGCGTATGAATACGGTGGCGTATCAATACGCCACCGTATCCTTTGTCTGCGAACCCGGCAATACCTCCGCGTATCCTGTTGCCCGTGGTGAACGAGTCGACCCGGCTGTCCGCCCAGGACTGGGCGCAGGCCGCGCTCAAGGCGATCGCGGACGGCGGGCTGGCCGCGGTCGCGGTCGAACCGCTGGCGCGGACGCTCGGCGTGACCAAGGGCAGTTTCTACGCGCACTACCGGAACCGCGACGAGCTGATCGCGGCGGCGCTCGCGGACTGGGTGCGAAGTCACGGCGAGGGAGGCCTCGCCGAATTCGCCGCGATCGCCGACCCAGCACGGCGGTTGCGCGAGCTGCTCACCGCTGTCGTGCAGGCCGTCCAGCCGCTGGCGCCATCGGTGCATCTGAGCCTGCTCGGCGACCGCAACGACCCCCGGGTCAGGGATGCGGTTCACCGGGTGAATCAGGCCCGGCTGGAACTCCTGGCTCGTACCTACCGCGAGCTCGGCCTGCCGCCCGACCGGGCGGCGTCTCGGGCACGGGTCGCCTACGCGGCCATCCTCGGGCTGTTGCACCTGGCGCAGACCGATCCGGACGCCCCGCACTCCGCCGCACTCGCCGACGAGGCGACCGCCGTCTTCCTGCCGTCATGACGGTGCACGCCGGCTGAGGCCGGTCCGTGGGTCATCGGAACGTGTTCACAGGCACTGAGGTCACGCTCGGGACAGCAGCGCCACGCACTCCACGTGGTGGGTCATCGGGAAGGCGTCGAAGGCCCGCAGATCAGACAGCTGGTAACCGCGCTCCGCCAGCCAGGCGAGATCGCGCGCCAGCGTGGCCGGGTCGCACGACACGTACACGATGCGCAGCGCCTCCAGCGACGCGATCCGCTCCACCACCTCGCGCCCCAGCCCGGACCTGGGCGGGTCCACCACCACGAGGTCGGCGCGCTCGATCTGGAAGCGGTCCAGCGCCTCCTCGACGCGCCCCCGCTCCACCCGGGCCTGCGGCAGGTCGCGGAGGTTGGCCCGGGCATCGCGTACGGCCGCCGCGTCGGACTCCAGGCCGAACACCGCGCCGGACGGCCCCACGGCCTCGGCCAACCCGGCCGCGAAGAGCCCCACTCCGCAGTAGAGGTCGAGCGCCCACTCCCCCGGCTCCGGCGCCGCGTACGCCAGCACCGCGTCCACCAGAGTCTCGGCGGCGCCCGGATGCACCTGCCAGAAGCCGCTCCCCGCCACCCGGAATTCCCGGTCGCCCACCTGCTCGCGCAGCACCCCGGAGCCGCGCCGCGGCACCGTACGGCCCTTGCCCTCGTCGAGCAGGACCGAGGCGGGCGCGTCGAGATCGGGCACGGTCACGCTCCGCCGGGGTTTGGGCGCGATCACCACGGCCCGGTCGCCGGCGGAGGACGCGATGACCTCGACGCCGGCCGCTCCCGGCCAGGTGCGCTGCTCGGCTCCGACCGCCTCCACCTCGGGATGCGCGATCAGGCAGGCGTCCACGACCTCGATCTCGTGTGACCGGTGCCGGCGGAAGCCCAGCTCGCCGCTGGGCTGGGCGGCGAACTGCACCCGCGTGCGCCAGCCGAGCCCGTCCTTGGCGCCCGGCACCTCCTCCACCACGACCTCGCGCGAGATGCCCGCGAGCCGCCGCAGCTGCTCTGCCACGACCTGCGCCTTGAGCCGCCGCTGCGCCTCCAGCGTGGCGTGCTGCCAGTCGCAGCCACCGCACCGGCCAGGACCTGCGTACGGGCAGGGCGGCACCACCCGGTCGGGCGAGGCCTCCAGGATCTCGACCGCGTCGGCGCGCAGGAACCGGGCGGTCTCCTCGGTGACGCGGGCGATGACGCGCTCGCCGGGCAAGGCATGCCGGACGAACACCACCCGCCCTTCGTGGCGTGCCACGCACCAGCCGCCGTGCGCGACCGGACCTACTGTCAGCTCGAGAGATGCCTGTTCCACAAGGACACCCTATGCCCGGAGCCGCTCCTCATCTTTGACGGTCTGGTGCCAGGGCCGGCGCACGGCCCCGGGGGCGAACGGCTCGGGCCGGCCCTTGAGCCGGTCGGAGGAGTGCAGCTGCCAGGGCACGCTCGTCACCATGACCCCCGGCTTGAACAGCAGCCGCGCCTTCAGCCTGAGCGCGCTCTGGTTGTGCAGCAGGTGCTCCCACCAGCGGCCGACCACGTACTCGGGGATGAACACGGTCACCACGTCGCGCGGCGAGCCCCGCCGCAGGGTCTTGACGTAGTCGAGGATGGGCTGGGTGATCTCCCGGTACGGCGAGTCGAGCATCTTGAGCGGCACCGGGATGCCCCGCCGCTCCCACTCCTCCTGCAGCTTGCGTGCCTCCTCACCCTCGACGCCCACCGTGACGGCCTCCAGCTTGGACGGCCTGGTGGCGCGGGCGTACGCGAGCGCGCGCAGGGTCGGCTTGTGGATCTTCGAGACGAGCACGATCGCGTGGTTGCGCGCGGGCAGCATGGCCGGCTCGTAGTCCTCGGTGACCTCCAGCTCGGCGGCCACGTTGTCGTAGTGGCGCCTGATGCCCTTCATCATGAGGAAGAGAACCGGCATCGCCAGGCAGACGATCCACGCCCCGACCAGGAACTTCGTCAGCAGCACGACCACCAGCACGAGCCCCGTCATGATGCCGCCGAAGAAGTTGATCACTCGGGAGCGGTGCATCTGGTGGCGCACCTTGGGGTCGGTCTCGGTCTTCAGGTGGCGGGTCCAGTGGATGACCATGCCGGTCTGGCTGAGCGTGAACGAGACGAAGACGCCGACGATGTAGAGGTTCAGCAGCCGGCTGACATCCGCCTGGAAGCCCCACAGCAGCAGGCACGCGCCCGCCGCCAGGATGATGATGCCGTTGGAGAAGGCCAGCCGGTCGCCGCGGGTGTGCAGCTGGCGCGGCAGGTAGCGGTCCTGCGCCAGGATCGAGCCGAGCACCGGGAAGCCGTTGAACGCGGTGTTGGCCGCCAGGAAGAGGATCAGCGCCGTCACCGCCGAGATCACCACGAACGGCAGCGAACCGCCGCCGAACACCGCGTCGGCCACCTGGGAGATGATCGGCTGCTGGTAGTAGCCGGGGCCGACGGGCGTGCCGTCGGGCCTGAGCAGGTCCTCCGCGACTACGGACGGCTCGGCCACCTTCACCCCGGAGGCCAGGCCGAGCGCGATGATGCCGCCGAACATGGTGATCGCGACCAGGCCCATCATCAGCAGCGTGGTGGCGGCGTTCTTGCTCTTGGGCTTCCTGAACGCGGGCACGCCGTTGCTGATGGCCTCGACCCCCGTCAGCGCTGCGCAGCCGGAGGAGAACGCGCGCAGGATCAGGAACGCGGCGGCGAAGGAGGCCAGGTTGGTCTGCTCGGGCTCGATGGTGAAGTGGGCGCTCGGCGCTTGGAGCTCGTCCCCCAGCACCAGCAGCCGGAACCCGCCCCAGGCGATCAGGCCCAGCACGGCGATCATGAATGCGTACGTCGGGATGGCGAAGGCGACGCCGGACTCACGAATGCCACGCAGGTTGACGACGGTGAGCAGGATCACGATGACGATGGCGATGGCGGGCTTGTGCTCGCCCACGAACGGGATGGTGGCGCCGACGTAGTCGACGCCGTTGGCGACGGACACCGCGACGGTCAGCACGTAGTCGACCATGAGCGCGCTGGCGACGGTGAGCCCGGCGTTCTTGCCGAGGTTGGTGGTGGCCACCTCGTAGTCGCCGCCGCCGCTGGGATAGGCGTGCACGTTCTGCCGGTACGACGCCACGACGGTGAGCATCACGACCACGACGGCGATCGCGACCCACGGGCTGTATGTATAGAAGGAGACACCGGCCAGTGACAGGATGACCAGGATCTCCTGAGGCGCATACGCCACAGAAGAGAGCGCGTCGCTCGCGAAAACCGGGAGTGCTATCCGTTTAGGGAGGAGTTGCTCGTGGAGCTGCCCGCTTCGTAGGGCACGTCCCACGAGCAAGCGTTTGACAAGATCCGTTACCTTCGCCACGTAACCTGATGCTAGCCCCATGCCGAGCTCCTAAACGAGGCGCTCCCCCCTCGGGCCATACTGGTGTCCAGCAACCGGCCGACCGCGAACATGCGGGGGGAAATGCATATAGTGATCATGGGGTGTGGCCGGGTCGGCTCGACTCTCGCCCACATCCTCGAAGACAGCGGCCATTCCGTCGCCATCATCGACCGCGACCCGCAGGCGTTCCGGCGGCTGCGCGCCGGATTCCGGGGACGGCGGGTGACCGGCATCGGCTTCGATCGCGACGTGCTCACCGAGGCCGGCATCGAGTCCGCCGCCGCGTACGTCGCGGTCTCCAGCGGCGACAACTCCAACATCATCTCCGCGCGCGTGGCCCGCGAGACGTTCGGCGTGGACAACGTGGTCGCCCGCATCTACGACCCCCGCCGGGCCGAGGTCTACCAGCGGCTGGGCATCCCCACGGTGGCGACCGTCCGCTGGACGGCCGACCAGATCATGCGCCGCATCCTCCCCGAGGGCGCCGAGCCCCTCTGGCGCGATCCCACGGGCACCGTCATCCTGGCCGAGGTCACCGCCCACTCCGACTGGATCGGCACCCGCGTCGTCGACCTCGAATCACGCGTACGGACGCGCGTCGCCTTCATCAACCGCATGGGCGAGGCCCTGACCATCACGGACGACTCCGTGGTGCAGGAGGGCGACGTGCTGCACGTGATCGCCGCGGAGAACGACATGGACCGCATCAACAAGGTGCTCGCCGCGGCACCGGAAGAGGAGGAGTGATGCGCGTCGCCATCGCCGGAGCAGGCGCCGTCGGCCGCTCCATCGCCGCCGAGCTCCTGGAGAACGGCCACGAGGTCCTGCTCATCGACATCGACCCCCGAGCCATCAAGATCGACAGCGTGCCGCGCGCCGAGTGGCTGCTCGCCGACGCCTGCGAGATCGCCTCCCTGGACGAGGCCGGCCTCAACAACTGCCACGTCGTGGTCGCCTCCTCCGGCGACGACAAGGTCAACCTGGTCGTCTCCCTGCTGGCCAAGACGGAGTACGGCGTGCCGCGCGTGGTGGCCCGCATCAACCACCCCAACAACGAGTGGCTCTTCAACGAGTCGTGGGGCGTCGACGTGGCCGTCTCCACCCCACGCCTGCTGAGCGCGCTGGTGGAGGAGGCGGTCAGCGTCGGCGACCTCGTCCGCCTGATGACCTTCCGCCAGGGCCAGGCCAACCTGGTGGAGCTCACGCTGGCGGAGGACGCGCCGGTCGTGGGCCAGCGAGCGGGCTCCGTACCGTGGCCGGTGGACGCGGCGCTGGTGGCGATCCTCAGGGAGGGCCGGGTCCTGGTGCCGACGGCGGACGACCCGCTGGAGGCGGGGGACGAACTGCTGTTCGTGGCCAACCAGGAGGTGGAGCAGGAGCTCGCCCACCTCCTCTCCCAGCACTAGTAGCCGATCGGGTCCCTGGGGTCGAAAAGCAAGGTCCTCGCATTTGGGCGCTACGCGCCAGGCGAGCACTCGGGCCCTTCCTCCCAGGGGCTCCGCCCCTTCGACCCCCCGGACAACCCCGCTCGCTCCGCTCGCCATCCCCACCCGTTGCCTGGTTACCGGGTGGGCCTGCTGGAGCCCACCCGAGACCCGCTCGCTGCGCGCGCTGGAAACCTTCGCGTCGAAGGCGCACGAGCCTCCTTCAGGTAGCAGCCGCGAGCATCAACTATGTGACAGCCATGGCTCCTCCACAGCCGTCCGAAGGCAGTGATCCTCTGACTTGAGCTCAGGACCGCTTCCGGAACGGGGCGAGCGTGGCGCGCACGAGGTCGGCGGCGCCCCAGTCGGGGTCGAACTGGGCGATCACGGCCAGGTGCTGGCGGAGCTGGAGGATCGGCATGCGTTCGCGCCAGTCGCGGTCGAGCCCGGTCAGCTCGGCGTACAGCTTGAAGAACACATGCGCCTCGGGCGGCGGCGCAGTCGTCCACAGGTGGGCCAGGTCGACCTCGGCCCACGTGTACGACACCGCCGGGTCGATCAGCACGGGCCGCCCGTCGGGAGTGGCCATGACGTTCAGCGCCCACAGGTCGCCGTGCGTCAGGCACGCGGGCCTTACCGGCAGCAACTCCGGCAGCCGGTCGCACAGCCGCTCCAGCGCCGCCCGGTCCGCGGCGTCGAGCGCCTCCTGGACGCGACGCTCGCCGAGCCAGCGCAGCAGACGGTGCTGGGCGAAGAACTCGAACCCGTCGTCATCCCAGGTGTTGACCTGCCGGCGACGACCCAGCCAGTTGTCCCGGTGCCACCCGAATCGGGAGTATTGCGTCGTGGTGTGCAGGTGGGCGAGCGCATGCGCGAACTGTTCCCAGAAAGCCTCAGTGCCCGGCCGGGGCTGCACCACGGACAGCACGAGCAGGTCGCGCTCCGCGAGGATGACCTCGGGCGTGGCAACGCCGCCCGTCTCGCGCAGCACGGTGAGCCCTTCGGCCTCCGCGGCGAAGACGTCGTCCGACAGCGGCTCGCCGAACGCCTTGACGAACACCGACGTGCCGTCACCGCGGCGCGCGAGCCCCGCGGTCGCGGCGAGGCCTCCAGCGACCGGCTCGACCGCGACGACGTCGGTCAGGCCGGCCGTGTGCAGGCGTTCGAGCAGAAAGGGCATCTCATCTGTCACGGGTGTGATCCTCTCTGCTGGTCACGCATCATGGCAATCAGGGCCGAGCCCGCGGCGGCTCACTCCTTGGACTCTCGCTGGACCGCGCATCCTCAACGCCGCCCTGTTGACCGCCTATCCGCGCGGCCTTGTGAGGAGCGTCGGCTGGTGCGGCGTCCGCGACCGAGATCGGTCGGATCCCGGTTTCAGGAGCCATGAGCAATCACAGAGTGACGGACTGCGGCCAATGCCTGTGCAGTGAGGAGATCTTTGCGATGATGACTCCGAGGCGGATTCACGATCGAGGAGAGGAGGAGGGGAGCCGATGTCCTACAGTCCAAAACTCGCTGCGGCGCTGTCGGGCGCCACGCTTCGCCAACTCGCGCACTGGCGTAAGGCCAGCGCCAGCCGTGGGGCTGTGCTCATCCCCGAGATCTCCGAGATCCGCCCCATCCTCTACTCCTTCCGCGACCTGGTGGCGCTGCGGACCTGCGTGAAGCTGCGCAATGACACCTCGCTGCAGAAGATCCGGCGAGCCCTGGACACGCTTCGTGACGATCTACAGGAGCGTGCGCATCTGTCGGCTTACCGCCTGGCGGCCGATGGCTCCACGATCTATCTCGTCGAGCCGGGGCAGGCAACCGATCTCGTGCATCGTAAGGCCCATGTGGTCATCCATGAGATGGTCGACGTCCTACGCCCGTTCTACCGAGATGGCCGGCACATTCCCGATCTACTTCGGCCGCGTGATCACGTCACCGTCGATCCTGCCATCAGGGGCGGAATACCGGTGATCGAAGGCACCCGCGTGCCCTATGACGAGGTCGCAGCGTTGTTGCGTGATGGGGTACCAGCCGAGCAGATCTCCAAGTACTACCCGAGCGTGACGGCCCCGGCAGCGTTGGATGCGAAGGACTTCGCTGATTACGTCGACAGCTATGACCCCCCGAGGGAGCCGCGTGAGGCTGCTGCTGGATGAGAACGTCCCCAAGCCGCTCCATCAGGTTCTCACCACATTCATCCTGAACCACGGAATCGTGCACCTGCTCGACCTCGATGGCTGGTCTGGAACCCGCGACGAGTCGCTCTACCCTCGGGCTGCGGCTGACGGGTTTGATGCGATCCTGACCAACGACGGGCGGCAGATGCAGCGTCCACGAGAGGTCGCGGCCATCGCCACCTCCGGAATACATCGGATCGAATACTCGCACAAGCACCCAGGATTGGTCGGGATCGGCATCGCGATCGCGACCGTCGCGGCCGGTCTGCCTGGCGCATTGGCCTTGCTGGAAGAGTCGATGCCAGCGGCTGATCAGCTTGCGTGGTATCGATCCGACTGCGGCCAGTCGCCTGCATCTCATAGATCCGGCCAAGACGCCGCCGAAGTTCTGGCCCTCGCTGCTGTGATCATGCACACGACCGCGCGCCGATGTCACGTGGACGAGGCGTACGATCGAGCAGGAAAAGGGGCTGCGCCAAAGGCGGCAAACACCCGCGACGGCGACCTGGGCAAAGACCGGGAGCAGGCCGGCCGCCGACGCCGTCCGCTGTCCTTCGTACTTACCCCCAGCCAAGCCGGAGACCGCCCGCAGTATGGCGCGCCCTGCTGACCGCATCAGAATCCGCCCTGCCCATCGGGCGCCCCACGCACCCACCCGGGTGCGGTGGCTGCGATGGTGTTCGCAGGATGGCCGGCTGGATGTGATCGGTTCTCCAAGCGGGCCCCGTCGACCCCGCACGACACGAGAGGCGCAACACCATGGTGAACCGCGAGGCCACCGCACTCGACGACCCGGTGGGCGAATCACTGCGCGGTCACCACGCACACCTCGCCCGCCGGCTCGGCCGGGCCGCCACCTACCAGCCGGAGGTCGCGACCTTCTCCGCGATAACCGCCGAGCCGGGTCCGGATGACTGGGCCGACCTCGCTCGCCTGCTCGGTCGGGGGGAACTCGCCGACATGTTCAGCTGTGCGGCGACACCGCCGTCGGACTGGGAGCCGGCCTTCACCCTTGAAGGCCGGCAGATGATCTGGTCCGGCAGCAGCCGACCCGATCAGCCACCCGCCGAGGCCATCGCCGGTGTGGTGGAACTGGATGCAGAGAGCGTGCCCGAGATGCTCGACCTCGTCGCGCGGACCCAACCGGGGCCGTTCTGGCCGCGTACCCACCAACTCGGCACCTATCTCGGCGTCCGCGACGAGGGCACGTTGGTGGCGATGGCGGGTGAACGACTCCGGCCACCGGGATGGGCCGAGATCAGTGCCGTCTGCACCGCCCCCGAGGCGCGCGGGCGAGGACACGCCGCCAACCTGGTCAGCGCGCTGGTCACGCGTATCGTGGCTCGCGACGAACGTCCCTTTCTGCATGTGGCCGAGGCGAACACCGGTGCGATCGCCCTCTACGAGCGGCTCGGCTTCGAGACCCGCAAGCACGTGACCTTCCGAGGGTTCCGCACGCCGTGACGGGCTCCGCCCATCCAGGCAATGATCTACAGCCGCCGCCGGCCGACAGTCGTGCGGCGGGAATCGCCGTGAACGTTTTACGGGACCCGGGCGCGCGGCAGCAGCCGGGGCGGCGATCGCGTCCATCGGTTCTTCCAGCGCCACCGGCCTGCCCGCCCGAATTTCACTGTGCGCAGCACAGAATTCAGCTCGAACAAGTGTGGCGCGAGCCGTAGAGATAGAAAATCTTCCAGCTGGAACGACCTCAGCGTCGAAATCAGCCAATATGCATACTGCGACAATGTCGGTCTTCTCCGAAGAATGCCGGAAAAGGCTCTGCGGGTCAAACGTTTGCATCCTGGAGCAATAACGCACTTCACGGGCCTGGCCGCCTGGGCGGCAGAGACCTTCCGGCCTCTTCTCGTGCCGGACGACCAGGCAGATCGCCTCTGGAGGCAGGGATCGGCCTGGGCGCCGCCACAGCCGTCAGCGAACGTGGCGACGGCATCGAGCTCGGGCGGACATGGCGTCGGCACAGAAATGCAAACCGCATCCGGCGTCGCGAGGCCGCGCGAATTAATTCCGCACACCTCTTGATCGGATGGCCGTGGCGTCCGATACTTCGTCTGATCCCGACACGGAGGGCAGATATCACGGGAAATGGCAACGCACGAAAATGTCGGACCATGAGGAAGGAAAGACCATTGGTATCGATCATCGAAAAGCTGAGCGACCAGGTGCTCGCCTGGTTCGTGCCCAAGGCGGAGGCCGCCGCGGGCAGCTGCTCGTGCAACTGCGACTACAGCTACTACTACTCCTGCAGATCGTGCACCCGCTGTTACCGGTGCGCCGACTGCACGAGCGGCGGCAACTGCCTGCAGTGCGCCTACAAGGCCGCATGCTGCTGAGACGATCGCGGACTACGCGGTGATCGGCTGCGCGTGCCTGGTGGGTCCGGTGTTCTCGGTGTCGGCCTCCGGCGCAGCACAGAGCCGTACTCGTGCTGCTTTCGTGAAATTCGCCGGCGTCCTGCGAACACTGCTCACCGCGCTCGCACGTACGCGCGCCCTCGCCGTCAGAACGGACTGACGGTCGTCTCCGCCAAGGCGGCGACGACCGTGCCGTGGCCGTGCCGACGACCAGCGCTCCTTGCCGGTGCTTCGCCACGTCGTCGGCACCGCTGTCGCCCCCTCATCCCGTACGTGCTGACCGCATCCACCATCCGGCCGAGTTGTTCGCGCCCCCGGCCCTCGAGGGCCGCGGGGCACAGAGAGGAACCCACCATGCCCCTGCTTCTCGCCGCAGTGATCCTGGTCGGAGCGCTGTGCCTGCTCGACCTGGTGCTGACGTTCGGAGTCATCCGCAGGCTCCGAGAGCACACCGCGCACCTGGAGAAACTCCTCAAAGGCGCGCCTCCCGACGATCCGGCGCAGATGCTCGGTGAACGGGTCGGCGAGTTCGCCGCGACGACCACCGACGGTGAGCCGGTCTCCCGCGACCTGCTCAGCGGCGAGACCGTGGTGGCCTTCTTCAGCCCGACGTGCGCCCCCTGCCGGGAGAAGGCGCCGGGCTTCGCGGCGCAGGTCCACTCGCGCGGCCTCGACCGGCAGCAGGTCATGGCCGTCGTCGCCGGTGAGGACGGCGACGACGGGACGGAGATGGCCCGGATGCTGGCCCCCGCCGCGCGTGTCGTCATGGACCGCGGTGAGCAGCCGGTCGCCGATGCGTTCAAGGTGTCCGCCTTTCCGTCGTTCTGCCTGGTCGACGCCGAAGGCGTGGTACGCGCCGTCGGTTCCGACCTGGAACGGCTCCTGGTCGCGGCCGAGGCGTGAACACCGACCGGGACACCGACCGGAACACCGCCCCGAACGCCGACCGGGACACCGACCGGGACACCGCCCCCGCGGCCGCCCGGTCCGGGCCGGGAGCGCCGGTGACCGCCGGGCCGAGAGCGCTGGTGGCCGCCGGAGCGAGAGCGTTGCGGCTCGCCTGGCGCTCGGCGCCGGGCCAGCTCGCCGGCGTGAGCGCGGCCACACTGGCCGGCGGGGCGGTCCCGATCGCCACGGCCTGGCTCACCAAGGTCGTCCTCGACCGGATGGTCTCGCCGGGACCGGCCGGCGCCGTGGTGGGTCTGGCCGTCGGGCTCGCCTGCGCCGGCGTGGTCGGCGCGGTCGTGCCGCAGCTGGGCCAGTACCTGCAGGGCGAGGCCGACCGGCGCATCGGCCTGCGGGCCCAGGACGAGCTGTTCAGCGCGGTGGAGCGCTACACCGGGCTGCGCAGGTTCGAGGAGCCGGCGTTCCTCGACCGGCTGCGCATCGCGCAGCACAGCGCCCGCTCACCCGGCCAGATCATCGGTGCGCTGCTCGGCCTGGGCCGTGACGGCCTCACGCTGGCCGGGTTCGTCGCCTCGCTGGCGCTGATCAGCCCGGCGTTCACCGCGATCGTCCTGGCCTCCGCGCTCCCCGCCCTGGCCGTCGAGCTGCGCATCTCCCGGCAACGGGCGGACCTGCTGTTACGCATCGAGCCCGCCGAACGCTGGCAGTTCTTCTACAGCGACCTGCTCACCACGGCTGACGCCGCCAAGGAGGTGCGGCTGTTCGGCCTCGGCCCCTTCCTGCGCGGCCGGATGAATGCCCAGCTCGGCGCGGCCAACAGCGCCCACCGGGCCATGGAGCGCAAGGAACTCGCAGCGCAGGGCGCTCTGGCCCTGCTCGCGGCGCTCATCTCCGGCGGCGGGCTGATCTGGCTGCTGACCGCGGCCGGCCAGGGCCGCTTCACGGTCGGCGACGTGTCCGTCTTCGTCGCCGCGGTCGCGGGCGTGCAGGGTTCGCTCGGCGGCCTGGTCCACGCCACCGCGGCCGCGCACCGGCTGCTGCTGCTGTTCTGGCACTACGCCGCGATCATCGACAGCGGTCCTGACCTGCCGGAGCCCGCCGCTCCTCGTGCCCTGCCACCACTGCGCCGCGGCATCGAGCTGCGCGATGTCTGGTTCCGCTACAGCGACGAGCACCCCTGGGTGCTGCGCGGCGTCAACCTGCACATCCCCTGCGGCCACTCGACGGCGCTGGTCGGGCGGAACGGGGCCGGCAAGAGCACGCTGGTCAAACTGCTGTGCCGGTTCTACGACCCCACGCGGGGCGCGATCCTGTGGGACGGGGTGGACATCCGGGACGTCCCTGTCGCCGAGCTGCGTGCCCGGATCGGCGCCGCCTTCCAGGATTTCGTCGCCTACGACTTCAGCGCCGCCGACAACGTGGCCGTCGGTGACCTGTCGGCTCTCGGCGACCCGGCCAGGATCGAGGGGGCGGCTCGCGAGGCCGGCATCCATCACGTGCTCGCGGGCCTGCCGTACGGTTACGACACGCTGCTCACTCGCGTCTTCTCCGGCACCTTCCCCGACGACGACCCCCGGTCCGGAGTCATGCTCTCCGGCGGTCAGTGGCAGCGCCTCGCGCTGGCCCGCGCCTTCCTCCGCGACGGCCGGGACCTGATGATCCTCGACGAGCCGAGCGCCGGACTGGACGCCGAGGCCGAGCACGACATCCACACCCGGCTGCGGAAGCTGCGCGGGGGCCGTACGAACGTGCTGATCACGCACCGGCTCGGCGCCGTACGTGACGCCGGCCTCATCGCCGTCCTCGCCGACGGCGAGATCGTCGAGCGAGGGGACCACGACGAGCTGATGCGGGCCGACGGTTCGTACGCGCGCATGTTCGCCCTTCAGTCCGCCGGCTACACGACCGCGGAGCCGGCATGATGGCGGCGGGCTGCGTCCTCGTGCTCCTGACCGCCGCCGTCCTGGTGCGGCTGCGCCGCCGCTACGTCGTGATCACCGTCCGCGGCGCGAGCATGTGGCCCACGTACCGCGACGGCGACCGAGTCCTGATCAGACGGGTCCCCGTGGGCGCGGTGCGCCCCGGCCAGGCGGTGGTCTTCGCCTCCGCCCCGCCCGGTACGGCGCCCGCCGACGCATCGGAGCCGTGGCTGCTCAAACGGGCCATCGCGGTCCCCGGCGACCCGGTCCCGCGGGCGCGCTGCCCGGCGCTGCGCTCCGTTCCCGGCCAGTGCGTGCCCGCCGGGCATCTGGTCGTCCTCGGGGACAACCCCGACCGGTCCTTCGACTCACGCCAGGCCGGATACGTGACACCGGGAAGGCTGCTGGGCGTGGTGACGCGCCGGCTTCGGCCTCATACGTAACAGGTGATCAGTCCGTCCGCTGGGAGTCGTGCGGGTCGTTCGTGTCCGCGCACGGCGCGGCGGCCTTCTGAGGCACGTAGAAGACCGCCTCCGGCATGAGGAACACCTCGAAGCCCCGCGCCGCCTCCCCGTCCCCGCCGCACAGAGCGGGATCCGGCCCGATCCAGTCGTCGTCGGCGACGGCGGGGCGGGCTGACAGGAGCAGGGCGGCGGCGGTCGCGGTCACGGCCATGATGGCGCTTCTGTACATGGTGGGCCCCCATACGGCGTGAATTGTCGTTCGCCGGCCTTCGTACCCGCACCAGTGGATCACCTGGGCAAGGGACCGCCCCGTAGGTCTTTACCCAGGACCAGCGCGCCACGCCCGCGCGCAGGATTCATGAACCGGAGGTGCTGCCGAGTTTCCACAAGGACGCCATAGGCAATGCCTTCAGCTTGTCACCGAAAGGCAGTGTCTGCTCCCCGGTATAGAGGACGAAGCCCGCGCGGAACCTCGCTCCCAGCCGGTCCGCCAAGTGGCGCAAGCCTCGGAAGTCATCACCGCGGATGGTCTCTGCGGCTTTGATCTCGATGCCGACCACTTCACCGGACGCATGCTCAAGGACCATGTCCACTTCGACCTGGTCCCGATCCCGGTAGTGGAACAGTTGGACGGGTTCGTTGGCCCAGGTGAGTTGGCGGGCTACTTCGCCGATCGCGAAGTTTTCGAGCAGCGGCCCGACAGGGGCCGTGACGTCCCTGGCGCGGTCAGGTGACATGCCGATGAGCCTGCCGCCGAGCCCACTGTCTGTGATGATCAGTTTGGGCGTGGAGATGGCGCGGCGGGTCAGATTCGAGGACCATGCCGGTACACGCTTGATGAGGAAGACCAGTTCCAGAAGGTCCAGATAGCGAGAGAGCGTCATCCTGGGGAGTCCTACATCGCCGGCCATCGCTTGCACCACGGCCAGCCCTCCCATGCGAGCCGCGATGACGCTCAGCAGCCTCCGCATCTCCGCTGGGCGCTCGATATCCGAGATCTGACGCACATCTCGTGTGATCAGATCGGTGATGTAGGAGTCGAAGAATCTGTTGCGCCTGCGTCCCGGGTCCCGCCGGATCGCCTCGGGGTAGCCGCCACGCAGTGCCCTGTCCACGTAGTCACGCTTGCGGAGCGTGCAGGGCGGCATGCTGACATCCGCGCCCTGCGCGAAGACGTGGTCAACGAATCCGTCCGGAGCAGACTCGATCTCTCCTTGAGACAGTGGCCACAACTCGATGGTTTCTGTCCGACCGGGTAGCGCATCAGGAAGATCGCGTAGTCCTAGCAGGCGGGCGGAGCCGGTGAGGAGATAACGGCCGGGACGCGGATCCTGGTCAACCACGTGTTTGATCGGTAGCAGCAGTTGTGGCGCGCGTTGGATCTCGTCGATCATCAGAAGCCCGTCATGCTGGACGAATGCAACGGGATCCTCCTCCGCTGCAGCCAGGATCGCGGGATCGTCGAGGTAGAGCTTACGGGCGTTGCCTGCCTGGGCGACGATCAATCCGGCCAGTGTGCTCTTTCCTACTTGCCGGGCACCGTTCACGACCACGACTCGCGTGTCCGCCAGGGCTTCGAGTGTCATCACTTCGGCGCGTCTCGGAAACAGGACCGGATCGGTCATGTCTCGTACGCTACCGCAGATGAATCCATAGGCGTGGGCGTTCTGCCGAGACCCTCGTGGGCGTTCTGCCGAAACCCTCGTGGGCGTTCTGCCGAATGGGTTCTGGGCGTTCTGCCGCGCCTGTTATCGACGCGCTACGCAGCCAGGGTCGTCCAGCGTGATGCCCGGCGGCTCCGGTTCTCGGCGCCGGCGTCCAGGCGTTCGCACTCCTTGACCCGCGGGTTGTAGACGTCCTCGATGCGCACCGGCCCGTCCGCGAACGGGGGCGATGGCGGCGAGCGTGGGGACGGTGTCGGAGACGTCGCGCATGTTCACGGTGAGGCCGAGCCCAGCCCTGGGATGGTGACGCTGTGGCCGGTGAACGCGGCGGCGCTCACCGGCAGCAGCCTACGGCCATGATCGAAGCATCGAGGTCAGGCGGCGGCCACCGGCTTGATCGGGGTGCGGCCGCGGCCCAGGATCCAGAGCATGGCGGCGAGGGCGGCCACCTGCAGGGGCCAGCCCATGACGATCTTCGCGAAACCGAGGGCGGCGACCGCTTCGTCGCCGCCCCCGAACAAGTACACCGGTGCCTGCACGGCCACCCGGACCGCGCAGGGCAACATGAGCATCCACGTCAGCTTGGTGCAGAGCCGCACGATGCCCGGGTCCTTGTGCCAGGCGGTGGGGTCGCCCGTGACCGAGCCGATCAGGAAGCCCACCACCGGCCAGCGGGCCACGATCGACAGCAGCATCGCCACCATGTAACCGGCGTTCCACAGGATGCCGGGCAGGAAGTAGTCCTTCGCGTCACCGGTGCGGCTGGCGAAGAAGGCGCCGATCGCGATGCCGATCAGGCTGTTGATCACGAACTGTGGCGTGGATCGCTGCACGATCCTGACCAGCAGCAGCACCACCGACAGCGAGACGCTGACGATGAGCGACGTCTTCAGGTCCTCGGTGAGGATCCAGCAGAGCGTGAACGCGATCGTCGGGATCGCCGCCTCGATGATGCCGCGCACACCGCCGAACGCCTTGGCGAGCTGGGCTCGCACCGCCGCTTCAACGGTGTCGTGGGCGACCTCTTCCGCCTCAGCACTCACGTGTCAACTCCCTGGGCGCAGCTCGTAACGCGGATTGAACATCACCTTGCGCCCGTCCTGGACGCTGACCAGGCCCTCGGCCTTGACCGTGCGACCGGGCTCGATGCCTGCGATCTTGCGACGGCCGAGCCAGACGAGGTCGATCACGTCGGACCCGTCGTACAGCTCGGCCTCGAGAGCGGGAGCGCCGCCCCTCGGGCGCAGTGTGACTGTACGTAGCGTACCGGCTACGCAGAAGCGCCGGCGCCCGCCGCACGAGACGATGGGGGTCGCGCCCACCTCGTCGGCGTCTTCCCGTAGTTCCTGGGCCTCAATCTCGGACTGGGGTGAGGCCAGCCGACTGAAGAAGCCGCGCAATCCCCCGCGTTTCGGAGGCTCTGCCGTACTCATGATGAATCAGCCTATGTGATGTCGGCGCGATGTCAGCCCTTAGCGAATCTCGCTTATTTCAGGCCCTCGCTTGAACGGGTTGAGCCCGGGCCGCTCGTCCGCTTTCTCGCTCGTCTGTTCGTTGGGGCGGCGCAGCGGAATGGGCTCCTCGCGGGCCATCGGCTCGTCGCCGCGTACCACCACGATGTCCTTCAAGAAGTCTATGTACGCCGCCGCGGCCGCCTCGTCGAGCGCCGCCGGGCCGGAGATCACCGCGAGCAGGAACCAGCGGGGACCGTCGACGCCGATGTAACGAGCGGGACGGGTGGTGCTCTCGACCCTCATCTCGCCGGCCAGCTCCCTGCCGAACGGGCCCTCCTGCTCCTCCAGGTGCCTGGCCTGCGCGAGGATCTTGGTCTTGACCTCGTCCCACAGGCCCGAGCTCCGTGGCGCGGCCAGGGCCTGGAGCTGCAGCGAGCTCTCCTCGTGGAGGACCACGACGCCGACGTGCTGGTCTCCGACGGAGGCCAGGCGTACGTCGAAGTCGGGGTTGTGCGGCAGCCGCAGGCCACCGAGGTCGATCCTGTCACTCTCCGGGTGGGGCTCGTCGGCGTCCCACGGGCCGGACTCTCGCACAGGGGCGGCAGGCTCCTGCTCGGCCACCTGTTCCGGCTGCTCACGACGGCGACGTCGGAACACGTTCCTCACTCTCCTTGCGCGCGGGGCCGCCAGCGCGGCCCATTGATCATCGTCCTGTCGATCCGAACCCGTTGGCGCCGCGCACCGAACCCGGCAGCCGCTCGACCTCGTAGAAGGCCGCGCGCTCCACCCGCTGGACCACGAGCTGCGCCACGCGGTCGCCCCGCTGGAGGCGGAACGGCTCCTTGGCGTCGGTGTTGATGAGCGTCACCTTGATCTCGCCGCGGTATCCGGCATCCACGGTGCCGGGCGCGTTGACCAGCGTGACACCGTGCCTGGCCGCCAGCCCCGAGCGCGGGTGCACGAACGCGGCGTAGCCGTCGGGCAGGGCGATCGCGACCCCCGTGCCGACGACGGCCCGCTCGCCGGGCAGCAGCTCGACGTCCTCGGCCGCGTAGAGGTCGGCGCCCGCGTCTCCCGGATGGGCGTAGGAGGGCATCGGCAGCTCCGCGTCGAGCCGGTGGATCAGGACCTCGACGTCGCTCAACGGGTCACCTCGTCATCCTGGTGTTCGTCAGGGGCACCGATGCGCCCCTCAGCCTCAAGGTACGCCTTTCCGCCCGTGATGCCGTTGCACCAGGCACCCAGGTGGAGTGTCGTGCCCATAGGCACGGGGGCGGTGAGGGAGGAACAAGTCACGGGTGACGAGGTTACTCCGTGTCCACCCCGCGACCGTCCTCGCGGCGGGCAGGGGTGTTCTCGTCCCTCTCGTCACCCGGCTTATCGGCCTCCCCCTCGCGAGGCGCACCGCCGTCATCGGGGCCTTCCGCCTCGGGAGGGGCGTGTTCATGGGGTGGCGGCGGCAGGGCGGGGGGTTTGTGCCGGAGCTCGGGCAGCGCACGGTAGATCACCGCGGCCACCGGCACCGCCACCGCGGCCCCGGCGATGCCCGCGAGGATGCCGCCGATGGCCAGCACGAGGATGATGGCCAGCGGGTGGAAGTTCAGTGCCCGCCCCACGATCAGGGGCTGGAGCACGTGGTTCTCCAGCTGCTGCTCGACGATGAGGATGCCCAGGAAGATCAGCGCGTAGACGATGCCCTTGGCGCCCAGCGTGACGAGGGTGGCGATCGTACCGGCGAAGAAGATGCCGACGATGGGGATGAAACTGGCGAAGAAGATCAGCACGGCCAGCGGCGCCCACAGCGGCACGCCCATGCCCGCCAGCACGATGCCCATGATCAGCCCGTGCACGGCGGCCACCGCGACCGTGCCCTGCACGTAGTGGGAGAGCGTCGTCCAGGCGGCCCGCCCGGCGCGGTCCACGCGCGGCGCCACCTCGCCGAACCCTCTCAGGATCCACGCCCAGATCCGGTCGCCGTCCTTGAGCAGGAAGAACGTCACGAACAGCAGCAGCACGATGGAGGCGAGCACCTCGAAGGCGACCGCCCCGGCCGTCAGCACGGTGCCGGTGATGGCGGTGCGCTGCTGGTTGACCATGTTGGCGATCTCGTCGACATAGCCGGTGATCTGCGCCTCTTTGAGGTGGATCGGGCCCGTGATCAGCCAGTCCTGGACCGATCTCGCGGTCGCCTGCACCTGCTGGACCAGGTTGGGGAACTCGTCGCTGGCCCGCGCCCCCACCAGCCATCCCGTGCCGACGAGGATGGCCAGGGCCACCAGCATGGTGATCCAGGTGGCGTAGATGGGCCGCATGCCCGCCTGGCGGAGGCTGTTGGTCAGCGGGAACAGCAGCGCGGTCAGCAGCAGCGCGATCGCCACGGGCAGCGCCACGAACGTGAGCCGGGCGATGATCTGGGCGAAGAAGTAGACGACCACGCCGACGAGGATCAGGCACACGCACCACGCGGCCATCTTGGCGAGCGCGGGCGGCACGAGCTTGGTTGGGCGGTCGGGCAACACGTGTTCAAGACTGGCACGTCCGCGCCCAGGATGCGCGCCGATAAAGCCAGGAGCAGACCTTACCTACACGAGGGTGTGACCACTGGCGGGCAGTTCGCGGACCCGCGGAGCGGATGCACGGACGCCGGGCGCCCCGGCGGAGGGGGCGGCCCGGCGTCCTGCCATCCGGACGTCAGCCCAGGTGGACCTCGGTTTTCAGCTCGTCACCATACTCCAGGACGAACTCCTCCACGTTGCCCGCGGCACAGATGTCGTCCTGAGCCTGGCGGACAAGCCCGACATCCGGCGCGGAGACGGTGAGCCTGGAGACCTCGGCCCGCATGGACAGCTTGGCCTCCGACTTGGCCTTGCGTACCTGGCCGAGCACCTCCGAGGCCACGACCAGCACGGCCGGGTCGCCGGCCCCGGGCGGAAGGTCGGGCCACGGGGCCTGGTGCACCGAGCCCTCGCGCCACCACGACCACACCTCTTCGGTGACGAAGGGCAGGAACGGCGCGAACAGCCGCAGCAGCACGTCGAGCGCCTGCCGCAGCGCCGCGTGGGCCGAGGCGGCGGCCGGACCGGACTCGTAGGCGCGGGCCTTGACCAGCTCCAGGTAGTCGTCGCAGAACGCCCAGAAGAAGCGCTCCACGGCCTCCAGCACCCTGGTGTGGTCGTAGGACTCGAACGCCTCCGTGGCCTCGCGCACGACCCCGGACAGGGCCGCGAGCATGGACAGGTCGAGCGCCTCGGTGACCTCTCCGTCGCTGCCGGCCAGCCCGAGCACGAACTTGGACGCGTTCAAGATCTTGATGGCCAGCCGCCGCCCGATCTTGAGCTGACCGGCGTCGAACGCTGTGTCCACGCCGTAGCGGCCGTTGGCCGCCCAGTAGCGCACCGCGTCGGAGCCGTGCTGCTCCAGCAGGGCAAGCGGGGTGACGACGTTGCCCTTGGACTTGGACATCTTCTTGCGGTCGGGGTCGAGGATCCACCCGGAGATCGCGACGTCGCTCCACGGCAGCCCGCCGAACTCGTAGTGCGACCTGACCACGGTCGAGAAGAGCCAGGTGCGGATGATCTCGTGGGCCTGCGGCCGCAGGTCGGCCGGGAAGACCCGCTCGAACAGGTCGTCGTCGGTCCCCCAGCGGCCCGCGATCTGCGGCGTCAGCGAGGAGGTGGCCCAGGTGTCCATCACGTCGGGGTCGGCCATGAACCCGCCGGGCACGCCGCGCTGGTCCTCGGTGTAGCCGGGCGGCACGTCGGAGGACGGGTCGACCGGCAGCATGTCCTCCGGCGGCACGATCGGCGCGTCGTGGACGGGCTGGCCCGACTCGTCGATCGGATACCACACCGGGAACGGCACGCCGAAGAAGCGCTGGCGCGAGATCAGCCAGTCGCTGGTGAGCCCCTCGACCCAGTTGTCGTAGCGCACCCGCATGTGCGGCGGGTGCCACCGGAGCTCGCTCCCGCGCCCCAGCAGCCGCGCGCGCAGCTCCTCGTCGCGCCCGCCGTTGCGGATGTACCACTGGCGGGTGGTGACGATCTCGAGCGGCTTGTCGCCCTTCTCGTAGAACTTCACCGTGCGGGAGACCGGCCTCGGGTCGCCCTCGAGGTCGCCGGACTCGCGCAGCAGCTCCACGATCCGCTCGCGCGCGCTGTGCACGGTCTTGCCGGCGAGCTCCTTGTACGGATCCGCCTCCACGCCCTCGGGCGGCTCCGGCAGCAGCCGGCCGTCCCAGCCGATGACCGGCCGGGTCGGCAGGTGCAGCTCCCGCCACCAGGTGACGTCGGTGATGTCGCCGAACGTGCAGATCATCGCGATGCCGGTGCCCTTGTCGGGCTCGGCCAGCCGGTGCGCCAGCACCGGCACCTCGACGCCGAACAGCGGCGTCAGCACCGAGGTGCCGAAGAGCGGCTGGTAGCGCTCGTCGTCAGGGTGGGCCACCAGCGCCACGCACGCCGGGATGAGCTCGGGCCTGGTCGTCTCGATCCAGACCGGCCCCTTCTCGCCGTAGAAGGAGATCTTGTGGAACGCTCCGGGCCACTCGCGGTCCTCCAGCTCCGCCTGGGCGACGGCGGTGCGGAAGGTCACGTCCCACAGCGTCGGCGCCTCGGCGAGGTAGGCCTCGCCGCGCAGCAGGTTGCGCAGGAACGCCCGCTGAGAGACCGCCCGCGCCTCGTCGCTGATCGTGGTGTAGAGCAGCGACCAGTCGACCGACAGGCCGACCCGCCGCCAGACCTCCTCGAACGCCTGCTCGTCCAGGGCGGTCAGCTTGTGGCACAGCTCCACGAAATTGCGCCGCGAAATGGAGATCTCGCGTTTGCCGGGCTTGTCTGGTGGAACGAAGTCCGGATCGTAAGGCAGCGACGGATCACAGCGCACGCCGTAGACGTTCTGCACCCGGCGCTCGGTGGGCAGGCCGTTGTCGTCCCAGCCGATCGGGTAGAAGACCGCCTTGCCGGTCATGCGCCGGTAGCGGGCCATGATGTCGGTGTGGGTGAAGGAGAAGACATGACCGACGTGCAGCGAACCGGAGACGGTAGGCGGCGGCGTGTCGATGGCGTAGACCTGCTCGCGCGACTGGGTGCGGTCGAAGCGGTAGGTGCCCTGCTCCTCCCAGCGGGCTACCCATACCTGCTCCAAGCCGTCGAGAGTCGGTTTTTCCGGCATGGTGGCATGGCGTAGTCGCTGTTGAGTCATGCCTCCTTATGGTACGGCTTCGCAGGCATGACAACCGGTGCAGACTAGTGTTCGTTACAAAGGGGAAGGGAGATCGGCATGGCGGAGGACAAGCCCGACATCACCTGGCGCGTGATCGGCGGTCTGACGGGGCTGGCGACCGCCTGGGCGGCGAGGAAGCTCCTCGGGTTCGTCTGGGTGAAGGCGACCGGCAAGGAGCCGCCTCTCGACACAGACTCGCCCGAGGTCAGCATGGGTGAGGCCATCGGCTACGCCGTGCTCATGGGCGTCGGCATGTCCGTGGCGCAGATCGTGGTCAACCGGACCGCCAAGAAGCGCTACGACGCGTGGAAGTCTGTGAAGCAGGTGACTCCAGGGCACTGAGAAACTCGCTGGCCCAGCGGTCCACGTCGTAGGTGGCCACCCGGCGGCGCATCGTGCGCATCCGCCGGGCCAGTTCGTGCGGCGTGGCCCGCATCGCGGCCAGCATCTGCCGCTTGACGTCCTCCACGTCGTACGGGTTGACCAGGTAGGCCTGGCGCAGTTCGTCGGCGGCCCCGGCGAACTCGCTGAGCACCAGCGCGCCGTGCAGGTCGTGGTGGCAGGAGACGTACTCCTTGGCCACCAGGTTCATGCCGTCGCGCAGCGGGGTCACGACCATGACGTCGGCCGCGAGGTAGAGCGCGGCCAGCTCGGTGTGGTCGTAGGACTGGTGGAAATACTGGACCGGCTGGTAGCCGAGCTGCGCGTGCTCGCCGTTGATCCGCCCGACCTGCAGCTCGATGTCGTCACGCAGCCGCTTGTACTCCTCCACCCGCTCCCTGCTGGGCGTGGCGATCTGCACGAACACGGCCTCGTTCGTCTTCAGCTGCCCGTCGTTGAGCAGCTCGCCGAACGCCTCCAGCCGCTGCCCGATCCCCTTGGTGTAGTCGAGCCTGTCGACGCCGAGCAGCACGTGCTCGGGGTCGCCCAGCTCGACTCTGATCTCCTTGGCCCGCGCCATGATCTGCGGGTCGCGTACCAGCGCGTCGAGCTGCCCGAAGTCCACGGAGATGGGGAAGGCCTGCGTGGTCACGACCCGGTCGTCGAGGAAGATCTCGTTCCCCTTGTACGGCAGCCCGAGCAGCCTCCGGCACAGCCGGCGGAAGTTGGAGGCCCCGCCGGGCAGCTGGAAGCCCACCAGGTCGGCCCCGAGCAGCCCTTCGACGAGCTCCTTGCGCCACGGCAGCCGCCAGAACAGCTCGGTCGGCGGGAACGGGATGTGCAGGAAGAACCCGATCCGCAGGTCGGGCCTGAGCTTGCGGAGCATGGCCGGGACGAGCTGGAGCTGGTAGTCCTGCACCCAGACGACCGCCCCCTCGTCGGCGACCTCGGCGGCGGCGTTCGCGAAGCGCTCGTTGACGGCGCGGTAGGCGTCCCACATCGGCCGGTGGTAGACGGGCGGCGCCACCACGTCGTGGTAGAGCGGCCACAGGGTGGCGTTGGAGAAGCCCTCGTAATAAAGCTCCACCTCGTCGGCCGAGAGCGGGATCGGGATGAGGTTCATGCCGTCCTGTTCCAGCGGCTCCAGCTTCTCGTCGGCGGCTCCGTGCCAACCGAGCCAGGCCCCGTGGCGGCGCTGCATCACCGGTGCGATCGCGGTGACGAGCCCTCCTGGGCTCCTGCGCCACGAGGCCGTTCCGTCAGGCTCGATCGTCCGGTCCACCGGCAAGCGGTTCGCGACGATCAGAAACGAACTACGGCCAGTCACGCAGTCTCCTCCTCTTCACCGAGCGCGCGGCGGACCGCGTCCGCCACCGACTCCGGACCCGCATGGGGGATGATCGCAGCGATGTGAGAATCGGGCCGGATGAGCCATGCCTCATCCGGTCCGGCGCCGAGCCTCTCAGCGAGCCCGTCGAACTCGGCGAGCCCGCGCACGGCGAGCGGCGCCGTAGTGACCTTGCCCAGGACCTGCACAAACAAACGCGAATCGCACATTTCACCCAGTAGAAGCAGGAAACCGTCACGGCACAGCTCCCGCAGCCTCCCGCCGGGAAGCCGCATGTCGGGCAGGATCACACCGGGCGCGGGCGCGCACAGCGCCCCCTTCGGCGGTCTGCCCCCGAACGGCCGCGTCGGCTCGGGCGTCGTCAGCGGCGAATCCACGTACCAGTACGGCTCCGCGAACCGCCCCGAGTCCACCTCCGCCACCAGCCCGCCCTCAAGCGCGGCCCGCCTGCGCATGCGCTCCTCCACGGTCCTCGGCGCGAGGAAGCGCATGGTCGCGGAGGTGATCTCGAGGTTCTCCAGCGCGGCCGCGTGCCGCTCGGCGTGGTACGACTCCAGCAGCCCCGGCCCGGCCCAGCCGTTGAGCGCGAAGGCCAGCTTCCAGGCGGCGTTCTCGGCGTCGGGCACGCCCGAGTTGAGCCCACGGGCCCCGAACGGGGCCACCAGATGGGCGCAGTCACCGGCCAGCAGGACGCGGCCGACGCGCATGCGGGAGGCGAGGCGGGAGTGGAAGCGGTACGTGCTGTGCCAGAGCAGCTCGTACGGCCGGTCGCCGATGATCTGCCGGACTTTGCGCGAAATATCGACCTTTGTTGGGATGAAGTCCGGCGCGATCTGCCAGTCGATCCTGAACGTGCCTCCCGGGCAGGGATGGATCAGCACCTGGCGGCCCGGGTTCCAGACGGGGTCGAAGTAGAAGCGGCGCTCGTTCTCCCAGCCGGGCAGGTCCGCCTTGATGTCACAGATCAGGAACTGGTCGTCGAACGTCTCCCCGTCGAACGTGACGCCGAGCGCCTGGCGTACCCGCTGGGCCCTGGCACCGGCGCAGACCAGCACGTAGGGCGCGCGCAGCAGCCGCTGACCGCACTGCACCCGCACGCCCGAGTCGTCCTGGGTGAGCCCGGTGACCTCGTGGTTCCAGAGCACCTCGATGAGCGGCTGCGCCGCGACGGCCTCGTCCAGGATCTGCTCGGTGCGGGTCTGCGAGATGTTCACGCAGGCCGGCAGCGGCCCCTCCCGCTCGAACCGCCAGGAGAACAGCTCGCGGTCGCGGTAGTACGTGCGGGCGGTGGTCCAGGCCAGACCCTCGTCCGCGATCTTGCCCGCCCCGGCGGCGGCCCAGATGTCGAGCACGTCGCGCTGCTGGCAGATGGACTTCGACCCGGTGGAGTCGCGCTCCGCCCGCGCGTCGAGCACGAGCACCTGGATGCCCCAGCGGGCCAGCAGCAGCGCGGCGCTCTGCCCGACGGGTCCCGCTCCGACGACGATGACCTGCGCGTTCATGACTGGAGCTGGTCCCAGACCGCGCGGTCGCGCTCGGCGGTCCAGATGCGCGGCCGCTCGACGCCGTGCAGCTCGTCCCAGAGCCTGGAGACGTTGAACGGCAGGCAGTGCTCGAAGATCGGCCAGGAGCCGTACCTCGGCTCCAGCGCCGCGTGCGTCCGCTCGAACGCCTCCTTGAGCGTCCCTGCCGCGCCCACCTCGCGCAGCATCACCGTGAGGAAGTCGCGCGTCTGGGCGATGGCCGCGTCCACGCCCTCCTTGCCGCGCGCCACCGCCCCCCTGCCGCCGACCAGCGTCTCCGCCCCGAACGACGCCACCTTGTCGAGGGTCGCCGCGGACCAGTCGCGGTGGAAGGCGTCGCCGGTGTAGAGGGCGGCCTGCGACTCGACGAGATCGCCGGCGAACATGACGCGCTGCCTGGGCAGCCAGGCCACCAGGTCGCCCTCGGTGTGCCCCCGGCCGCAGTAGGCCAGCACCAGGTCGCCCCTGCCGCCGCCCAGGTCGATGGTGAACGTGTCGCTGAACGTCGCCGTCGGCCACGTCAGCCCCGGGATCGACTCCGGCTCCTGGAACAGGCGGGGCATCCTGGCGTACTCGCTGGCCCAGTCCTGCTCGCCGCGCTCGGCGATCAGCTCGCGGGTCTTGTCGTGCGTCACGATCACGTCCGCGCCGAACGCCGACGCGCCCAGCACCCTGACCGCGTGGTAGTGCGACAGCACCAGGTACCTGACCGGCTTGGCGGTGTGCTCGCGCAGCCTGGCCAGCCACCGGCGGGCGGCCACAGGCGTCGCCAGGGCCTCGAAGCACACGAGGAAGTCCTCGCCCTCGACGGCGCCCACGTTGGGGTCGCCCTCGGCGGTGAGGGCGTACACGCCCTCGGCGAGCACCTCCAGCGACTGCTCCTTCTCGGCGAGATCCGCCGACGAAGCGAACGGCTTGGCCATCACCCCTCCTCCGGGAGACCGGTCACCCCTCCTCCGCGCGGTGCCGCTCCTTCGGCCGGCCCCGCGCGACCCACTGCCCCACACGGCCCCACGCACTCCAGGCGACACCGTGATCGAGGCCACTCCACCGCGTGCCTTCGGCGTCGCCGCACCCGCGCCGACCCGCGCCTTGGGCGTCGCCGCACCCGCGCCGGCCCGCGTACACCGCCACCGCATCCCGTGCGCCGGCGACGGCCACCGGGCGCTGAAGCGGGCGCTGAAGCGGGCGCGGGTGAGGCGCGGGCCCGGTCATGCCGGGCGGCGCGACTGGACCATGTGGAAGCGGCCCGCCACGTAGCCGGGATCAGTGAGCGAGGCGGTGGCGGCCGGGTTGGCGCCGGTGCCGTGGTAGTCGCTGAAGGCGGCCGACTGGTTGACGAAGACCCCGCCCGTCAGGTTGCACGACAGGTTGACGCCCGCGTCGACGGCGGCCCGTTCGGCCTGGTCGAGCACGTCGGAGGAGGTCGAGTAGGCGGCGGCGGTGAGCGCGCCCCTGGCCTTGACGGTGCGGCGCAGCACGTCGAGGCTCTCCTGCGTCGATTCCGTCGGGATGACGAACGAGATCGGCCCGAAGTGCTCGCGTCCGTAGACCTCGGCCTGGTCCGGGGAGACCTTCACGATCACGGGCGTCCGCACCACCGCGTCCGGGAACGACGGATGCTTCAGCGCGCGCGACTCCAGCACCACCTCGCCGAGAGACGGCGCGCCCTCCACCCGGGCCAGCACGTCCGGGTTGACGATGGCCCCGGTCAGCTCGACGGCCCGGGCGTCGTCCCCGAGCAGCTTGCCGACGGCGCCCGCCAGCCCGGCGCAGACGTCGTCGAAGCTCTTGTGCCCCTCGTCGGTCTCGATGCCGCCCGCGGGCACCAGGATGTTCTGCGGCGCCGTGCACATCTGGCCGCTGTAGAGCGAGAGCGAGAACGCCAGGTTGCCCAGCATGCCGCGCCACGAGTCGGTGGAGTCGACGACGATCGTGTTGACCCCCGCCTTCTCGGTGTGCACGAGCGCCTGGCGGGCGTTCTCCTCCAGCCAGTCGCCGAACTCGGTCGAGCCGGTGAAGTCGACGACGCGGATGTCGGGATGCGTGGCGAGCGTCTTGGCCAGCCCCCGGCCCTCCTCCACTGCCAGCGTGACCAGCGCGGGGTCGAAGCCCGCCTCGGCCAGCACCTCGCGGGCGATCTGCACGGTGATCGCGAGCGGCAGCACCGCGCGCGGGTGCGGCTTGACGATCACCGGGTTGCCGGTGACGAGCGAGGCGAACAGCCCCGGGTACGCGTTCCAGGTGGGGAACGTGTTGCAGCCGATCACCAGCGCGACGCCCCTGGGGACGGCCGTGAAGCGCTTGTCCATGACGAGCGGGTCGCCCTTGGCCGGCTTCTCCCAGCGGGCCGCCGCGGCCGAGGAGGTCATGGCGGCGTAGCCGTACGCGACGGCCTCGAGCGCGCGGTCCTGCGCGTGCGGCCCGCCCGCCTGGAAGGCCATCACGAACGCCTGCCCGGTCGTGTGCTGCACCGCGTTGGCCAGCTCGAAGCTGCGCCGGTTGATCCGGTGGACGATCTCCACGCAGGCCAGCGCGCGGGCCTCCGGCCCGGCGTCCCGCCAGGCCGGCAGCGCCGCCTTAGCCGCCGCGATCAGGTCGTCCACGAGCGGCTCCGGGTAGGTGACGCCGAGGTCGATCCCGTACGGCGAGCGCTCCGCCCCGATCCAGGAGCCGGTGCCCGGCTGGTCGAGGGGGAACGGCTTGCCGAGGCAGGACTCGAACGCCTCCTTGCCCCGCTCGGCCGTCCCCTCGCCATAAACGCGGGGACTCGGCGACTCGGGGAAAGCGCTCCAGTATCCCCGCTCGGCGATGGCGGACAGCGCCTTCTCCAGAGTCTCGCGGTGCTGCTCGAACATGGTGTTCACCCTCTTGACAGGGATAAGTCTGGACGGTGAAGTGTTTACCGAACATTCGGTCAGTTGACAAGGGAGACTTGCGTGAGACTCGGCGAATCCCCCGCGCCGGACGAGCTTGATCCCGTTGAGCGGATCTCCCGCGACGAGCTGATATCGCTCCAGCTCGACCGAGTCCAACGGACACTTAGTCACGCTTACCAAAATGTCCCGATTTATCGGCAAAAATTCGATACTGCGGGCGTTCATCCGAGCGACTGCAAAGAGCTCGGCGATCTGGCGGCATTTCCGTTCACCACGAAACAGGATCTCCGCGACTGCTATCCGTTCGGCATGTTCGCCGTTCCGCGCGAGCAGGTGCTCAGGATCCACGCCTCCAGCGGCACCACGGGCAGGCAGACCGTCGTGGGCTACACCCGGCACGACGTCGACGTCTGGGCGGACGTCATGGCCCGCTCGATCCGCGCCGCCGGCGGCCGCCCCGGCGACATCGTCCACGTGGCCTACGGGTACGGCCTGTTCACCGGCGGTCTGGGCGCGCATTACGGGGCCGAGCGGCTGGGCTGCACGGTAGTGCCGGTCTCGGGCGGCATGACGCCCCGCCAGGTCCAGCTCATCACGGACCTACGGCCCGACATCGTCATGATCACGCCGTCGTATATGCTGGCCCTGCTGGACGAGTTCGAGCGGCAGGGGCTGGACCCCCGCGCGTCGTCCCCGCGGATCGGGATCTTCGGCGCCGAGCCGTGGACCGAGCGGATGCGTGAGGAGCTCGAGGAGCGCTTCGACCTGCACGCCGTGGACATCTACGGCCTGTCCGAGGTGATCGGCCCCGGCGTGGCGAGCGAGTGCGTCGAGAGCAAGGACGGCCTGCACGTCTGGGAGGACCACTTCTACCCGGAGACGGTCGATCCCTTCACCGGCGAGCCGGCGGAGGCGGGCGAGCTGGTCTTCACCAGCCTCACCAAGGAGGCCATGCCGGTCATCCGCTACCGTACGGGCGACCTGACCAGGCTGCTGCCCGGCACCGCCCGGCCCGCGTTCCGGCGCATGGAGAAGGTGACGGGCCGTACGGACGACATGATCATCCTGCGCGGCGTGAACGTGTTCCCGACCCAGATCGAGGAGCTCGTGCTGCGCACCGAGGGCCTGTCACCGCACTTCCAGCTCCACCTGACGCGCCCGCAGCGGCTGGATGTGATGACGGTGCGGGTCGAGGCCCGGCCGGGCTTCGCGGGTGGTCCGGAGGCCGGCGAGAGCCTGCGCAAGGCCGTCAAGGAGACCGTCGGCGTGAGCGTGGAGGTCGAGGTCGTGGAGCCGGAGACGCTGGAGCGCTCGGTAGGCAAGCTCAAACGAGTCATCGACAAGCGGGATAATTAGCGCATGGCCCCTCCGACCCCCACCCGTCAGCGCAAACGCGGACACGATCCGGAGTCCGTGCTGGCCATCGCCGTCGGCGTCTTCAACGAGCGCGGCTACGACGGGACGAGCATGGAGGATCTCGCGAGGGCGCTCGGCGTCACCAAGTCGGCCATCTACTACCACGTGCCGGGCAAGGAGCAGCTGCTGGCGCGGGCGCTCGACCGGGCGCTCGACGGGCTGTTCGCGGTGGTGGCCGACGAGCGGGCCGCCTCTGGTCCCGCGATCGACCGGCTGGAGTGGACCGTACGGCAGAGCGTGCGGATCCTCGTCGACCGGCTCCCGTACGTGACGCTGCTGCTGCGGGTGCGCGGCAACAGCGGCACCGAGCAGGCGGCGCTGGAGCGGCGGCGGGAGTTCGACAAGTTCATCAGCCTCCTGGTCAAGGAGGCGGCGGCGGAGGGGAGCATCCGGCCGGACGTGGACCCGGCCCTGGTCACCCGGCTGCTGTTCGGGACGGTGAACTCGATCACCGAGTGGTATCAACCGGCGCGCGGCGCCTCGGCGGACGACCTGGCCGACGCGCTGCTCAAGATGACCTTCAGCGGCCTACGCGTCTAACTCGGGGCGTCGCCTGTCAGGTGCGGGAGGCACGGCCGGCTGCTTGATGCGCAGGTCATTGCGTACGGCGTCGCCAAGCTTCTTGGTGGCCATCCGGTTGAGCGCGCCGCCCGCGATCGCCCCCGTGAGGAAGGGGCCGAGCGTGGTCAGGTGGCGGCCGAGCGTCCGGAGGAGGCGGTTGCGCAGGGCCGTCTTGGTGGCCGCGCCGAGCGCGAGGGAGACGGACGTGGGCGCGAGGGGGTCGATGCCACGTTGCTTGGCCCAGGCGGCCGTGAAGGCGACCGCGCGCTGGGCGCCGGAGCCCTGGACGCGGACACCGTAGACCTCGTGCAGCTCGGCCAGGAGCTTGACCTCGATGGCGGCGACCACGATCGTCTCGGCGACGAGCTGCGCGGGGGCTGAGAGCAGAAGGGGCGGTGCGGCGAACTCCGCCGCGGCGAGCGCTCCGCCGATGGCCCCGACGGCCATCGTGGCCTTCTGGGCGGTGCGTACAAGATCGTCGGCGAGTTGCTCGCCGGTCAGGCCGTGGTGGTGCTCGGAAAGGGTGTGCAGGTCCCTGATGGGGATGCGGGGCGCGATGTTGAGGAAGACGTCGGCCAGCCAGCGTCCCCGGTCCGAGCCGTTGGCTCGCGCCTTCTTGGCCCCGTTGCCCAGGGCCTGGGCTAGTCGGCCGAGCAGCCTGCGCCGCTCGGCCGGCTCCAGCTCGCCGGGTGCCGTGAGCTTGCCTACGAGTTCGCCGACCTCGTTGTCGGGGCCGGCGACCTCATTCTCCGTGTGCTTGTCCTTCTCAGGCTGGGCCACGCGATGCCTCCGTCCTCATGGTCGCGACCGCTCAGGGCCGGTACGTGTCCTTACCCCGAGCATTTCGCTCCAGTCGATCAGGCGGCGCACTCCCGGCAGACCTGCTGGCCGTTCTTCTCGGAGGCCAGCTGGCTCCGGTGGTGCACCAGGAAGCAGCGCGAGCAGGTGAACTCGTCGGCCTGGCGGGGAATGACCCGCAGGGAGAGCTCTTCGTTCGACAAGTCAGCACCGGGCAGCTCGAGCGACTCGGCCAGGTCGGTCTCGTCGATGTCGATGCTGCCCGACGACTTGTCCGTGCGACGCGCCTGCAGCTCCTGGAGGCTGTCCTCACCCAGGTCGTCGTCCGTCTTGCGCGGGCTGTCGTAGTCGGTAGCCATTGTGCTTACTCCATCCCCCTCAGCTATATGTCTTCGCGCTCATCGCGCGTCTTCTAACGTCCAGGAAGCCCATCTTGTGCCCGTTCCGTCGGGGAGATTTCCCATCGGTACCCCGCGGGAACAGACAACGAACCTCCCAACACGTCAGTGCCTGCTGCCGTCGGCAATGGTTAGCCAAATATGGCGAAACCCACAGCCTTGGCGCCATGCACCACCGTGTTCGACGGCACATCCAACCACATGTGTGGCCAGAACGAGACGCCCCCCGTACATCAACACGCGGATGAACGCACCGGAGCAACACGAGCCTCAGCGTCTTGGTAGCCGAATGGTCACGACCAGCCCTCCACCATCGCGCGGCACGGCAGTCACATCCCCACCGTGCGCCTGCACCACCGCACGAACGATGGACAGCCCGAGCCCTGCCCCCTTGGCTGATTCCACGCGGTCCGCATGGAGCCTCCTGAACGGCTCGAACAGGCTGTTCACCTCGTACGCCGGGACATGCTGCCCCGTGTTGGCCACCTGAACAACCAAGGCACCGTCCACCATTCCCGTCCGGATCCAGACTTTTCCGTTTTCGGGAATGTTGTACTTGACCGCGTTCTCCAGCAGGTTGCTGACGGACCGCTCCAGCAGCACGGGATCGCCTATGGTAGGCGCGCTGACCAGATCGGTCGTCACCGTGACCCCGTGTTCCTGGGCGAATGGCTGCACCTGTTCCACGGCCGTCTGGGCGACCTCCTGAACGTCGAGCGGCTTGCGCACGGCGAGCTCGCGCTCGCTTCTCGCCAGCAACAGCAGCCCCTCGATGAGTTTCTCGTTACGCGCGTTGACCTCGAGGAGGGTACGGCCGAGCGCTTTGAGATCCTCGGACGCCTCGGGATCGGAGAGGGCGATCTCGAGGACCGTACGGTTGATCGTGAGCGGGGTGCGCAACTCGTGGGAGGCGTTGGCCACGAATCTGCGCTGGGTGTCGAAGGCGACGTTGAGGCGGGTGAGCATGGCGTCGAAGGTGTCGGCCAGCTCCTTCAGCTCGTCATTGGGGCCTTCGAGGGCGATGCGCTGGTGGGCGAGCGTGCTCTCGGAGAGCTTGCGCGCCGTGGCGGTCATCTTGGCCACCGGCCGCAGTGCCCGGTCGGCGACGAAGTAGCCGATGATGAGCGACAGGATGCCCACGCCGACCAGCGCCATCAAGGAGTTGCGCAGCAACGCGTTCTGGGCGGCCGTCACGGCCTGCTGCTGCGCGTCCTGCCAGAGGAGCTGGGCCTGAATGGACTCGACGTTGAGCGTCGGCCAGGTGTTGTCGATGGCCTGGGCGACGATCGAGTAGACCGAGAAGAGCAGCACCGCGGACGCCACGAAGACGAGCGCGCCGTAGGTGAGCGTCAGCCGCCACCGAATGCTGACCTTCCCGTGCAGCTCCTTCATCCGCCCCATCGCCGTGCGCTGGACCGGCGCCAGCCCTGGCGGTGGCGGGCCGTCCCAGACGGGCGGCCCGCTGGGCGGCGGCGCCTCCTGGACGCGCGTCGCCTTCCTCGCCGAATGCGGGCTGATCATCGGATGCGTCGGCCCGGCTTCGCGCTCTGGCCTGTCTGTCACAGTTTGTACCCAACCCCGGGCACAGTCTCGATCACCTGAGGCTCGCCCAGCTTCTTCCGCAGCGTCATCATGGTCACGCGGACCACGTTCGTGAACGGGTCGATGTTCTCGTCCCACGCCTTGTCCAGCAGGTCCTCCTGGCTGACCACGGCGCCTTCGGCCCGCATCAGCTCCTCGAGCACCGCGAACTCCTTCTTGGTCAGCACGACCTCCTTACCGTCGCGCTCCACCAGCCGCTTGCCCGGGTCGAGCCGGATGCCGGCGCGCTCCAGGACGGGCGGCAGGGCGGGGGCGGAGCGGCGGCCGAGCGCGCGCACCCTGGCGACCAGCTCGATGAACACGAACGGCTTGGCCAGGTAGTCGTCGGCGCCCAGGCCGAGCCCCTCCACCTTGTCGTCCACGTCGCCCGACGCGGTCAGCATCAGGATCCGTGAGGCGGTCCGCTGCTCCACCAGCCGGCGGCACACCTCGTCGCCGTGGACGACCGGCAGGTCGCGGTCCAGCACGATCACGTCGTAGTCGATGTACGAGGTCCGCTCGAGGGCGCCGCCCCCGTCGTAGGCGACGTCGACCGCCATGGCCTCGCGCCGCAGCCCGGTAGCGATCGCGTCGGCGAGCACCCGCTCATCCTCAACCACCAGCACCCGCACGCCTGATGCACCTCTCTCCGATTGTGGTCACTCATTCTGCTCACAGTGTCGATAAGCGCACGGTAAGCCATGTTCAGGGGTGAGTGACCCCGTGGTCAGGCACGGGAGACAGAAATTCATGTTTCGGGGAGCGACAAGCCGGGGTATGCCTGCGGGACACCCATTTCCCGGCAATGCGGCGTACTTCGCCCCAGGCACGGAACGGACCCCAGAGAGAAGGTGAGATGGGCGAGTTCACGACCACGATCGAACACCGCCTCGACCAGGCTTATAAGGGCCTTCGGGAGGCCCGCAGCAGCGGCGACGACTACCTCGCCGACACGCTCACCGCCGAGATCGAGGACCTACGGCGGCTGGCCGACGATCACGGCATCCCGTTGCCGCGCTAGCCACGCGAAAACGGCCGGAGCCCGGGGCTCCGGCCGTTTCGCGTTTCACCGAGCGGTGTCAGGCGTCGCGTTCCGGGTCGAGCGGCGCCAGCAGGTCGTGCAGCTCCTCGAAGAGGCCCGGCGCCGCGCACAGCGCGAACTCCGGGCTGACCGGCTTGCCGTGCAGCCCTTCGAGGCGGGCCCCCGACTCGGTCGCCACCAGGCCGGCCGCGCCGAAGTCCCACGGGTTGATGCCGCGCTCGTAGTAGGCGTCCACGCGGCCGGCCGCGAGCGAGCACAGGTCGATCGCGCACGAGCCGCCGCGCCTGATGTCGCGCACCCGGGGCAGCACCGCCGCGACGACCTGGCCCTGGACCGCGCGTTTGGCCACCGAGTAGCCGAAGCCGGTCGCCACCAGCGCCTGCGCGAGCGGCACCCCGGTGTTGCAGCGCAGCCGCTCACCGCCGAGCCAGGCGCCCTCGCCGAGGGCCGCGGTGTAGACCTCGCCGCGCGTGGGCACGTTGACGACCCCGGCCACGACCCGGCCGTGCACCTCGACGGCTATCGACACTGCCCAGTCGGGCAGGCCGTACAGGAAGTTGACGGTGCCGTCGATCGGGTCGACCACCCAGCGCACGTCCGAGTCACCGGGCTCCTCCCCGCCCTCCTCACCGAGGATCCTGTCACCGGGCCTGGCGGCCAGGATGCGCTCGCGGATGAGCTCCTCCGAGGCCGTGTCGAGCGCGGTGACCACGTCGGTGGGGCTGGACTTGGTCTCGACCTCCTCGGACATCGTGGGCCGCTTGGCGAGCAGCATGTCGCCCGCCTCGCGTGCGATGTCCTCGGCCAGTCGCAGGAAATCCGTCATCAGGCCACCGAGTCCGGGCGCTTCCACTCCTCGCCGAGCACGTGCTGGGCCAGGAACGCGAACACGGTCTCGTACCAGGCGATCGCGTTGCCCGGCTTGAGGATCCAGTGGTTCTCGTCGGGGAAGTACAGGAACTTCGACTCGACCTCCGTGCGCTGCAGGTCCCACCAGAGCCGCAGGGCCTCGCCGATCGGCACGCGGTAGTCCTTGTCGCCGTGGATGACGAGGAGCGGCGTGGTGATCTTGTCGAGGGAGTGGTGCGGCGACAGGAGCGTGTAGCGCTCGGAGCCGGGCTCGCCGAACTCGCGCTGCCAGTACATGGAGGCGTCGGTGGTGCCGGCGAACTGGTCGAGGTTCCACAGGGACGCGTGGGTGACGATGGCCTTGTAGCGGTCGCTGTGGCCGGCGAGCCAGTTGGCCATGTAGCCGCCGTACGAGCCGCCCATCGCGCCGATGCGCTCGCCGTCGATGTCGTCCCTGGCCAGGGCCACGTCGACGATCGCGTCGAGGTCGGCCTGGGTGCGCGGGCCCCAGTTGCCCCAGCCGCGGTCGATCATCTCCTGCCCGTAGCCGGTGGACAGGCACGGGTCCGGCATGAGTACGGCGTACCCGCGCGCGGTCATGAGCCACACCTGCCAGCGCCACTGCCAGTCGTTCCACGAGGCGACCGGGCCGCCGTGGATCCACAGCAGGAAGGGCGCGGGCTGGTCGGCGGAGGCGCCCTCGGGGAGCGCGAGCCAGCCGCGGATCGTCGCGCCGTCGTCGGCGGTGGCGGAGATCTCGGTCAGCGTGCCGGGCACCTCCGGGCGCGGCGCCGGCGAGGGCAGGTCGGCGATCTCGCCGGTCGTGACGTCGATCCTGGCCGGCCCGGGCGCGAGAGCCAGGCCGCTGCGCAGGGCGTAGACGAACGCGCCGTCGGAGGAGACGTTGAGCCCGGCGTAGGCGGCGTCGTCCTGGGTGAGCCTGGTCGTCTCGCCCTCGAGCGGGACCCGGAAGATCGGGCGGCGGCCCTGGTGGTCGGCCACGAGGTAGACGGCCGAGGAGTCCGGCGCCCACTCGATGTCCGCGGGGAACAGGTCGGGCGCGTACGCGCGGCCCTCGCCGGTGGCGAGGTCGGCGATCCACAGCTCGACGCGCGCCGAGACGTCCAGCCCGGTGAAGCGCTCGCGCGCGCAGGCGACCTTGGTTCCGTCGGGCGAGATCGCGATGGGGCTCTGGTAGTCGTGGCGGTCCTCGGTGAGCACGGTGCGCCGCTCCCCCGTGGCCACGTCCACGGCCACCAGGTCGATGCGGTGCTCGCCCTTCGGCAGGTACGTGCGCCAGGTCGTGATGACCGTGGCGCCGTCGGGGGTCAGCTCGAACGCGGGGTCGCGCAGCGCCTCGCCCGCGTCCGGGGTGAGGTCGCGCACGTCCTCCAGGCGGTCGGCGCCGAGCCTGGCGGCGAACAGGCGGGTGCGGCCGGGGCCGAGGTCGTGGTCCCAGTAGCGGACCGGGTAGCCCTCGTGCAGGACGGCGCTGATCCCGGCGTCCTTGCGGGCCTTGCGCCTGGCCTCCTCGGCCCCCTCCTCGCCGTCGAGCACGTCGGCGGCGAACACGACGACGTCACCGGCCGTACGGACCGCGCCGATGCCGCCCGGGCGCGTGGCCACCTGGCGGGCCTCACCGCCCGCGCGGGGCAGCAGCCAGAGCGAGGGCACCTCGTCGGTGGAGTCCTTGACGGTGGGGTCGGGGCGGGCGGAGGTGAACAGCACGTCGCCCGCGTCCGTGAAGACGGCGGCGGACTCGCCCTTGGCCGAGCGGGTCAGCCGGTACGGCTCGCCGTCGACCGGGATCGCCCAGAGCGCGGTGCCGAAGGACTTGCCGTCGGGGTTGAGTGACTGGACCGTCGAGATCAGCCTGGAGCCGTCGGGCGAGAGTCTCAGCGAGAGAACCCGAGGGATGGCCACATAGTCGCGTATGTCGTTAAATGCGCTCACTCCATCGAACCTACCCGTCCACGGCCACACCTCGTGAGGCGGCTCGGTCACCGAGATCCGCCGCGAGGACCGCCCGCACTTCGGAATACTGTGGTCACGTGGGAAATTACGACGCGCTGCTCGTCCTGTCGTTCGGCGGTCCCGAGGGGCCGGACGACGTGATCCCGTTCCTGGAGAACGTCGTGCGCGGCCGGGGCGTGCCGCGTGAGCGGCTGCTTGAAGTGGCCGAGCACTACCAGGGCTTCGGCGGGGTCAGCCCGATCAACCAGCAGAACCGCGAGCTGGTCGAGGCGCTGCGCCCGGTGGCGGGCGTGCCGGTCTACTGGGGCAACCGCAACTGGCACCCGTTCGGCGAGGACACCGTGCGCCGGATGAAGGAGGACGGGATCAGGAAGGCGGCCGTCTTCGCGACGTCGGCGTTCGCGGGCTACTCGAGCTGCCGCCAGTACTACGAGGACATCGCCAGGATCTCCGTCGAGGGCGGCCCCGAGCTGGTCAAGATGCGGCACTTCGGCGACCACCCGGGGTTCGTGGCCGCGATGGCCGACCACACGCGGGCGGCGCTGGAGCGGCTCGGCCGTGACGACGCCCGGCTGGTGTTCACCGCCCACAGCATCCCCGTCTCCATGGCCGAGACCGCCGGTCCGTCGGGCGGGCTGTACGAGGCGCAGCTCCGCAGGAGCGCCGAGCTGGTCAGCCAGGCGCTCGGCCGCAGCGAGCCATGGGACCTGGTCTGGCAGTCGCGCAGCGGCCCGCCGCAAGTGCCGTGGCTGGAGCCGGACGTCTGCGACTTCCTGCGCAAGACGGACGCGGGTTCGGTCGTGCTGGTGCCGATCGGGTTCGTCTCCGACCACATGGAGGTCGTCTACGACCTCGACACGGAGGCCAGGCAGGTGGCCGCCGAGCTGGGCCTGCCCCTGGAGCGGGCGGCGACGGCGGGCACGCACCCGCGCTTCGTCCGGATGGTGCGCGAGCTGATGGACGAGCCCGAGCCCGTCCCGTGCGCGCTGACCTGCTGCCCCGCGCCCCGTAGGCGTCCTCAGGCGTAGGTCCTGGCGTACGCCTCGGCGATCCCCATGACCTTGTTCACGTAGTCCCAGGAGTGGTTGTAGAACCAGATCGCCTTGCGCAACTTCTCGCCGCCCTGGCCCGCGCCGTTGGCGCACAGGTAGTTGGCCGCGCCCGGCACCGCGTCGTACGGGCTCCAGATGTCCGTCTTGCCGTCGCCGTCGCCGTCCACGCCGTAGTGCTTCCAGGTCGAGGGCATGAACTGCATCGGCCCAAGCGCGCCCGCGCTGGACGGGCCGTTGTTGCGCCCGTGCCCGCTCTCCACCTGCCCGATGGCCGCCAGCACCGTCCACGACAGCCCCGGGCAGCGGGTGGCCGCGGCCCTGTACAGGTCGAGGTAGCTGCCGGGGCGGCCCACGTTCACCGTGGTCCGCGGCTTCTGCTGCTGCGGCTGCTTGGCGGTGCGGTGCGCCGCGTCCAGCACGACCACCTGCGAGCCCTTGCCGAGCAGCTTGCGCACCCCCGCCTCGCTGATCGTGCCGGGCTTGCCGTGCAGCAGCACCGCGACCCCCGGCGCGAACCCCAGCGCCTTGCCCAGGTCCGCGCTGACCAGCCCGTCCACGCCCGTGAGCCCGAGCGTGGCCGAGGCCGCGACGCGCAGCCTGGGCCCGCCGTCCACCTGGTACATGGCGCCCAGGATCATCCCGAACTTGCGCATCGAGCCGGCGTCGGCCACCAGCTCGCCCCGCGCCAGCGCGCTCCACACGGCGGGCTGGTCGGCGACCGGCTGCGGCGTCCAGGAGCGGAAGTCGGCGGGATCGACGGCCAGCAGGTTGAGCCCGGTGCCCGACACCTTGACCGCGCCCGCGTCCACCACGATCACCTTCTGCACGTGCTTGAGCGCCCCGAGGGCGAACCTGGTGCTCTTGGGCACGGTGCCCGCGGCGATGGCCAGCACGCGGGGCGGGGTCGAGGTCACCCCGGGTCCCCCCTTGCCGAACTCCTTGACCGGCTCGGCCGTGGGGACGAGCTGGTCGAGACGGGGGGCGGGCTGCGACTGCCGCGGTGAGACCTGCCTGCGTACGGGTTCCTGCACGGTTCTGACCAGGTTGTCGCCCATGATCACAACGACGCCGCCGGCCGCGGCCGTGACCGCGAGCACGGCGATGACCATGAGCATGACCGCACGAAACGAGGGGAGACCGGACACCGGGCCACGTTAACCCACTCCGCCCATAAAACACTTGCCATCCGGACATACGGTGCGCAATGGTTAGCTGGCTCAAGTAAGGGGGAAACAGCGTGGTCGGGCCTTACCGGCGGTTGTTCGACAGGCCCGGCGTCAAGGGGTTCGTGCTGGCGGGTTTCGTCGGCCGCATGCCGATGTCCATGCAGGGCATCGGGATCGTCCTCCTGATCTCCACGCTCACCACGTCATACGCCACCGCGGGCGGGGTCGCCGCCATGACCAACGTGGCCTTCGCCGTCGCCGCCCCCCTGACGGGCCGGCTCGTGGACAGGTTCGGGCAGAGCAGGGTCATCCCGCCGTTCTCCGTCGTCAACGCGCTCGCGCTGGTCTCGCTGATGCTCTGCGCCGGGTTCGGGCTGCCCGACTGGACGCTGTACGCCTCAGGACTGCTCGTCGGCGCCACCTCGATGTCCATCGGCTCCATGGTGCGGGCCCGCTGGTCGGCCCTCCTCGGCGGATCGGGCAAGCTGCACGCCGCGTTCGCCTTCGAGTCGGTCGTGGACGAGGTGGTCTTCGTCACCGGGCCCGCGCTGGTCACCGTGCTGGCCACCGCCGTGAACCCGTACGCGGGGCTGGTCGTGGCCCTGATCTTCATGCTCCTCGGCTGCCTGGCGCTGGCGGCGCAGCGGCGCACCCAGCCGCCCGTGCAGCCGGTGAGGTCGGCGTCGGGCACGCCCATCCTGATCCCCGGCATCGCCCTGCTGGCCTGTGTCGACCTGGCGCTGGGCTCGGTGTTCGGCTCCGTGGACCTGATCTCGGTGGCGTTCGCGGAGGAGCACGGCGTGAAGGGGTCCGCCGGGTTCCTGCTGGCCGCGTTCGCGGGCGGCTCCATGGTGTCGGGGCTGTGGTTCGGGTCGCGGCAATGGAGGATCTCGCTGCGCGGGCGGTTCGTCCGGGCGCTCGGGCTGTTCGTGGTGGGGCTGGTGCCGATCATGTTCATCGACGACGCGTGGATCATGGCGGGTGCGCTGTTCCTGGCCGGCTTCGCGATCTCGCCGACCCTCATCACGGGCTTCTCGCTGACCGAGCGGCTGGTGCCGCCCTCCCTGCTCACCGAGGGGATGGCGTGGATCTCGACGTCGATCGGGTTCGGCGTGGCGATCGGCGCCTGGGCCGGCGGGCGGCTCACCGAGGCGTTCGGCGCGTCCGACGCGTTCGCCTTCTCCTGGGGCTCGGCGATCCTCGCCGCGGTCGTGGGAGTCGCAGGTTCGGGTTTGCTGAGACTTCCGGAGGCTCCTTCACCCGCCAAGAGCTGATCCGCTACCGTCAGGGACATCCCTCGCAACACCCATCACAATGGAAGCTTTACTTATGTCCCGAAAGATCAGTTCACTTCTGGCCATCGCGGCTGTCTGCGTCACGCTGGCCCCGGCGCCCGCCTTCGCACAGACGCCCAAGAAGGCGCCCGTCGACTGCGAGCAGGTCAAGTGCATCGCGCTGACCTTCGACGACGGCCCGGGCAAGTACGCGGGGACGCTGCTCGACACACTGAAGAAGTACGACGCGAAGGCGACGTTCTTCCTCGAGGGCCAGTACGTCAAGAGCCGTCCCGCGTTCGTCAAGCGGATGGCCGCCGAGGGCCACGAGCTCGGCAACCACAGCTACAGCCACCCCGACTTCACCAAGTCCGAGGCCGACACCATCAGGACCGAGATCCAGAAGACCCAGGACGCGGTGAAGAAGGCCGCGGGCGTCGAGCCCAAGCTGCTGCGGCCGCCGTACGGACTCGCCGACCTGCAGGTCTCCGACATCGCCACCGAGTTCGGCATGCCGATGATCCTCTGGACCGCCGGTTCTGAGGACTGGAAGACCAAGAACGTCGAGGCCATTCAGAAGAAGACGCTCGAGGTCGCCCAGCCCAACGGCATCATCCTCATGCACGACTGGGTGAAGCAGACCGTCGACGGCATGCCCTCCCTGATCAAGACCCTGCAGAAGAAGGGCTACCACCTGGTGACGGTGTCCGAGGTGCTCAAGGGAGAAGGCGAGAACCTCCAGCCGGGCGACATCTTCCCGGTTCCCGCCGGCTGGGAGAAGTGAGTATCGTTCGCGTCTAATCGAACGACGCTCTGAAGGGGTGCGCATGGCGTTCGCGAACTGGGCGCGCAACCAGTCGGCCACCCCTGCGGAGGTGCGCATGCCCGCCTCCGTCGAGGACGTCGTACGCGCCGTGCGGGACGCCGCCGCCTCAGGGCGGCGGGTCCGCATGGTCGGCACGGGCCACTCCTTCACCGGGGTGGCCCTCACCGACGGGATCATGCTGCGCCCCGGCGAGCTCACCGGCATCAGGTCATCGGCCGGCGATCGTGTCACCGTGCTGGCGGGCACCCCGCTCCGCGTGCTGAACGAGCTGCTCGACGAGCGCGGCCTGGCCCTGGCGAACATGGGCGACATCACCGAGCAGACCGTCGCGGGCGCGATCCAGACCGGCACGCACGGCACCGGGCGCGACAGCGGCGGCCTCGCGGACCAGGTCGTCGAGCTGGAGCTGGTGCTGGCCGACGGCTCCGTGGAGACCGTCGGTCCCGGCGAGGACCTGTTCGACGCGGCCAGGGTCGGGCTGGGGGCGCTCGGCGTGCTGACGGCCGTCACCTTCCGGGTGGAGCCCGCGTTCCTGCTGCACAACCGGCGGCGCAAGCTGCCGCTCGGCGAGATCCTCGGCTCCCTCGACGCGCTGACCTCCGAGAACGAGCACCTCGACTTCTTCTGGCTGCCGCACACCGACGCCTGCCTGGTCAAGACCAACAACCGCAGCGCGGGCCCGGCCCGCCCGCCGGGCGCGTTCAGGCACTGGCTGGACAACGTGTTCCTGGAGAACACCGTCTTCGGCGCGGCCTGCGCCATCGGCGCACGCTCCCCCGATCTGATCCCGCGGATCAACGCCGTCAGCGCGGCGGCGCTCGGGGACTCGGAGTCGGTCGACACCTCGTACAAGATCTTCACGGCGCGGCGGGACGTGCGCTTCCTCGAGATGGAGTACGCCGTGCCGCGCGAGCGTCTCGCCCAGGCGCTGCGCGAGACGCGGGACCTGATCGAGCGGATGGACTGGAAGATCACCTTTCCGGTGGAGGTGCGCGTCACGCCGCCCAGCGACGCCTGGCTCTCCACCGCGTACGGGCGGCCGTCGGCGTACATCGCGTGCCACATCTACCGGCCGACCCCCAACCCCGCCTACTTCGAGGGCGTGGAAGAGATCATGACCCGGCTGGACGGGCGGCCGCACTGGGGCAAGCTGCACACCAGGGACGCCGCGTACCTGAGCAAGGTCTATCCCCGCTTCGCGGACTTCAGGGCCCTGCGCGACCGGCTCGACCCAGGACGCCTGTTCGGCAACGACTACCTGGATCGAGTGCTCGGCTAACGCATCATCAGTTGACCCGCACCTCGCCGCGCAGGGCGAGGATTCCCGTCCCGCCTATGGCGGCGGGTGCTTGGCGCTTCACAGACCCGGCCACCGCCTGAAAGATCTCCGTGCCCTGAGACGACCGGCCCGGCCGCCTTGTGGTTGCTTTTCGTGCGGCCTTAATTACTCTCCGCATGTCAAAGACAGCAAACCTTCTGGGACCACGGGCCTTCGGTAAAGAAGCTTCCCCGGAAGCGTGTCCCGGCATCCCCGCGGCCGTGGGACGGGCATTCTCGTAACTCGTGCCCCGACGACTCACCCTGCCCTCCGTGTACCTCGCCGCGGCCGTGGCCACGGCCGCCACGACCGCCGTGCCTCTCGCCATGACGCCCGCCTCCGGACTCGCTCTGCGCCCCGGCCCCTCGGAGCCCACCCGGCCCTACATCGTCACCGCGCGCAGCCGGACGGCCGCCCGTGACCTCGTCGGTGAGGTGAGATGGCGGGTGCGGCGCTTCTACACCGCGGCACTGCCCGGATTCGCCACCTTCCTCACCGCCGCCGAACTGGCCGAACTCCGGTCCGACCCGCGGGTACGCGCGATCGAGCCCGACCGCCAGGTCCTCCCCGCGCCCGCGGGCAGGGCCCGCCCGCTCCCCCGCTCGGCCACCACGTTCTACGTCGTGGACAGCGGCGTGGACACGGGCAGGGCCGAGTTCGGCGACCGGGCCTGGCGCGCCTTCGACGCCACCGGCGGCACCGGGCACGACTGCCTCGGCCACGGCACGGAGGTCGCCAGGCGCGTCCACACCGCGGCGCCCAGCGCCCGGATCGCCTCGGTACGGGTGCTCGGCTGCGGCGGCTCGGCCACCCTGGCGGACGTCCTGGCGGGGCTGGACTGGATCCACAGACACGCGCGCGGCCCGTCCGTCGCCCACCTGTCCCTCGACGGCTCCGGCTCCCCCGCGCTCGACGCGGCCGTACGGGCGCTGCTGCGGTCGGGCGTCTCCGTCGTCCGGGGCAACGCGATTCGCCAGAACCCGTCGGCGGCATCTAGCCTCCAAATACGCAACGGCGGGCTCTAGAGTGATGGATCTTACGAATGTGACCGGCGTCACACCGTCCCGGGAGTATCCCAGGAAGGCGATGTTCGGACATGCCGGGTACGGTGCTGGCAGGCAACCGGCACACGCGAGAGACTCAAGGGTCCGGGGGAAGAATGGCGACGCTGACGAAGGGACTCGCATGCAGGAGCTCCGACTCGTCGCGGTGAGTGAGGACGGCACCTATCTCGTGCTGGCTACTGCCGGGCGAGGTACGCGCTTCACGCTTCCCGTGGACGACCGGCTCCGTGCTGCCGTCCGCGGCAATTTCTCCCGTCTCGGTCAGTACGAGATCGAAGTGGAGAGCCCGTTGCGTCCCAAGGAGATCCAGGCACGTATCCGTGCCGGAGAGACGGCGGAGGAAATCGCCGCGACCGCCGGGATCCCGGTCGAACGTGTCCGCTGGTTCGAGGGCCCGGTCCTCCAGGAGCGCGAGTACGTCGCCCAGCAGGCGCAGCGCGTGGCCGTACGCATGCCCGGGGAGTCGGCTCCAGGGCCCACCCTCGGTGAGCTCGTGGCGGAGCGCCTGACCAGGCGGGGCGTGCCCACGGACGAGATCGACTGGGACTCCGCCAAGCGCGACGACGGGCTGTGGCGGGTCAAGCTCGGCTACGTGTGGAACGGTCACACGCGCCACGCCGAGTGGCTCTTCGACCCGCGCAAGCGCCACGTGACGCCCCACGACGACGAGGCCATGCGGCTGTCGTCGGCCGACTTCGACCCCGAGCCGACCGTGGTGGAGGACACCACGGTGACACCGTTCACGCCGCGGGTGGCCAAGCTGCAGCCGGTGCCGCCGCTCACCTCCGTGCCTTCGGTGGTGCGCCGCGAGACCGCCGAGGAGCCTGCGGTCGGCTACAACCCGCCGCCGAGGTCGTCGGATCCGGCGTACGGCCGCGCCCAGGACGCCTCGCCGCCCTTCGACCGCCCCGCCCCTGCCGCCAGGGAGTCGTCGTTCGACGCGCACGACACCGACGAGCGCCAGGACGCTGCGTCCTCGCTGCGGCGCGACCTCTCCAGGGATGCCGTCCAGTGGGACGAGCCGCCGTCCCGCGAGCCCTTCCGCCAGGAGCCTCCTGCGCGTGAGACCGGCTACGCCCGTCCGGGCGACACCTCGTCCCGCCGCGGCGGGTCGTCGACGTGGCTGCCCGACTTCGGCTCCGGCCGTCCGGGCGACCACGACCCGGACGCGATCCACGCCCCCGCCACCGACCCGGCCCCCACCCCCACACCGCCGTCCTCCCCCTTGTCGCCGTCCGCGCCGTCGTCTCCGGTCTCGCCGTCGTCTCCGGCCTCGCCGTCGTTCCCGGACTCCCGCACGGCTCCGCCGCCCGCCGCCGAGGAGCCGCCCGCCCGGGACCCCTTCGTCGCCCGCGAGCCGGGGCCTGTCCAGGCTCCGGGCCAGCAGCAGGCCGCCGCGACCACGCAGCCTCCTGCCCAGGCAGAGGCCGCCACCCAGGCACCCGCTCAGCCAGAGGCCACCGCTCAGACGCCCGCCCAGGCAGAGACCAGTGCCCAGACGCCCGCTCAGGCAGAGAGCACCGCGCAGACGCCCGCCCAGGCAGAAGCCAGTGCCCAGACGCCCGCTCAGGCAGAGACCACCACCCAGGGGCCTGCCCAGGCAGAGGTCAGTGCTCAGACGCCCGCTCAGGCGGAGGCCGTGGCCCAGGCACCCGTTGCGGTGGAGTCGCCTTCCGCACCGGAAGCGGCCACCGAGTCGGTTCAGGGTGCCGGCCCGGAGACGGTCGGCCAGCAGGGCGCCATCTCAGCACCTGCCGAGCCCGCCACCGCCCCGGTCGCCCCTGCCGTGCCCTCAACCGAGCCCGCCGCACCGGCGGCATCCGCCGAGCCCACAGCCACCGCCGAATCCACGGCAAGCGCCGAGCCTGCAGCCACCGCCAAGCCCGTGACACCGGCGGCATCCGCCGAGCCCACGGCCACCGCCGAACCGGTGGCAAGCGCCGAGCCCACGGCCACCGCCGAGCCCGTGGCAAGTGCCGAGCCCACGGCAAGTGCCGAGTCCGCAGTCACCGGCGAGGCTGTTGCAAGCGCCGAGTCCCCAGCAGCTGCTGAGCTCGCGGCCACCGCCGAACCCACGGCAAACGCCGAGCCGGACGTGGCCTCGCCCGCGAACGCCGAGTCCGCTCCGGAGGCCGCCGCCGCACCCACCGCCGTGTCCGGCGACGTCACGGGACCGGACTCCACGACGACCCCCGGCACCGCGACGCCCGCATCGGCGGAAGCGAGTGCGGCGACCACCGCCACCGCGCAGGCCGACACGCCCGACGCCTCGGACGCCAAGGCGGCTGCCGGAGCGGACGCCACGTCGCCCACTGCCGCGGACACCCAGGCGCCCGGCACCGGGGACGCTCAGAAGGCGGACGCCGCGGACGTTCAGACGCCCGCTGTCGTGGAGGCTGAGGCGGCCAAGGCTGCAGAGGTCGTGACCAGCCCGGTCTCGTCTGAGCCGACGGCGACCGCACCGGAGGACAAGGCGACGGCCCAGACCGTACCGGACGCCAAGCCACAGCCGGAGAGCCCCGCACAGCCCGCCGCGCCGGAGTCCGAGAGCACCACCCGGCCGGCGGCGTCGGAGGCCCAGCCGCCCAAGGCCGAGCAGCCTGCGCAGGAGAGCGAGCCCGCTCAGGAGAGCGAGCCCGCCCAGGAGCCCGAGCCTGCCCAATCCCAGGCTGCCGAGGAAGCCCCGGCTGCTGAGGAGGCCCCGGCTGCCAAGGAGGCCAAGCCGCCGGCGCCCGCTCCCAAGCCCAAGCCTGCGGTCCCGGCGGCGCGTTCGGGCAAGGCAGCGGCAAAGGAGGAGCCGGCCGTGCCCGTGCCGTCCCCGCCGCCCGCCCCGGCCGCCCGCCAGGCGCGCAAGGGCTCGAGGGGACGCAGGGCTTCGGTCCCGACCTGGGACGAGATCATGTTCGGCGCCCGCCGCCAGGACTGACCGCGCACCCAGCCGGCAGCCACCGCGCCAAAACCCGCTTCCGACCATCTGCGGCCGTCGTCAGAACCGCCGCCAGGACCGGATTCACCAGCCCACGGCCGCCGTCAGGGCCGCCACCGCAGAGATCGGCCGCGGTGGTGGCCATGCCGGACAGGCCGGTCAGCCTGCGCACGCCGATCCGGACTCGACAAGGGGTCAGGCTGTGGGCGATTCGCGAGGGCCGAGGAAGGGTCGGCCTGCGGGCTGCCGCCGAGGTCCCGGAGAGAGTCGGCTTGCGGGTGGCCATCGAAACCCGCGCAAGGGACGCGCCCAGGCGCCCTTCGAGGCCCGAGGAGAGGGACAGCCTGCAGGCCAGGCAACCGTCGAAACCGCGCACGGGACGCCTGCACGTGACTGCCGAGGTCCGAGGAGGAGCCAGCCGCGCGGCCTTCCAGAAGTCCCGCGAAGTCGGCCTTTGGACGCCGTTCAGGGCCCGCGGAAGGCGTCAGGGTGCGGGCGGGGTCGGGGGCTTGAGGAAGGGGGCGAGCCAGTCCGGCGTCACCTCCGCGGGAAACGCCGCCCCCTGAGCCTCCGACACGTCGATCGCCGAGTAACCGCCCTTGCCGGCCCCGACTCCCGCGATCAGCGTGAGCACCCCCGCCCGCCGCTGGAACCACGTCTGCCGCAGCCGCCATCCCACCACGGCCCGGCGTTCGACCACGGCCTGGGAACGCCGGAGCGACCCGGAGCGCACCGCCAGTCGCACCCCGTCGTAGCCGTGCCCCAGCGAGGCGTACCGGTCGAGGCCCAGCGGGATCCCGGCCCCGGCCAGCAGCAGCGCCGGCACCAGCAGCACCCACCACAGCGTCATCCCCGTGGCCCAGGCCGCGAGGATGGTCGCCACCGCGAGCGCGGCCCACGGGAAGACGGCGCGGAACAGGCGGCGGTTGCGCGCCACGGGCGGGTGGGGGCGGAGGGGGGCCAGGTAGGGGCCGATGGCCTCTCCGGTCACCTGGTACGCCACGGGCCGGGGCACGTCGGGCAGGAGTTGCCCGCGCGTCTCGGAATCGCCCAGCCCCGTCACGATGGCCCAGACACGTACGACCCCGGCCCACCGCTCGGCGAGGCCGTCCACGGTCTCGTAGCCGCGTACGCGGGCGGACTCCAGTGACACGCTGCGCCGGTTGATCAGACCGCGCTCGGCCACCAGGTAGCCGTCGCGGCGCTTGAGCCGGAAGTCCCAGTTGAAGATGGCGTACATCAGCCCGCCCACGAACGGCATCGCCACCACGAGCAGCAGCACTGCGACCAGCAGCAGGTAGGGATGGCCCCACAGCCACTCCCCCGCGCTCCAGGCGGCGTCCTGGTCGAGCCCCAGGTCGTCGCCCCACTGGAACGCCAGCCCGATGGCGCCGCCGGCGAGCGCGAAGGGGGTGAGCAGGTACGCGCCCGACAGCGGCCCGTACAGCAGCCACCTGCGCGGCACGCTGACGATCACCCGCTCCTGGGGCGTCGCCAGGTGGGGCACGTGCGCCTCGGGCCGGGCCGCGCGCCGCAGGAGCACCGACTTGAGCCGTTCGGCCTCCTGCAGCGTGACCCCGTCGAGCTCGGCCTCCTCGTCGTCCCCGCTCGCGCCCGTGTCGATCTTGAGTACGGCCAGCCCGAGCAGGCGGTGCATGGGCGGCGTGGACACGTCGACGCCGCGGATCCGCTCCAGCGGGATGGTGCGGACCGAGCGGCTGATCAGCGAGCGCTTGGTCTCCAGCCGGTCGCCGGCGATCTCGTAGGTGAAGGTGGCCCACCTGACGACGGCGAACGCCACGGTGCCCGCCACGCCGAGCGCCGCCCAGATGTACGACCTGGCCGAGAAACCGCCCACGAAGAGCACGCCGACGAGGGGCAGCAGGAGCGAGGGCAGCATGCGTACGGGATCGATGAGCAGCACCTTCGGGTGCAGCCGCAGCGGCGCGCGCGCCGGAGGGGCGCTCTGCGGCGGAGCCTCGCCCCGCGGCTCGGGGTCGGCGTGCGGCTCGGGGCCGGCGTGCGCGGCGCCGTCTCCCTGTGGCGGGACGGGGCCGGCATGCGCGGCGCCGTCGCCCTGTGGCGGGACGGGGCCGGGGTGCGGGGCGCCGTCGCCCTGTGGCGGGACGGGGCCGGTCATGTGGCGTCGTCCCTGAGGGCTTCGGCGCGGTGCGCGAGCTGCTCGGCCAGCCCGGCCGCGACATGGTGGTCGAGGCCCTTGATCGTCGAGGAGCCCGCGTGGGACGCCGTGCGGATCTCCAGGGTGGCCAGCCCGAGCATCCGTTCGATCCAGCCCTGCGCCTTGTCGACCGTCTGGATGCGGCTCACGGGCACGAACACCCACTCCCTGGTCAGGAAGCCCGACCTGGCGTAGACGACGTCCCCAGAGAGCTCCCAGCGATGCACGGCGTACCGTATGAAGGGCTCGGCCACCAGGAACGGTCCCATCAGGACCACGACCGCGCCGGGCAGCAGCCAGGAGTGCTCCGCGAACCAGCCGGGCACCCACGACCATCCGCTCCCGCCGACCCACCGCGCCACCAGGAGCGAGCCGCCGAGGAAGAGCACGAAGGCGATCAGTGACTCCAGCAGCCAGAGGCGGACGGCCTTGGGGGAGACGCGGTTCGCCGGATCGCGCAGCGGGCCAATTGACGTCACAAGGCCAGCTTAGGGCGCGAACCGCCGAAGGCGATCTGTCGCCGGGCGGCCCGGATCCGGAGGCTCCGACTCCGGGCACTCGCGCATGATTTTTGCGGACGGAGCTGAAGGGCGGCGACCGAACCCGATGTCCGTTTTGTCAGGGCACCGTACGAGATCCCGCCAGAAGTCCGGCCGCGGCGAACCAGCAGGCCACAAAGGGTCCGCCAGTACGGCGCCATTCACGTCCCCGCCATCGGCAAGGACAGAGATGTGTTCAAGCTCACTACCCGGATCCCATGATTCTGCCTCGTTTCGGATCCTTTACCGAGGACCGACCATCGAGAAACGGTCTGCGCATCGCCGTGAGCCGCGTAGCATCATCCGGCATGGGGCTGTGTAACGCGGCATCACGCATGCGACACATCACCGTCACTGTGACGGTGGTGACCGCCGCGCTCGCGTCGGCAGGTTGCGGCAGCCTCATCGGTAGATCCCAGGCCCAGGACATCTCGCAGATCAACGTCTCGAGCCCGGAGCTGCGCGAGGGCAAGCCGCTGCCCGCCGAGTTCTCCTGCCGAGGCGACCAGGGCAGCCCGCCGCTGCGCTGGTCGAGCCAGCCGCTGACCCAGGCGAAGTCGATCGCGATCGTGGTCGACTCGCACACATCGTCGGAGTCGGCCGTCAACTGGGTGCTCTACAACATCCCGGCGACCACGACGGAGCTGGGGCCCAACGCCGCGGCCGAGCCTCCCGCAGGCTCCGGCCAGGCGAAGGTGACCAGTGGCAAGGTGGGCTACGACCCTCCCTGCAAGGACCCCGGCACCTACCGCTTCACCGTCTACACGCTGAACGACAAGGTGGTCGTCCCGAAGGATGGCGGGCTCCCCGACATCCTCAAGGACATCGCCAACAAGACCATCGCCCGGGGCAGACTCACGGCGGTCAACATCCAGTGAGACCCCGAACACAGCAGGTAATACGGTGTACCAATTCTTCACGTAGGGTGTGACAACGCTCATAGTGGTCCGACACAATCAGATCCAATTGTTAGGTACTGGTGATCAAAGGGGGCAGGTCGCGTCGATGGCCGCGCGATCTCACCGGTGCCGAAGGGAGGCCATGGCTTTGAGGGTGGTGCAATGATCGCGGTCGTAGTCAGCCTGGTCGCCGTCGTGCTCCTCGTGCTCGTCGTCGTGGCACTGGGCATGCGTTCGATGAGCCGCAGGGAGAGCTCTCTGCCTCCGGAACGGCTGAAGGAGATGGCCGAGAAGGAGGAGCGGACCCAGACGCGGTCCACTGACGAGTTCGCCTCGCACGAGCCTCGCATGACCAACTTCAGCCCCGACTTCAGCCCCATCGGCGAGCGCGAGCCCAAACCGGTCCGCACCGGTCAGCGTGGCAGGCGTGGCGTCGACGAGTGGGGCAACCCGACCTCCGACGACGAGGACGAGGAGTTCTGGGCCAACATCCGCAGCGACGCGGAAGAGGGCGGCTTCGGCGCTGGTGGCACCGTGGCGGCCAGGAAGGGCGCCTCCCGCCCCGTCGAGCGCGAGCGGCCCACCGAGCGACCCGCCGAGCGACCCGCCGCCAAGCGCCAGGAGCGCGCCGCGCAGCCCGCCGCCGCCTCGGCCGACCCCAACGCGACCACCGTCCAGTCCCCCCTGCCGCAGCGCCAGCCGGCCGCCGCGGCCGCCAACCTCGCCGACCTGGTCGAGCCGGCCAAGCGCGCCACTCCGGCCCAGGCGGACATGGCGGACCAGCGGACCATGACGTTCGCGGCGCCGACGGCCGACGTGATGAGCATCCTGGGCGTGGGCGCCCAGCCGGTGCCCTCCTCCCGCCCCGACTCCCTGTCGTCCAACGGGACCGGCAACGGCTCGGGCTCCTTCCCGGCCACTCCGGCCTCCGGCGGCTACTCCGCGACCCCCGTGACCCAGCCCAACCCCCTCAGCGGCGGCTCGTACGGGAGCGGCTCCTACCCGGCGACCCCCGCGGCGAACTCCAGCGGCTCCTTCCCCGTCCAGCCCGCCGCCATCCACGGCGCGCCCACGAGCGACCCGTTCCCCGCCTACACCAACGCCGCCGAGACCACCTGGGTCAACAGCGCGCCCGCCACGCCGTCGTCGTCCGGCTCCTGGCCCGCCGCCCAGCCGGACATCCTCGACGACCCCTCACCCGTCGCCGGCACCTCCTGGCCCGCCTTCGAGCAGCCCGCCGCGCGCTCGTCGTACCCCGCCTCGTACGAGGTGCGCTCCGGCTGGGCGGTCGCCGACGACACCGACCCGCTCACCGGCCCCTCCCCCGCGACCGGCACCCCGACCGCGCCCAGCAGGGCGGTCTCGGCCTACGACGACGTGCTGTCGGCCCCCACGCCGAAGCCGGCGCCGGCCCCCGCGCCCGCCTCGTTCGCGTACGAGACCGGCGACTTCGCCTCGGCCGCCTGGCCGGAGCCGCCGTCGAGCGCGACCCAGCGGCCGACGTACGGCTCCCAGAACGGCAGCAGCGGCAGCCACCGCCGCTCGCCCGCCGACCCGGACTACCCCCACGACTACTACCGGTGATCTCAGGCGCCCATTAATGGGTAAAACCCGCGTGACACAGCCTTAAAGCGGGGTCGACGGAGCAATAGGGTTTGCTCCATGATCCCCGACACGAAGAGTAACTGGCTGGGCACACTCAGGCACGACGTGCCGGCCTCGCTCGTGGTTTTCCTCGTCGCGGTGCCCCTCTCGCTGGGCATCGCGATGGCCTCGGGCGCCCCGCTCGCCGCCGGGCTGATCGCCGCCGTGGTGGGCGGGATCGTGGCGGGCTCGCTGGGCGGCTCCGCCGTTCAGGTGAGCGGGCCCGCAGCCGGATTGTCGCTGGTGGTCGTGGATCTCGTGCAGACGTACGGGTGGCGGGCCACCTGCATGATCACCCTGCTGGCGGGCGTCGTGCAGCTGCTGCTCGGCGTCTTCAAGGCGGCCAGGGCGGCGCTCGCTGTGTCGCCGGCGGTCATCCACGGGATGCTGGCGGCCGTCGGCGTGATCATCGCGCTCGCCCAGCTCCACGTGGTCCTCGGCGGCAGCTCGCAGCGCTCGGCCGTGGCGAACCTGATCGAGCTGCCCGGCCAGATCGCCGACCTGCACGGGCACAAGGTCGCCGTCGGAATCCTCACGATCTCCGTGCTCGCGTTGTGGACGCGGATGCCCAAGCAGGTCAGGGCCGTGCCCGCGCCTCTGGTGGCGCTGCTCGTCGCGGCGGTCACGGCCTGGGCCTTCGGCTGGGACGTCACGCGCGTGGACCTGTCCGACAGCGTCGTCTCGTGGGCGTTCCCCGTGCTGCCGCAGGGCGACTGGCACATGGTGGTGGCGGCGGTGCTGCTCGTGGCGCTGCTGGCCGGGTGCGAGTCGCTGCTGTGCTGCGTGGCGGTCGAGGGGCAGCACGCGGGCCGCCGCGCCGACCTCGACCAGGAGCTGACCGGCCAGGGCGTCGCGAACATGGTCAGCGGCGCGCTCGGCGGCCTGCCGGTGGCCGGCGTGATCGTGCGCAGCACCACGAACGTGCAGGCGGGCGCGCGTACCCGCTGGTCGGCGATCCTGCACGGGGTGTGGGTGCTGGTGTTCGCGATCGGGTTCGGCTGGACGATCAAGCTGATCCCGCTGGAGGCGCTGGCCGCGCTGCTGGTGTTCATCGGCGTGCAGATGGTCAACCTGGGTCACATCAAGAAGGTGCACGGCCACGGCGAGGTGCCCGTCTACGTGGTGACGATGCTCGCCGTGATCCTGCTCGGACTCGCCGAAGGCGTGCTGGCGGGGCTGGCGCTGGCCGCGCTGCTCGCGCTGCGCCGCCTGACCTGGGTCACGGTGGCCAAGCGGCAGGGCCACGACGGCCGGGTGCACGTGACGATCTCCGGCTCGCTGACGTTCCTGGGCGTGCCCAGGCTGACGCGCGAGCTGCGGGCCATCGCCTCGGGCGCCGCCGTGGACCTCGACCTGAACATCGACTTCATGGACAACGCCGCCTTCGAGGCCATCCACTCCTGGCGGCTCGACCACGAGCGCATGGGCGGCACGGTCGAGATCGACGAGCTGCACGACGAGTGGTACTCGCTGGCGGCCAGCGGCGCGCGCATGTTCCCGGTCAAGTCGCCGCCCAAGGCGCCGGACCGGTGGTGGCTGCCGTGGGCCCATCGGCACCGTCTCCCTGCGCTGCCGGACACGGCCGGGGAGGAGTGCCGGCTGACGGCGGGCGCGCGGGAGTTCCACCGGCGTACGGCGCCGCTGGTGCGGCCCATCTTCACCGAGCTGGCCCGCAAGCAGCAGCCGTCGCACCTGTTCATCACGTGCGCCGACTCCCGGATCGTGCCCAGCCTGATCACCGCGAGCGGCCCCGGTGACCTGTTCACCGTGCGCAACATCGGCAACCTGGTGCCGCGCAGGGGCTCGGAGCCGCACGACGACTCGGTGGTGGCGGCGATCGAGTACGCCACCCAGGTCCTGGGCGTGCACACGATCACGGTCTGCGGCCATTCCGGGTGCGGCGCGATGGCCGGGGTGCTCAGCGCGGGCGTGCAGGCAGGCAGCCTGCCGGGGCTGAGAAGGTGGCTGCGGCACGGAAACCACAGCCTGGCCAGGTTCATCGAGACCGAGGGCGATCGGCTGCACAGCGGTGCTCTGGACGTGCTCTGCCGGGTCAACGTGCAGCAGCAGCTGGAGAACCTGCGCACCTACCGCAAGGTCGACGAACAGGTCCGCGCCGGGAAGCTGGCGCTGGTGGGGCTCTTCTTCGACATCGGCGCGGCGAGGGTGCACATCGTGCCGCCGCTGCGCCCCACGTTCTCCGCTCTGGGTGAAGAACGCGGCTCGCAGTCCGAGGATGGGCGAACAATGAGTGCGTGAAACTTCTGGTTATTGGTGGTTCGAGGTTCCTGGGGCGTGCCGTCGTCGTGGAGGCGCTGGCCCGAGGGCATGAGGTGACGACGTTCAACAGAGGGGTGAGCCACGACGACGTGCCCGGCGTCGAGGTCGTGCGCGGTGACCGTGAGGTGCGCGCCGACCTCGACCGGCTGGTCGCCGGCCGGTCGTGGGACGCCGTGGTCGACACGTGCGGCTACGTGCCGCGGGTCGTGGGCGAGTCGGTGCGGGCGCTGTCCGGGCACGCCGGCACGTACGCCTTCGTCTCCAGCGTCTCGGCCATCGACGGCTTTCCCGGCAAGCCGGCCGCCGAGGGCAAGCCGGGGTGGCCGTGCGCGCCGGACGCCGGGCCCGACGACGGCGACTACGGCGTGCTCAAGGCGGGGTGCGAGCGGGCGGTCGAGCAGGGGTTCGACGGCAACGCGCTGATCGTCCGTCCCGGCCTGATCCTGGGGCCGCACGAGGAGGTGGGCCGGCTGCCGTGGTGGCTGAGCAGGATCGCGCGCGGCGGCCGGGTCCTCGCGCCCGGCGACCCGGGCACGCCGATGCAGCTCGTCGACGTGCGCGACGTGGCGATCTTCACCCTCGACCAGGCGGAGCGGAGCGCGTCCGGCACCCACGTGGTGACGGGGCCCGCGGGCAACACCACCTACGGCGAGTGGCTCGGTCTCTGCAAGGAGGTGACCGGCTCGGACGCGCAGTTCGTCTGGATGGAGAGCGAGTTCCTGGTGGAGCAGGGGGCGGGGCTGTGGGTCGAGCTGCCGCTGTGGGGCGGGCCGCCGTCCGCGGAGACCGACAACTTCTGGAGCGTGCCGACCGCCGAGGCGCAGGCGGCGGGGCTTCGCACCCGTCCGGTGGCGGAGACCGTGCGCGACACGTGGGCCTGGCTCCGGGAGATCCCGGAGGAGCGGCGCGTTTACGGCGTCAAGAGCCCGCACGGCATGGCGTCGGAGAAGGAGGCCGCCATTCTCGCGGCGTGGGCCGCCCGTTCTGAGTAATCCTCCGCAGACGTTGGGCATGGGGGCGAATTAGTGTCGCGGGCGCCGGCGAGGTTCTCCCGGCGACGGTCCTGACTCCCAGGGGCCGGAGGGGCGGAGGCTGTGCGGTTGCCTCCGCCCCTCACCTGCGTCGGCGGTCACGCCAGTCGTTCGCCGAGGAAGCGGTGCACGTTGCCGCCGACGATCTTCAAGACGTCCTTCTCCGGGACGCCGCGGGCGAGCAGGCCCTCGGTGACCATGGGCAGCCCCGACGGCCCCTCCAGACCGGCGACGGCCAGCCTCGGGTTGACGCCTCTCGCGTTGACGCCCTCGCAGCACGGCGGCGTCAGGTCGTCCATGACCTCCCGGATGAAGTCGGGACCCAGGCCGACGTGGTCGATACCGGCCACGGACGCGATGTGCTCGATGTGGTCGAGCAGGCGGTCGAGCGTCATGTCCTCCTCGCGTTCGGCGAGGAAGGGGGCCAGGAAGTTGACGCAGATCACGCCGCCCGTGGCGGCCACCCCGCGCAGCTGGTCGTCGGTGAGGTTGCGGTGGTGGTCGCGCAGCGCCCGGGCCGAGGAGTGGGTGGCCATGACGGGTCTGGTGGCCAGCTCCAGGACGTGCGCCACGCCGGAGGCGCCCAGGTGGGAGATGTCGAAGACGATGCCGAGCCGCTCCATCTCCTGCAGCGCCGCCACGCCGTGGGAGGTCAGGCCGCTGCCCGTGGCGTCCTCACCGCTGCCGTCGGCCAGCGGCGTGCGGCCGAAGTGGGCGATGGACGCCACCCGCACGCCCAGCCGGTGGACGGTCGAGATGAGCTCCACGTCCGCGTCGATCCCCGGCATGCTCTCCAGCGCGATCACCAGTGCGATCTTGCCTTCGTCGAGTGTGCGGTCGATGTCGGCGGCGTCCAGACATATGCGGACGTGGTCGGGGTTGCCCTCGGCCAGCACGTGCGCACATTCGATCATGCGCAGCGTCTGCCGCAGCGCGCCCTCCGGCCGGTACTGGTCGTCGATGAAGACCGGCAGGATCTGCAGGTTCACCCCGCCGTCGACGAGCTGGGGCAGCCACCTCTGGCGGAAGAACGCGGCCCACTGCTCAGGTGGCCGCGCGGAGACGGCCATGAGCAGATCGTTGTGCGTGTCGGCCACGACCGCGCGCCGGTGCAGGGAAAGGGTCATGAGATGGACGTTATCGCGCGGACCGGACTGCTCCAATGCGCCGGGGCTGGACGCGGAGGGGGCTAGGCGCGGCGGTAGGCGGGGGCGGGAGGCCTGGAGGTGAGTTTGCGGTAGAGCGTGGTGGTGCCGGGCCAGTTGTTCGTCACGCGGCCCTCGGGGGTTTTGTACCAGCTCTGGCACCCGCCGCCCCACACCATCCGCGTCATCGCCGCGTCGAGCTGCCTGCGCCACGCCGCCATGGCCTCGGGGCGCACCTCGATCGGCCCGGTGGCCGACAGGCGCGGCAGGCAGGACATGACATGCCTGACCTGGCACTCGATCATGAACACGATGGAGTTGTGGCCGAGGTTCGTGTTGGGGCCGTACAGGAGGAAGAGGTTCGGGAAGTTGGGCATGGATATGCCCAGGTACGCCTCGGCCCCGCCCTTCCACTGCTCCTCGAGCGTCCGCCCCTCGCGGCCCACGACCTCCATCGGCGCCAGGAACTCGGTGCTCCTGAAGCCGGTGGCGTGAACGATCGTGTCGACCTCGTAGCGGCCCTCGGTGGTCTCGATGCCCTTCGGTGCGATACGTACGATCCGGTCCGTCACCACATCGACGTCGGCCCTGGTCAGCGCCGGATAGAAGGCGCTGTCGATGACGACCCGCTTGCAGCCCGGCGGGTAGTCGGGGGTCAGCTTGGCCCGCAGCGCGGGGTCGGGCACCTGGTCGTGCAGGTGCCGCAGGGCGCGCTTCCTGAGCAATTCCGCGCTCCACCCCTGGGCCAGGGCGGGGTAGAGGGTGGCCTCGGCGTAGCGGAAGATCCATTCGCGGTAGACGCGCTGGAGGCCGGGGACGAAGCGGAGCGCGAGCCTGGCCAGCGGCCCGAACGCGGTGTCCGGCTTCGGGATCACCCAGTTGGGCGTGCGCTGGAAGACGTACAGATGGCCGGCCTGTTCGGCGATGCGCGGGATGAACTGGGCCGCCGACGACCCGTTCCCGATCACGGCGACGCGCCGGCCGGTGAGATCGTGATCGTGGTTCCAGCGCGCGGAGTGGAAGGAGACGCCCTCGAAATTCGAAATTCCGGGAATGTCGGGGAGGCGGGGGCGGTTGAGCTGGCCCACGCTCATGACCACCACGTCGAACGCCTCGGTACGGCCGCCGCTGGTCACCTGCCACGTCGTGCCGTCGAAGGCGGCGCGCTGGACCTCGGCGCCGAACCGGATTTTTCGCCTGACGTCGTATTTATCAGCGCAATGTTCAAGATATTCAAGAATTTCGGGCTGCTCTGGGTAACGGCGCGTCCAGCTCGCGTACTTCTCGAATGAGTACGAGTAGAGATGCGAGGGAATGTCGCACCCTGCCCCCGGATAGCTGTTCTCCCGCCACGTGCCGCCGAGCCCGCCGGCCTTCTCGAAGACCGTGTACGAGCGGATCCCGGCGCGTTCGAGCCGGATCGCCATGCACAGTCCACCGAACCCCGCTCCGATGATGGCCACGCTGGGTGACATGCCGCCCTCCGCAGGTCAGGGTCCACTTACAGTACGCCGAACGCCGTTCCGACGACACCCTCCCCCAGGCCGATAGTCTGCGCACGTGGCTGCTGTGACGTTGACGAACGTGATCGAGGTGCTGGAGGCGGCCTACCCGCCCGCCCGGGCCGAGTCTTGGGACGCCGTGGGGCTGGTGAGCGGCGACCCGGCGCAGGAGGTGCGGCGGGTGCTGTTCGCGGTCGACCCGGTCGCGGCCGTGGCCGACGAGGCCCTGCAGTGGGAGGCCGACCTGATCGTCACCCACCATCCGCTCTACCTGCGCGGCACCACCAGCGTGGCCGCGACCACGCCCAAGGGCCGCATGCTCCACACCCTGATAAAGAACGACATCGCCCTCTACACCGCCCACACCAACGCCGACGTGGCCAATCCTGGCGTGTCCGACGCCCTGGCCCGAGCCGTCGGCCTGGTCGGCGACCTGGTGCCGCTCCAGCCGTTCCCCGACGACCCGTGGCGCGGGCTGGGCCGCATCGGCGAGCTGCCCTCGGAGATGACGTTGGGCGAGTTCGCGGCGCAGGCGGCCAAGGGCCTGCCCCGCACGCCCGGTGGCATCCGCGTGGCGGGCGACCTGACCCGCCCCGTCACGCGCGTGGCGGTCAGCGGGGGCGCGGGCGATTCGCTCCTCGGTACGGCGAAGGCCGCGGGGGTCGATGTGTTCCTCACGGCGGACCTGCGGCATCATCCGGCCAGTGAGTTCGTGGAGTCGGGCGGGCCCGCGCTGATCGACGCCGCGCACTGGGCGACCGAGTGGCCCTGGCTGGAGGGCGCGGCGTCCATCCTGCGCTCCAGTGGCGTTACCGTTGAAACGCGTGTCTCCGCCACGGTCACCGATGCTTGGACAAGAGGATATTGATCATGAAAGCAGCCCCTGAGGCCCAGAAGAGACTGCTCGACCTGGCAGAGCTCGACTCCGTGATTGATCGGCTGGCGCACCGCCGCCGCACCCTGCCCGAGCTTGCCGAGATCGACGAGCGGTCGAAGTCGTTCGCCAGGCTCGCCACGCAGGTGATCGAGGCCGAGACCGAGGCCGGCGACCTGGCGCGCGAGCAGGCCAAGGCCGAGAGCGACGTCGACGCCGTGCGCACCCGTGCCGACCGCGACCAGAAGCGCCTCGACTCCGGCGCCGTGACCTCGCCGCGCGACCTGGCCAGCCTGCAGTCGGAGATCGCCTCGCTGCACAAGCGCCAGGGCGACCTGGAAGAGGTCGTTCTGGAGATCATGGAGCGCAAGGAGGCGGCCGACACCAAGGTCACCGACCTGGTCGCCCAGCGCGACGAGATCGCCGCCGCCCTCGCCACCGCCGAGGCCCGCCGCGACGAGGCGCTCAAGGAGATCGACAAGGAGTCGGGCGAGGTCCAGGGCCGCCGCGCCACCGTCACCGGCGACATCCCCACCGACCTCCTGGGGCTCTACGAGAAGCTCAAGGGCCAGTACGGCGTGGGCGCCGCGATGCTGCGCGGCGGCCGGTGCCAGGGCTGCAAGGTGGCCCTGTCGATCGCCGAGATGAACCGCATCAAGGCCGCGCCCCATGACGAGGTGCTCCGTTGCGAGGAGTGCCGGCGCATCCTCGTACGTACGGCAGAGTCAGGGCTGTGACCTCCTACATCATCGAGGCGGACGGCGGCTCGCGCGGCAACCCGGGGCCCGCCGGCTACGGCGCGGTGGTCATGGACGCCTCCGACGGACAGGTTCTGGCGGAGGCGGCCGAGGCCATCGGCGTCACGACCAACAACGTCGCCGAATACCGCGGCCTGATCGCCGGCCTCCAGGCCGCGCTCCGGCTGGGCGGCGAGGGCGCGCCGGTGGCCGTCCGGATGGACTCCAAGCTGGTCATCGAGCAGATGGCGGGCCGCTGGAAGATCAAGAACGAAGGGCTGCGCCCGCTCGCCATGGAGGCCGGGTCGCTGGTCAGGCGGCTGCGCGTGACGGAGTGGACCTGGATCCCGCGCGAGCGCAACAAGCACGCCGACCGGCTGGCCAACGAGGCCATGGACGCCGCCGCCAAGGGCCTCACCTGGAAGGCCGGCGGCACGACCGAACCGGTCCCGTCCGGAGGCCAGGGGCCGGACGCACCAGTCCGAACGAACGCCCCCGAAGGTCCCTCTGGGGCGACGGCCAGCTCCGCCGCCGCGTCCTCTCCGCGCGTGGCCCGGCAGACGGACCTCCTCGACGCGGGGAGCGCCATTTCCGAAATATCCGCCCCCACCGCCTCCATCGCCGCCGCCCAGCAGCGCACCGGCAAGGGCACCGGCTGGCGCCCTCCCACCCGCGTGGCCACGTCACTGCTCCTGCTCCGGCATGGCGAGACCGAGCTCTCCCTCGAACGCAGGTTCTCGGGCAGGGGCGACGTCGAGCTCACGCCCAACGGCCTGGCCCAGGCGGCGGCCGCCGCCGAGAGGCTGTCGCGCGAGCCGTACCGACCGGATGTGATCGTCTCCTCGCCGCTCAAGCGCGCCCGGCAGACCGCGGAGGCGGTCGCCCAGCGGACCGGGCTCGACGTCGAGGTGGACGAAGACCTCAGGGAGCTCGATTTCGGCGCCTGGGAGGGCCACACGTTCACGGAGGTGCAGCGCCGCTGGCCGGCCGAGCTCGCCACCTGGCTCGCCGACCCGGAGACCGCGCCACCGGACGGCGAGAGCTTCGCCTCGGCCGCGCGCCGCGTCCAGGCGGCCGGAGAGCGGCTGATCGAGCGGTACGAGGGCAAGACCGTCGTCGCGGTCTCGCACGTGACGCCCATCAAGATGCTGCTGAGACTGGCCCTCATGGCCCCGCTGGAGTCCCTGTACCGCATGCACCTCGACCTGGCGTGCCTGTCGCTGATCGAGTACTACGCGGACGGCCCGGCCGTGGTGAAGTCGTTCAACGACACCGCGCACCTGCGCCGGGGATAACGTAGGTCTTGGTACAGTTTTGCTGACGAGTCGGCCGGGCGACCGCGTCGGGCCACACGGCCCGCCGAGGAAGGTCCGGGCTCCACAGGGCAGGGTGGTCGGTAACGCCGACCCGGGGTGACCCGCGGGACAGTGCCACAGAAAGCAGACCGCCTCCCGGTTGACGGGAGGTAAGGGTGAAAGGGTGGTGTAAGAGACCACCAGCGCCCACGGCGACGTGGGCGGCTAGGTAAACCCCACCCGGAGCAAGGTCAAGAAGGGACGCTCTCCGGAGCGTCCCGCGCGCGACGTTCGAGGGCTGCCCGCCCGAGCCGCGCGGGTAGACCGCTCGAGGCCGCCGGCAACGGCGACCCTAGATGGATGGTCGCCCCTTCTCACGAAGGACAGAACCCGGCCTACAGGCCGACTCGTCACCCATTCCCTCTCCGACCTGGGAGGGAACGGCGTACCCCACGATCAGGGCACATCCAGTGTTGATCTTAAGGCCCTGTCGGGCGCTTCTCTGGCCCTGGCGGAAGCTTTGAGGACGAGGCGGCCGTACAGGTCCACCGTGGTTGTGATCGACTCGTGGCCGAGCCGCTTGGAGACCTCCGAGATCGGGACGCCGGAGGCGAGAGCCGTGCTGGCGAAGGTATGCCTAAGGTCGTGAAAGGTCGTGTCCGGCATCAACTTGGCCGCCTCGGGCCACAGGGCGGGGGCTGTCAGCGGCACGTCAAAATTGATCCGCTGGACGACTACACGCTACTTGGCTTATCAAGGCCAACGTTCGACGATCAACACCACGATGGCGGTCAAGAAGCATGCCAGCCCTACAGACACGATGACGATCGTTTCCGGAACGTCGTTGCTGCCAGGGCTGCTGAAAAAGATCCCGCACCCGCCCAGAACGATGATGAGCCAGCCGAGGATCAGAGGGACCAGGTGGCCATTACGCCTGTGGTTCAAGGATTACCTTCCATGGTCGTTTGGACCAAACGATATCTCGGGACAGGGGCTCGGCACCGTGCCGCCATGACGACGAGCGATGTGCGCCTCAAGCAACCGAACGGCCAGTCCGTGACCGTAGTGGAAGGCGAAGAGCAGCGGAACGTCCCCGTCGGGGCCCGGACGTTCGGGGTCGGCGCCATAGGCCAAGAGCACGGCGGTGCATGCAGCGTCCAGTGGCTGCCCGGTCTGGGCTGCTCCATCAGCTTCCACGTCGATCGCATGCAAGAGCAAGGTCATGTTGGACCACACCTCATTTGGATCGGTACCGGCGTCGAGTAACCGAGTCAGCGCCGCCAGGTGGCCGTGCTCCACCGCCTGGTGCGCCTGAGTCATCGGCTCACAGGCTGCCGCTTCATGTTCCATGGCTGTAATTGAGCCTCCTCGCAGGGCGACACGTGAAAGTTTCAGGGGTTTCGGAAGCACAGGGCGATCTCTGGCAAGCTCACGATTCCGTGAGAGCGCCGCGAGAACTTCGGGGCTCGTCGGGCGCGGGCGGCACTGTCATGATTCCTGAGGTGTCCGTCGCGAATCTCAAAGGAGAATCAATGGGCAAAGCTCGATCGTTGGCCGTCACCGCCGCACTGGCCGCCGGTCTGACCTTGTCGGTGGGGGCCGCTCCTGCTCAGGCCGACAGCATCAGGTACGTCTACTACCTCTACTCGGACTGCGTCAACGGGGGGAACCTCGGCATCCAGTGGGGATGGTGGACCAACTACAACTGCGTCTACACGGAAGCCTACGGAGGGAAATACGCGCTGTGGGCCTGACCATTCGCTGACGGCATTCCTTTCAAGCACCATCCGTAATTGAGGCCGAGCCCGGACGCCCTCAGTAAGTCGGGTTGATTCCGTCGCATGTCGAGTGGCGTCCGGTGCGGTGCGAATTTCATAGTTGCTTGTTTCTCGCTTTCTCCGGTGTGTTCTGCGCGGATTTCGCCACCCGGAAGAGGATCAGTCTCGTGATCCTCACAGACTGTGTGAAGACGGCGTGCTCGGTAGGCTTGACGATCCTGGCTATGGCGCCGATCGCCGGCCATCGGCCGCAACCCAGGACAGTGGGAGAAAATTCGCGGGAAGGAGCGGCTCCCGGCGGGCAAGCAGGGGTGTCCACCTCATTCGGGAGTTCTTGAGTGATCACTGCCCCTGACGCGTTCGAAGCGGTCTTCGACGCCCACTACGAGGAGATCCGCCGCTACCTCGGCCGCCGGGTCGGCCTCGACGTGGCCGAGGATCTCGCCGCCGAGACGTTTCTGATCGCCTTCCGCCGGCGCGAGACGTTCGATCCCTCGTTCGGCGAGATCAGACCCTGGCTGTACGGCATCGCCACCAACCTGATCGGGCGGCACCGGCGTACGGAGCTGCGCCGCTACCGGGCGCTGGCGAGAACGGGGCCGCCGCCTGACGACGACGGGCTCGACCAGCAGGTGGTCGACCGGCTCACGGCCGGGGTGACGGTGGAGCGACTGGCGAAGGCGCTGGCCAGGCTCACTGCCGGAGAACGGGACGTGGTGCTGCTGGTGGCGTACGGCGGTCTGAGCTACGCCGAGGTGGCGAGCGCGTTGCGGGTCGCCGAAGGGACCGTCGCCTCGCGGCTGAGCAGGGCCAGGACCAAGTTGCGTGGCGCGTTGGGGATGGAGGCGTGATGAAGGAGTTCGAGTTCATCGACCGGGTGATGCCGGATGTCCCGCCGCCCTCTCCGGCGCAGGTCGCCGCGGTGCGGGCCCGGATCGCAACGGAGGCCGCCGGAAGCCGTCGCGCGGCTCCGGCGGCACGAGGACGCGGCTGGAGGGGCGTCGTGCTCGCCGCGGCGGCCGTCGCCCTGGTGATCGCCGCGATCGTGGTCATGGTGCCCAGAACGGGCGTCAGGCAGGTCGCGGCCACCCCTGAACGGCTTCTTGAGCTGGCAGCCGCCAAGCTGGCGGCTCAACCGCAGGGTGCCGGACGCTATTGGCGGCTGGAGACCGAGGAAATCCTCCGATCGAAAGACGAGGGCGATTACACCGTCGAGAACCGCGGCCGTGACGTGCTGGTCATCGGGCGCGACAACAGCCGGTACACCTGGTTCGAATCCGTCTCCGCCAAGCCGTACAGCACCGAGGACACCGAGGCGTGGAAGCGATCGGGCTCCCCGCGGCTCTGCCCGGCCCGAGGTTGCGACAAGAACCTGCGCTTCTACCCGCGCCGCGACCCGGAGCACGTCCTGGCCCTGGCGGACGGTTGGGAGCCGACCGTGAAGGAGGTGCTCGCGCTCCCGCGGGAGGCGAAGGCGCTCAAGGCCGAGCTCCTGCGACACCGTTCCGCCTCTTCCGAGCTCAGCCCGGACGACTGGGTGCTGCAGACAGGTGCCCGGCTCGTCCGGGATGTGCCGGCCGCCCCAGGGACCCGGGCGGCGGTCTACCGCATGCTGGCCACCATGCCCGGCGTCAGCGTGCTCGACGACGTCCGCGATCCGATGGGGCGCCAAGGGGTGACCTTGCAGCTCCCCACGCGCGGGGCCGACCGCGTCCAGCTCGTCATCGACCCCCGGAGCGGCGAGCTGCTCGCAGTGCAGCACATGGCGCCCATGCCCGGCCTCCCGCAAGGCGTGCCATGGTCCGCCTCGATCATCAAGAAGGCCGGTTGGAGCGATGCCCGTCCCGTGCCGCCGCCCAATTGCGACGGCTGCGCGAGCAGGCACTGAGCGACACGGAACCGCGGCGGCGCGGAGGCCGTACGCCTATACGAGAGGGCCGAGCTTCCGCTCCGCGACGCAGCTGTTGGAGAACTGCCGGTGGTACGAGACGTCCTCGCCGTGCCAGTGGCCGGCCACGTCGACCGTCACCGGGTCCCAGATCATCGGGCACGGCCCCGGATCCACGTCGAGATCCTCGACGTGGCCATCCACCTCGCGCAGCGCGTCGCACGCCTCGACCGGCCGCGGATGGAGGCCCCCGTCCGGGTCGCAGGTGAGGGTCCGCGCGTACTCGCCGCCCGACGAGGGCCTGACGGTGATGAACAGCTCCGCGCCCGGCGGTTCGTCGTCGGCGGCGGTGGCGGGCAGCGGGGCGAGGAACGGCGTCGCGCACAGTCCGAGCACAGCCAGGCCGCGAGCGGCGGTGAGCACGAGCGTCATGGGAACCTCCGAGGTCGACGGATCTCCGATCGACTACTGAGAGTAGTCGTGCAGGCACGCGTCACGGGCTGCGCCCCGCCGTGGGTAAATGGAGGGGTGATGGGTGATGTGGTGATCAGGGAGTTGCTGGAGATCGACGAGTTCGAGGAGGCCTACCGGCTCTTCGACGACATCTGGCATCCCGCGCCGCACAACCCGCCCGTGACCGTGGAGCTGATGATCGGGTTCGCGCACACGGGCAACTACGTGGCGGGCGCGTACGAGGCAGGCAGGCTGGTGGGCGCCTCCGTCGGGTTCCGGGCGGCCGACGGGGCGCTGCACTCCCACGTGACCGGCGCCGTCGTCGGCCGGGGCATCGGGTACGCGTTGAAGTCGCACCAGCGGGACTGGTGCCTCGCGCGAGGGCTGGAGCGGATCACGTGGACGTTCGACCCGCTCGTACGCAGGAACGCCCGGTTCAACCTGGTCAAGCTGGGCGCCATGCCGGAGGAGTACCTGGAGAACTTCTACGGGGACATGACCGACGCGATCAACGAGGGGGACGCCTCCGACCGGTTGCTGGCGGTGTGGCGGATCACCGATCCCGGGCGCGGGGAGCCACCGGCCGGCGAGGTCCTGCTCGCCGACGAGCACGGGTGGCCGGCGACCAAGGACGCGCGGGGCGACGTGGTGCTGGTGGGGACGCCGCCCGACGTCGAGCGGCTGCGGCGGGAGGATCCGGCGGCGGCCAAGGCGTGGCGGCTGGCCGTACGCGACGCCCTTGGCGGGTCGATGAAGGACGGCGGGCGGGTGGTGGGGCTCACTGACCGGGGCGAATACGTGGTAAAGCGACTTAACTAGCTATTCCACCATCGATTCATATCTCTGTAATGTGGCGGTCAGGCAACGCTGAGCAAGGAGATCCGCATGGCGGAGTACACCCCGACCGTTCCTGCGCGAGTCCTACCGTCCGTCACCGTCCGCGACCTCCCCGAACCTCCTCGATCCAAATGGCGCATCATCGGCCCTGGGCTGGTGGGCGCGGGGGTGGGGCTGGCGTCGGGCGAGTTCATCCTCTGGCCGTACATCGCCTCCCAAGTCGGGCTCGTCTTCATCTGGGGAGCCGCGATCGGGATCATCACCCAGTGGTTCCTCAACATGGAGATCGAGCGCTACACGCTGGCCACCGGCGAGACCGCGCTCACCGGGTTCAGCCGGATGTGGAAGCACTGGGGCCTGGTCTTCGTCGTGATGACGCTCTGCTCGAACCTCTGGCCGGGCTGGGTCACCACGTCCGCGACCATGGTGACGTACCTGACGGGCTCGGGTGCGGGCAGCGTGCGGTGGATCGCCATCGGCATGCTCCTCGTGATCGCGCTCGGCCTGACGCTGGCGCCGGTGATCTACACCGTGCTCGAACGGGTCATCTTCGTGAAGATCGCCCTGGTGGTGACGCTGATCGTGGTCGCGGTCCTGTTCGCGATCAATGCCGACAGCTGGGTCGAGCTGGGCAAGGGCATGACCGTCGGGGCCGGCTTCCCCGTGCCGCCGCTGGAGTTCTCGGTGCTGATGGGCGCGATCGCGTACGCCGGCGCGGGCGGCGGCCAGAACCTCTGCCAGAGCAACTGGATCCGCGACAAGGGCTTCGGCATGGGCCAGTACGTGCCGCGCCTGGTCAGCCCGGTGACCGGCCAGGAGGAGGCGGCCGCTTCGACCGGCTTCCAGTTCCCGCCCACCAAGGAGAACCTGGCCCGGTGGAAGCAGTGGTGGCGCTTCGCGAACGTCGAGCAGGCCTGGACGTTCGCCGTGGTGTCCTTCCTGACCATCGCGTTCATGTCGATGCTGGCCTACTCCACCGTGTTCGGCCGGGAGGGGCTGGCCAACAGCATCCAGTTCCTGCAGGTCGAGGGCAAGGTGCTGCAGGACGTCGTCGCCCCGTGGTTCGGCGTGCTGTTCTGGGTGATCGGGGCGCTGGCCCTGTTCGCCTCGGCCATGGGCATCGTCGACTACACCTCGCGGCTGGCCTCCGACACGATCAAGACGGTCTACCTGCGTGACAAGCCCGTCTCGGTGAACCGGGTCTACTTCTACACGGTCTGGGCCATGGCGCTGATCGGGATCGCGGTCCTGCTGGCGGGCTTCGACCAGCCGCTCATCCTGCTGGTGTTCTCCGCGTGCTTCGCGGCCGTGATGATGTTCGTGTACTCGATCCTGCTGATCATCCTCAACCGGCGGTCGCTGCCCGAGGCCATCAGGGTGCGCTCGTACCGGCTGGGCGCGCTGGTGTGGTCGGTGGCCTTCTTCGGCGCGCTGACCGTGATGGTCGTCATCCAGCAGGCGCAGAAGCTCTTCGGCGGTTCATGAGCAGGGAGCTTTCGAGTTGACCTCAACCGCGCTTGAGGTATCAGACTCGGCCGTATGAACGTGATTCAGGTGACGAGGTTCGGCGGTCCCGAGGTCCTGGAGCTCCGGCAGGCGCCGGAGCCCCAGGCCGGTCCCGGCCAGGTGCTCATCGGCGTGTCCGTGGTGGATGTGATGTCGCTGGACGCCCAGTTGCGGACCGGGTGGGGGCGCGAGTGGTTCCCGAACGAGCCGCCGTTCGTCCCCGGCACCGGGGTGGCCGGACGGGTGCTGTCAGTGGGCGAAGGCGTGGACCCCGGGTGGGCGGGGCGGCGGGTGGCCGCGTTCCTCCCCGGCGGCGGCGGGTACGCCGAGCAGGTCGTGACCGGCGTCGAGACGGTGGTCGAGGTGCCCGGCGAGGTGCCGTTGTGGCGGGCGGCCTCGCTCATCCAGGTGGGGCCCGCCGCGCTGAGCCTGGTGGAGGCGGCCGAGCTGAAGGCCGGGAGCCGCGTGCTGGTCACCGGGGCGGGAGGCGCGCTGGGACTGCCGATCGTGCGGCTCGCGAGCGCGGCCGGCGCCCACGTGACGGCCGCGGCCCACGGCGCGGCGAAGCGGCAGGCCGCCCTGGACATGGGCGCGGCGGAGGCCGTCGACTACGCCGAGCTCGGCGGGCGGTTCGACGTGGTGTTCGACGGGGTCGGCGGGGAGGTCGGCGGCGCCGCGTACGAACTGGTCGAGCCCGGCGGGACGTTCTTCGCCTACGGCGTGCCCAGCGGCGCCACCGCCCAGATCAAGCCCGGTGCCGCGCGGGTGGTCGGCATGGAGCAGGTCCAGTTCGCCCCGGACGAGTTCAGGCGGCTGGCCCGACGGGTCATGGAGGAGGACCGGCTCGCCACCGTCGTCGGGCTGGCCGTGCCGCTGGAGCGGGCGGGCGAGGCGCACGCGGCGCTGGACCGGCGCGAGCTGGTCGGCAAGGCACTCCTGCTCGTCACCGCCCAGGCCGCCCGCTACCGGGCCAACGGCGGCCCCGAGGTGCTGACGCTGGACGAGATCCCCCTCCCCCAGCCGGGCCCCGGACAGGTGCGGGTCGCGGTCAGGGCGGCCGGGGTGAACCCCATCGACTGGAAGCTCCGCCGCGGCGGCCCTCGAGGCACCGCCGACGGCAGCCCGCAAGGCACCGGCCTGGAGCTGGCCGGGACGATCGACGCGATCGGCCCGGGGGTCACCGGGTGGCGGCTCGGCCAGCCGGTGTACGGGCAGGTCCCGCCGGGGGCGGCGGCCACGCATGCGATCGCCGAGGCCGCCGCGCTGACGCCCAAGCCGGACGGGCTGACGTACGAGGAGGCCGCCGCGCTGCCGGTCGCCGTCGAGACGGCCACGCGCGCGCTCCTCGAGCTCGACCTCCAGCCAGGGCAGACGCTGCTGATCCACGCGGTCGCGGGCGGCGTGGGGCTGGCCGCCGCACAGCTCGCCATCGCCAGGGGAGCCCGGGTCGTCGGCACGGCGAGCGAGCGCCACCACCCCTACCTCCGCGACCTCGGCGTCCACCCGGTCACCTACGGCGACGGCCTGGAGGAGCGCCTGGAGGGGCCCGTCGACCGGGTGCTGGACGCCTCGGGCAGGGGCGAGCTGGAGCTGTCGGTGAGGCTCACCGGCGACCCCGCCAAGGTCCTGTCCATCGCCGACCCGGTCAACGCGGAGAAGTTCGGCGTACGGTTCTCGCACGGCGGCGCGAAAGGCCCCGTACCGCCCCATGACGTACGGATCCCGGTCGCGGAGGTCTTCCCCCTGGAGCGGATCGCCGACGCCCACCGGCGCAGCGAGGAAGGCCACCTCCTCGGCAAGATCGTGGTGAACACGGAAGCCACCTTGCCGCGATAGCGGGCACACTGGTCTCCATGCTGGAAACCTCGGCCCGCCTGCTGAAACTCCTCTCCCTCCTCCAAGCGCGCCGGGAGTGGACCGGCCCCGAGCTCTCCGCCCGGCTCGGGGTCTCCACCAGGACGATCCGCAACGACGTCGAGCGCCTGCGCTCGCTCGGCTACCCCGTGCACGCCACGCCGGGGGTCGCGGGCGGCTACCGGCTGGGCGCGGGGGCCGCGCTGCCGCCGCTGCTGCTCGACGACGAGGAGGCCGTCGCGGTCGCGGTGGGGCTGGGCAGGGCGGCGGGCGGCGGCGTGGAGGGCATCGAGGAGACCTCCGTACGCGCCCTGGCCAAGCTCGAGCAGGTGCTCCCGTCGCGGCTGCGCCGCCGGGTGAGCGCGCTCAACTCCTACACCGTGCAGATTCCCGGCAACGCCCCGTCGGTGGCGCCCGAGGTGCTGACCACGATCGCGAACGCGGCCCGCGACCACGAGCGGCTCCGCTTCGACTACACCGTTCACGAGGGTGAGACGGCCGTGCGGAACGTGGAGCCGCACCGCCTGGTGCACCGGCGCGGCCGCTGGTACCTCGTGGGATACGACGTCGAGCGGCGGGACTGGCGCACGTTCAGGGTGGACAGGGTGCGCCCGCGCACGCCGGCCGGACCCAGGTTCACCCCGCGTGAGCTGCCGGAGGGCGGCGACGTGGCGGCGTTCGTGGAGCGGGGCGTCAACACGGCGATGTGGCGCCACCACGGCACGGTGCTGCTGCACGCCCCGGCCGAACAGGTGAAGGCGCTGCCGCTGGGGCTGGAGGTCGAGCCGGTGGACGAGGCCACCTGCCTGCTCAGGCTGGGCGGCGACGACCTGGAGGGCATCGCCGCGTGGATCGGGATGGTCGGCGTGGACTTCGAGGTGCTGGACCCGCCGGAGCTGGCCGAGGCCGTGCTGAAGCTGTCCGAGCGCTACCGGCGGGCGGTGGGTCCCCGCCTTCACAGCTCCGACAGGTAGTCCTCCCGCACCTTGGTACGCGACATCTTGCCCGTGGGCGTACGCGGCAGCGGTGAGCGGTATTCGATCACTTTCGGCTGCTTGAACCTGGCGATGCGCGGCCCGCAGTGCTCCAGCAGCTCGGCCGTGAGCTGAGGGCCGGGCGTGACGCCTTCGGCGGGCTGGACGAGCGCGACCACGTTGTGGCCCCACTCCTCGTCGGGCACGCCGATGACGGCCACGTCCGCCACCGCCGGGTGCTCGAGCAGGGCGGCCTCGATCTCGGCGGGGTAGATGTTGACCCCGCCGGAGACGATCAGGTCGGTCCGCCGGTCGCACAGGAACAGATAGCCGTCCTCGTCCAGGAAGCCGATGTCGCCCGGGGAATACCACTCCCCCAGCATGCTGGCGGCGGTCTTCTCCGGGTCCTTGTGGTACTCGAACGTGCCCATGCCGGACTTGACGTAGATCATGCCGGGCTCGCGGGGCGGCAGCTCCATGCCCGCCTCATCAACGATCTTGGCCTCGAACATGGGCACGGGCCGGCCCACGGTGCCCGGCTTGGCGAGCCACTCCTGCGGCTTGACCGCGAACGCGATGGCCGACTCGGTGGAGCCGTAGTACTCGTACAGCACCGGCCCCCACCAGTCCATGATCTGCTGCTTGACCGAGACGGGGCAGGCGGCGCCGGTGTGGATGACCTGGCGCAGGCTCGACACGTCGTACTTGTCCCTGACCTCCTCCGGCAGCTGCAGCATGCGGTGGAACATGGTCGGCACCATCATCGCGTTGGTCACCCGATGCCGCTCGACGAGCTCGAGGACGGTCAGCGGGTCGAACTTGGGCGCGATGACCACGGTGTGCCCGAGGTGGAGCGCGAACTGGGTGTGCGCGCACGGCGCCGAGTGGTACATCGGCGAGGTCACGAGATGCACGTCGTCGCCCGGCCGCAGGTCCACGACCTCGCCGAGGAACCACTTGTACGCCGGCACCATGTGCTCGGGCGCCACGCCGGGCAGCGGCCGCTGCACGCCCTTGGGGAAGCCGGTGGTGCCGGAGGTGTACCACATGACCGCCCCGGACGTCCGCTCGCCGGGCGCGTCGGCAGGCCGGCCTTCGGCCAGCCCCGCCGTCCCGATCTCCGCTCCCGGCACGGCGAAGTCGGGGCCGGTGACCACGAGCTTGGCGTCGCAGTCGTCCAGGATGTACGCCACCTCGGACGCCGTCAGATGCCAGTTGATCGGCACGTAGTAGAGCCCGATCTGCGCGGTCGCCGTGATCATGACGATGGCGTCGATGCCGTTGGGCAGCACGCCCGCCACCACGTCGCCGGGGACGAGGCCGCGTGCCCTGAGGCCGTGCGACACCTGGTTGACCCGGGCGAGCAGCTCGCCGTAGGAGGTCTCCGTGCCGTCAGAGTCGATCACCGCGCGGCGGCCGGGGTCGGCGGCGGCGATGGCGTAGAAGCCGGGCAACTGGCTGATGTCCATTTAGAGCTCCAGCAGCTCTGCGAGGCGGGCGCGGTGGATGCGGGGCGGGCCGAGCAGCACCTCGTCCGCCTTGGCCCGCTTGTAGTAGAGATGCGCGTCGTGCTCCCAGGTGAAACCGATGCCGCCGTGCAGCAGCAGATGGTCGCGGGCCACCTCGAAGCAGGCGCGGCCGACGTACGCCTGGGCGAGGGCGGCGGCCTCGGGCAGCTCGTCCGGCGACTCGTCGGCGGCCCAGGCCGCGTATCTCACGATGGACTCGGCCTGTTCGAGCTTGGCGTGCATGTCGGCGAGCTTGTGCTTGACCCCCTGGTACGAGCCTATGTAGCGGCCGAACGCGACGCGGATCTTGGCGTAGGCCACGATGGCGTCCAGCGCCGCCCGCATCACGCCGAGCTGCTCGGCCGCCAGCGCCACGCACAGCCGGTCGCCGACCTGCGGCGCCGGGCCCAGCACGCGGGCGGGCGCCCCCTCCAGCGCCACCCGCGCCTGGCCCCGCGTCAGGTCGAGGGCCGCCAGCGCGGTCCTGGTGACTCCGGGCCCGGCCAGCTCCACGGCCACGAGGACCGCGTCGCCGCCACCTTCGCCACCACCTTCGCCGCCACCTTCGCCGCCACCTTGGTCGTCGTCTCGGTCGCCGCCTTGGTCGCCGCTGTGGTCTCCGCCTCGGCCGCCGCCTTGGTCGCCGCTGTGGTCTCCGCCTCGGCCGCCGCTGCGGGCGGGCGCCACCAGCACGTCCGCCTCCATGCCGCTGAGCACCTGCGGCAGCGTGCCGCGCACGGCCGCGCCGTCGTGGTCGAGGGTGTCGCGGGCGAGCGTGGCCGTGACCCGGCCTTCGGCGATCGCGGCGAGCAGCTCCTTGTCGGGCGTGCCCGCCAGGGCGATCGTGGCGAAGGCGGTGGCCAGGAACGGCCCCGGCAGCAGGGCCGCGCCCGTCTCCTCCAGCGCGACCGCCAGCTCGGCCATGCCCGCGCCCGCGCCGCCGTACTCCTCGGGGATGATCAGCCCCGACAGGCCGAGCTCGCCGTTGAGCCTGGCGTACACCTGCGGGTCGTAGCCGTCGCGCACCTTGGGCAGCGGCGAGGCGGTGCGCAGGAAGTCACGCACGGCGTCGCGGAGCTGCCGCTGCTCCTCCTCGAGTACGAGCTTCACCCCTGCGTCCCCACCTTCAGCTCCTTGAACGGCACGTTCTTGTCCACCCTCGGCTCCGGCGGCAGGTTGAGCACGCGATCACCCACGATGTTACGCATGATCTCGTTGGTGCCGCCGCCCAGCGACATGGCGGGGGCCAGGGAGATCGCGTACGCGAGCGGGTGGTCGCCCAGCGCGGCCTCCGGCCCCACGAGCCGGGTGGCCAGGTCGGCCCGGAACATGGTCAGCTCGGCCAGCAGCAGCTTCGCGGCGCTGCCCCGCGCGCCGGGGAAGATCCCCGCCTCGGTCTCCTGGGCCAGCCGCTGGTTGAACAGCGCCAGGGCGCGGCTGCGGATGTGCAGCTCCACGAGCTCGTCGCGGACCAGCGGGTCCTCGGTGTCGACCACCTGGCGCAGCGCCTCCAGCGCGGTCGGGTCGTCTTTCTGGCCGCCCATGCCGACGCCGGCCGAGATCGACAGCCGCTCGTGCAGCAGCGTCGTGACGGCCACGCTCCAGCCGTCGTTCACCTCGCCGACGCGGTGCTCGTCGGGGATGGGGACGTTGTCGAAGAAGACCTCGTTGAAGCTGGACCTGCCGCTCATGTCCTTCAGCGGCCGGACCGTCACCCCCGGGTGGCGCATGTCCACCACGAACATCGTCAGGCCCTTGTGCTTGGGCACGTTCACGTCGGTGCGGGCCAGCAGCAGGCCCCAGTCGGCGTGATGGGCGACCGAGGTCCACACCTTCTGCCCGTTGACGATCCAGTGGTCGCCGTCTCGCTCGGCCCTCGTCTGCAGGCTGGCCACGTCACTGCCCGCGCCCGGCTCGGAGAACAGCTGGCACCAGATCTCCTCGCCGCGCAGCAGCGGCCGGAGGAACCGCTCGCGCTGCGCGTCGGTGCCCCGGTCGACCAGCGTCGGCCCGGTCATGCCGAGGCCGATCGAGAAGACGTACGTGGGGAGCGCGTAGCTCCGGGCCTCGGCGGCGAACGCGCGCTCCTCCGCCTGCGTGAGCCCCTGGCCGCCCCACTGCCTGGGCCAGGTGATGCCCGAGTAGCCGGCGTCGTGGAGCCTGGCCATGAACTCCTTGGCCCTGGCGATCGCGCCCGTCTCCGGGGCGTCGCCGGCGGAAGGAATCGTCGGAGCGTTCTCCTGCAACCAGGCCCTGGCGGCGCGCCGGTAGTCAGCAAGGTTCACATCGGCTCCTTGGCATCAGCGCTCACTTACTCTGGGCCCATTCACTCTAGCCAGGCGGCCTGAGCGCGCATAGAGCGCCGTTCTGGGGACCCTTAGCGTGATTTGTCGTCGAATCTCCCATAATTGGAGATAGAGGAACGTACTGTGATCACCTGATTACGGGGGGATTGAGGTGATCGCACGGCTGGGTAAGTCCATTCGCGCGCGGCTGGCCCTGTGGGCCAGCGTGGCGATGACCCTGCTGTGCCTGCTGGCCGGCTCGGCCATGTTGTGGGTGGGACACGACGCGGCGACCGACCTCCGCACGAGAGAGTTGATCTTCATCTCCCGCCGCCCGATCCACTGGATCAAGCAGTACGAGCTGACCCCCGTCATCGACCTCCCGCTGAAGGGGGCCCAGGTCATCGGCCCGGCCGGGCAGGTGGCGGCCTCGACACCCAACCTGGCGGGCTCGCCGCGCCTGTCCCGGACGATGCCGGACCCGGTCAGGAGCGAGCGGGTGGAGGAGGCGTGCGGCCTGCCGCAGTTCCGCGGCCAGTGCCAGATCATGGTCGTCTCCCGCGTCGACCGAGGCGATGGCCAGTGGCTCGTCTACGCCTTCAATCCCACAGTGCCCTGGTACGTCAGCCCGGCCGCCCTCGGTTCCACGGTCGGCATGTCCGTACTGCTGGTCATGATCACCTGGTTCGGCGTGTCCAAGGTCGTGGCCAGGACGCTGGCGCCGGTGAACGAGATCACCGAGCGGATGATCGAGATCACCCAGCGCCAGGAGGCCATGCGCGTGCCGGTCCCGGAGAACGCCGACGAGGTCAAGGCGCTCGCGGAGGCCGCCAACCGGATGCTGTCGCAGATGGAGGCCGCTATCGAGCAGCAGCGCAGGTTCGCCTCCGACGCCTCCCACGACCTGCGCAGCCCGATCACGGCCATGCGGGCCGAGCTGGAGGCGGCCATGCTCGCCCCCCAGGAGACCGACTGGTGCGACACCGGCGACAGGCTGATGGCCAGCCTCAACCGGCTCCAGAACATCGTCACCGACCTGCTGGCGCTGGCCAAGCTCGACGCAGGCGCCCCCGGCGCGTTCGAACCCGTGGACCTGGCGGAACTGGTCGCCGGCGAGACCACCAGGCCACGCTCGAGGAAGGTCATCACGAGCCTGCAGCCCGGCGTGGTCGTCATGGGCGACCGGCTCAGGCTGGCGCGCCTGCTGACGAACCTGCTGGACAACGCCGAGCGGCATGCCGACAGCACGATCCTCGTGACCGTGCGGCGGAACGGCGAGGCCGTGCTGGAGGTCCTCGACGACGGGGCGGGCATCGCGCCCGAGCAGCGCGAGGTCGTCTTCAGGCGCTTCACCAGGCTGGACGCCTCGCGCAGCCGCGACGCCGGCGGCACCGGACTGGGCCTGTCGATCGCCCGCGAGATCGCGCGGCTCCACCAGGGCACCCTCAAGATCGAGGATTCGGATGTCGGGGCCCGCTTCGTTCTCCGCATACCGATACGGCGGGACTGATGCTGGGTATGACAGGCTTTTTGACCTTGCTCGATATACCGGAGGTGAGCTACGCGCTGTGTCATCAGGGTTCAGCCGATTAAGGCGCGAGGATTTACTCAAGACAGCCTGCGAGGTCATCGCGGAGCAGGGATTCGGGCATACCCGGACAATTGACATCGCAAGGGCTGCCGGCGTCAGTCAGGCGCTGCTCTTTTACCACTTCGAGACCAAGGAACGCCTTTTCGCCCAGGCTTTCACCTACGCCGCCCGCCTCCATCTCAACGCGCTCGCCGACATCGAGCAGTCCACGGGCACGCCGCTCGAACGCCTGCGTACCCTGCTCAGGCTCTGCTCCCCGGCGATCCCCACCGAGGGGTGGCGGCTGTGGATCGACGCGTGGTCCGAGGCGATGCGCAATCCGGAGCTCGAGGAGATCTCGCGGCGCATCGACTACCAGGGCCGGGTGCTGTTACGCGGGATCATCGAGGCCGGCGTGGCGTGCGGCGAGTTCAAGTGCGAGGACTCCGACGACGCCACGTGGCGGATCCTCGCCCTCGTGGACGGGCTCGCGATCCAGACGCACGTGCACGCCAAGGTGCTGTCGAGGCGCCGGGTGAACGTGCTGATCCGGACGGCCGCCGCCGCCGAGCTCGGCATATCCGCCGAAAAGCTGTGACGCTCCCCCCTTCCGGCGCTATTGGATGCTCCGTACAATTAGAGGGCGAGGAGAGGAGCACGCGATGGCATCGGCACCGCGCTCTACCGCCGCCCGCGAACGGGACCAGCAGGTCGCCGGCAGGGGCGCCTACCACGCGGTCATCGAACGCCTCTCGAAGGCGTCGGTCGACAAGCACTGGGAGCCGTACCGGGACATCCCGTGGGACGACCCCGAGTTCCAGGTGGACCCGGCCGACCCGCGCTGGGAGCTGCCCGAGGTCGACAAGCTGGGCGGCCACCCGTGGTACCGCAGCCGCCCGCCCGGGACGCGCGCGGCGATCGGGCTGTGGCGGGTGGCCACGGCCATGAAGATCGGGTTGCAGTTCGAGAACCTGCTCAAGCGCGGGCTGCTCAACTACGCCTACCGGCTGCCGAACGGGTCCCCGGAGTTCCGGTACGTCTACCACGAGACCATCGAAGAGGGACATCACGGGATGATGTTCCAGGAGTTCGTGAACCGTACCCGGATGCCGATCCGGGGGATGCCGGGGCCGCTGTCCGTGATCGCCCAGGTGGCGCCGTGGATCCCGCTGGTCTCGACCGAGCTCTTCTTCGTGTTCGTGCTGGGCGGCGAGGACCCGATCGATCACGTGCAGCGCAAGGTGCTGAAGGACGGGCGGGCGCACCATCCGCTGGAAGAGACGATCATGCGGATCCACATCGCGGAGGAGGCCCGGCACATCTCCTTCGCCCGGCACTACCTGCGCGACCGGGTGCCCCGGATGCCCGCCCACCGGCGGCTCATCCTGGGCGTGCTGGCGCCGATCGTCCTGGGGGTGATGGCGCGGATCATGCTGGCCCCTCCGGGGGCGATGATCAGGCGCTTCCGGATCCCCGCCCACGTGGTCGCCGAGGTCTACCTGCGCAATCCCGCGGCCAAACGGGAGATCCGGGACTCGGTGGCCAGGACGCGGGAGCTGTGCGCCGAGATCGGCCTGATCAACGCGTTCACCGGGCGGATCTGGCGGGCCATGGGCATCTAGCCGCGTCTACTTCCGCGGGCGCCGGGCGATCAGCACCTCGGTGACCACCACGTGCTCCCACCTGCCTGTGGGGTTAAGTCCGAGCAGCGCCTTCCTGGCCGCCTCCTTGAACGGCTCCAGCCGGGCGCCGAGGCGGGCGGGGGCCGAGTAGGAGTAGGAGAGCTGCAGGCCGACGACGGCGTTCAGGTCGTACACCAGGCGCTCCTCGTACAGGGTGGAGTCCATGGCGCTGAACGGCGAGACGGCCAGGACGTCGTGCGGGTGCTCCCCGGTGGCCTGGTAGGAGTTGCGCGCCGTGAACGTGTTCACCTCGAACTCGTCACGCACCCGTCGCATGGCGCGCTCCCACGGCTCCTCCTGAGGATCACGGGTGGGGCCGAGGATCGCCACGACGCCGCCCGGCGGCAGCAGCTCGTCCAGCTCGGCCAGCACCGTACGGCGGTCCATCCAGTGGAACGACCTGCCCATGACGATGTGGTCGAACGCCGGCAGCTCGCGCAGCCTCGTGGAGTCGCCCCGGATCCAGCGGACGTTCGGGACGCCCGCCGCCAGCCGCCTGCCCTCCGCCAGCATCTCCTCGTCGGGATCGACCGCGAGGACCTCGCGCACGCTGCGCGCGAGCGGGATCGCGATCGTGCCGGGGCCGCAGCCGAGGTCGAGCACGGTGCTGTCACGGCCGAACGTCATGGCCAGATGCTCGATGGCGGGGTCGCCGTGGCCGGCTCGGTATTTCGCGTAGTAGGGGGCCGCGCCGCCGAACAGGTCCTTCATGAATGGGACCATATACAGGTTCGTTGTCTTCGTTGGAAGGTTCTGACCCTTGAGGCGGCTACTCACGGTCCTCCTGCTCGCCTTCGCCACCGCCTGGGTGGCGGCGCCCGCGGCCCAGGCGCACAACGTGCTGGTCGGCAGCGATCCCAAGGACGGCGCCACGCTGTCGGCCGCGCCCTCGACGGTGACGCTGGTGTTCGACCAGGCGGTGCGTCAGGGGTACGCCCAGGTGGGCGTGACGGGCGCGGACGGGTCCTCGTGGGCGGACGGGGCCGCCGTGGTGGCGGCCGAGCGGGTCTCCGTACGGGTCAGGCCGCTGCCGGCCGGAGGGTCGTACGTGGTGGGCTACCGGATCCTGTCGTCCGACGGCCACCCGGTCACCGGCAAGATCACCTTCACCCTGTCCCCCGGGGCCGCCGGCGCTCCGGCCGCCGCCGCCACCGGGCAGGCGGCCCAGGGCACCAGCGCGGAGGCCGCCGAGGCGGCCGCCAACGGCGGGGCGGGCATGGCGGTGGTGTGGGTCGTGGGCGCGCTGCTGGTGCTGGCGGCGGGCACGGCCGTGGCCCTGCGCCGCTCCGGCCCGTCGGCTGCCCCGGCCGCCCAGCCCGCCTCGGACCCGCACCTCACCCAGGACCCCGGGTCTGCCTCTGACCCCCAAGGACCCCAGCCCGCCTCCGACCCGCGCCTCACCGAGGATGCCGAGTCCGGTCCCAGCCCCGAAGTGTCCCAGCCTGACTCGAGCCCTCAGCCCCCGGAAAGACGGGAGGCCGCCGCGGGGTCGCGGCCGGAGGGCACGGGCGAAGGGGTGCGGGCGTGAGCGTTTCCGCGCCTCCCGTCCCCCGGCAGCGGATCGGCGGGCGGCTGGTGGCCGGGGCGTTCGGCGTGTGCGCCGTCGTCTCCGCCGTGGCTGCGAGCTCGTTCGCCGCGCAGCAGGCCGTCCCCGGCATCCCCATGCCGGGCCCGCTGGTCTCCGTCGGGCTGCCCGTCGTCCGTGTGCTGCTCGACCTGTCCGCCGTCGCCGTCGTCGGCCTGAGCCTGCTGCCCAAGCTGCTCGGGTTCGACGACCCGGAGCGTACGGAGCCCGTCATGCTCAGGGTGCGGCCGCTGGCGGTGATCGCCGCCTGGGCGTGGGCGATCTGCGCGCTGCTCACCATCGTGTTCCAGGCGGCCGAGCTGAACCCCGGCCGCGTGCCCACGTTCGGGATGATCGCCGCGTACGTCGAGGACGTCGGCACCGGCCAGGGCCTGCTGTTCAGCGCGGCGTGCGCGCTGGCGGCGGCGGGCATCGGGCTGATGGCCGTGCGGTTCGGCGAGAAGGTGCCCGCCGAGCTGCGGGTGATCGTGGGGCTGTTCGGGCTGCTGCCCATCCCCGTCACCGGGCACGCCGTGAACTCGGTCTGGCACGACCCCATCATGATCTCGATGGAGATCCACGTGATGGGCGCGGCCGCGTGGGCGGGCGGGCTGGCGGCGACGGCCGTGTTCGTGGCGCCGCACGGCGACCTGCTGGCCCGGGTGCTGCCCAGGTTCTCCAGGATCGCCACCGTGTGCCTGCTCATGGTGGGCCTGTCCGGGCTGATCACCGGGCTCGGCACGATGGCGCTCACCCCCGGCGTGACGCTGCCCGGCGCGGTCCTGACCAGCCACTACGGCGTGCTGGTGCTGGTCAAGACGGCGCTGGTGGCGGCCCTGGTGCCGGTGGCCGCGCACATCCGCTTCCGCCTGATGCCGGCCGTGCGCCGGCGGCAGGCCACCGCCCTGGTGGGATGGGCGGCGGCCGAGGTCGCGGTGATGGGGCTGGCCTACGGCGTGGCGGTCGCGATCACCCGGGCCTCCATCGTCTGAGGTCTGCGCTTCTCCGCGACCCACTCCACGGCCAGCCAGACGATCAGCAGGCCGAGCCCTGCCCAGACGGCCGACGCCATGGCCTGCGGGGGCGCGCCGAGCAGCCCTTCCTGGCCCTTGATCGCGCCGTACACGCCGCCCATGATCGCGCTCTGCGCCGCCAGGGCGCCGTAGACGGCGGCCGTCCCGCCGATCGAGCCCAGCAGGGCCCGTACGTAGGGCATCCGCACCAGGAACGCGAGGTCGACCAGGAACCCGGCGACGACCAGGAAGAACGGCACGGCCGACGGCGGGAAGCCGGTGATCGTCAACAGCGGCCAGATCACCGTGCGGAAGCCCACATAGCCGGCCGCCACCAGGGTCGCGGCCCCGAACCTGCCGATCATCAGCCTGGCCACCACCAGCACCGCCAGCCCGACGACCACCGCGTAGACGGGATAGAGGTAGTCGGGCACCGGCAGGGAGAATCCCACCATCATGGTACGGTCCACCGGCCGCCCCATCTGGTCGGCCGCGAACCGGAGCAGGATCGGCTCGGCGTAGGTCGCGTGGTTGTCCCAGGCGCCGATCGACAGCGTGCCGTACTCCTGGTGCTGCTCGGGGAAGTGCACGTTCTCCAGGAAGAACGCGAAGAACGCGCCCAGCACCACGGTCCGCTCCCTGCCCGGGGGCGCGCCCATGAACCAGCCGCGGATCACGCCCGCGATCATGAAGAACGTGCCGAGGTAGAGCATGATGTGCGACGGGCTCCATGACGTGATGTCGAGCCCGTTGACGCGGTGGTTGATCAGGTCGAGCGGCACGGCGACGAGGAAGATCCCAGTCCCCCACTGGATCAGCCGGAGCGCCGCCTTGTCCACGCCGTACCCCGTGTAACCGTGGATCACGGTCAGGGCGAGGGCGACGGCCGTGCCGGCGGAGTTGAGCAGGTGGGGCGGGGCGAGATCGTCGCGCAGCCACTTGAAGTGCCACGAAACGTCCCACGCCGAGCCGAGCAGCTTGAGCGTGAGCGCCACCAGCCAGCCGAAATAGAGCACCCTGAACAGGTCGTGCGGCGTCTCGCGCCCCGCCTGACCCCTGGTCCAGTACGGCAGTGCCCAGGCGGCGGCCTTCTTGAACGATGCTGGAGACTTCACGGGAGTGCATCTTACGGTTCCGCGCGTTGCGCCGTTGCTGGGGCAATGCCGGGCTATGTCATCGAAGATCCACTCTGCGCCGACGCTCGCAGGGAGTAGACCAGCGGGACCCTGGGCGCGCCCTCCGGGAACCGGTGCGCCCCATCGCTCACCACCAGGGTGGCGAAGCGCCGGAAGAAGGTCTGGTCATGCTCGTGCAGGAACTCCACCCGCAGCCCGGCCGCCGTCACCGCGCTGACCACCTCGCCCAGCCCGTGCTGGAACTGCACGGAGGTCTGGTGCTCGAGGACTTCGCTGCCGGTGTAGGTGTGCGGGTACTCCCAGACGTGGGGTCCCTTCTCGAAGTAGTCGTGGGTGACGACGGCGCCCGTCTCTTCGTCGAGGATGTCGGCGAACGGGTGGAGCTCCGCGAGGTAGAGGAATCCGCCCGGCTTGAGCAGCCGGGCCACGGTCTCCGCCCAGCGGGTGAGGTCGGGCAGCCACACCAGCGCGCCGATGCCGGTGTAGACGATGTCGTACGTGGCCCCGCCGAGCGCCTCGACCGCGTCGTAGACGTCGGCGGTGACGAACCGGGCGGGGATGCCGCATTCGGCGGCGAGGGCCCTGGCCTGCTCGATGGCGCTCTCCGAGAAGTCGAGGCCGGTCACCTCGGCGCCGAGCCTGGCCCAGGAGAGGGTGTCCAGGCCGAAGTGGCACTGCAGGTGCACCAGGCTGCGGCCGGCCACGTCGCCGACCTCGTCGCGCTCGAACGACCTGATGGCGTTCCGGCCCGCCTTGAAGCCTTCGACGTCGTAGAAGTCGCTGGCGACATGGATGGGGACCCGCGCGTTCCAGTTGGCCCGGTTGACAGCCAGATAGTCCATGGAAGGAGCGTATGGGAGTCCTTGATCCCGCTGCCGCCGGTTTTCCGGCCGGGGCCGGATCGCCGATCTCAGGGATCTCTCAGGTGCGGAAAGTAGGCTCACCGTCATGAAGCGTGTGGCCGCGCTGGTTGCGGCTCTCGCCCTCATCGGGGTGACGGCGTGGCTGGTGTGGCCGTCGGCTCCTGCGGTGCGGGCCCAGGACCAGAGGATAACCGTCGTCGACGGACCCGCCGACGACCAACGGGTGGAGCTCGATACGACCTTCTTCCCGCCCCCGGACGGCGGGAAGGCACCGGCCGTACTGCTCGCCCACGGTTTCGGCGGCAGCAAGCAGAGCATGCGGGAGCAGGCGATCCGCGTCGCCCGGCAGGGCTACGCCGTGCTGACCTGGTCGGCGCGCGGCTTCGGCCGTTCGACCGGCGAGATCGCGCTCAACTCCCCCGACTACGAGGTCAAGGACGTCAAGCAGCTGATCGACTGGCTGGCCAAGCGGCCCGAGGTCCAGCTCGACGCCGCGAACGACCCGCGCGTGGGCATCGCGGGCGGCTCGTACGGCGGCGCCATCGCGCTGATGACGGCGGCCCTGGACCAGCGGGTCGACGCGATCGTGCCCCAGATCACCTGGTCCAACCTGGCCGACGCGCTCTTCCCCAACGCGGCCGCTCCCGCCGGGAGCACGACCGCCACGAGCGGCGTCTTCAAGCGCATGTGGGCAGGGATCTTCTTCGGCCAGGGCGTCTCCCTGGACACCTTCGCGCTGCGCGGACAGCGGCAGGAGGCCGCCGGCCCGTTGACCGCCGAGCAGGCGCGCTGCGGCCGGTTCCGGCCCGCCATCTGCGACATCTACCAGCAGGTCGCCAAGGACGGCCGGGCCACGCCCGAGGCCGTCGCCCTCCTGCTCAAGTCGAGCCCGATCACCGTGGCCGGCCGGATCAAGGCGCCGACCCTGCTCATCCAGGGCCAGCGCGACTCGCTCTTCCCCTTGGGCCACGCCGACGCCACCGCCAAGGCGATCGCCGCGACGGGCACCCCGGTGAGCCTGGCCTGGTTCGACGGCGGGCACGACGGCGGCAACGGCGAGGCCGACTGGGTGTCCGAGCAGTCCTCGGCCTGGTTCGCGCGCTACCTGAAGGGCGACAGATCGGCTCCGGCGGTGAGCGCGTTCACGGTCACCCGTGACGGCGGCCGTGACCCCGGCACCCGCCAGCGCATCCGCCTGCACCCGGAGGCCGGCTCCTACCCCGGCCTGGGCGGCACCGGCACCACCACCGTGCGGCTGGACGGCCCCGAGCAGAACATCGTCAACCCGCCGGGCGGCGCGCCCGCCTCGATCTCGACGGTGCCCGGCGTCGGCGGCCTGCTGACCGGCGGCGGCCAGGGCGGCACCGGCGTGTCGATCGACATGCCGGGCCAGAGCGCCGCGTTCGAGTCGCGGCCGCTCACCGCGCCGCTCCAGCTCACCGGCAGCTCCACGGTCCGGATCAAGGTGTCGGGCACGGGCGAGGCGACGCTGTTCGCCAAGCTGTACGACGTGGCCGACGGCACCCAGCTGCCGATCCTGCCCGCCGGCCTGGTGGCGCCGATCAGGGTGACGATCCCCGACGGCGCTGGCAGCGCGGAGGCCACGGTCACCCTGCCCGCGGTCGACTACCGCTTCGCCGTGGGACACCGGCTCCGCCTGGTGGTGACCACGACGGACATGGGTTACGCGACCCCTGCCACGCCGGCCACGTACCGGGTCTCGCTCGCCGCTCCCGAGCTGGCCGTGCCGACGGTGCGCACGCTCGCGGCTCCCCCGAGCGGGGTGGCGTGGTGGGTGTGGGCCATGCCGCTGGCCGCCGTGGTCGTCGCCGCCGTCCTGCTGGTCACCGGCCGCCGCACCCGGGGGGCCCTCGCCCCGGTGGCCGACGGGCAGCCGCAGCCGGGCCAGGCGACCGGTGACAAGGACGTCCCGCTGGAGATCACCGGGCTGACCAAGGCGTACCGGAACGGGGAGCCGGCCGTCGACGGGCTGTCGTTCCGCGTCGAGCGGGGCCAGGTCCTCGGCCTGCTCGGGCCGAACGGCGCGGGCAAGACGACCACGATGCGCATGATGATGGGCCTCATCCAGCCGGACGGCGGCGAGATCCGCATCTTCGGCGACCTCGTCACGCCGGGGGCGCCCGTGCTGTCCAGGCTGGGGTCGTTCGTCGAGGGACCGGGGTTCCTGCCGCACCTGTCCGGGCGGGACAACATCGAGCTGTACTGGGCCGCCACCGGGCGACCGGCCGCCGACGCGCACTTCGACGAGGCGCTGGAGATCGCCGGCCTGGGCAAGGCCCTGGACCGGGCCGTCCGCACGTACTCGCAGGGCATGCGCCAGCGGCTCGCCATCGCCCAGGCCATGCTGGGGCTGCCGGACCTGCTGGTGCTCGACGAGCCCACGAACGGGCTCGACCCGCCCCAGATCCGGGAGATGCGCGAGGTGCTCAAGCGCTACGCGCGCGACGGCCGTACCGTGATCGTCTCCAGCCACATGCTGGCCGAGGTGGAGCAGACCTGCAGCCACGTCGTGGTCATGCACCGGGGACGGCTGGTCTCCACCGGCCCGGTGTCGCGGCTGCTCACGTCGGCCGCCGCCGGGAACGGGAACGGCCACGGGCCGCGCCTGGAAGACGTCTTCCTCGACCTCATCGGAGACAAGTCATGACCGCCGCCACGGGCTACGCGGCCCACCGCACGCTGCCGCTGCGCGTGGAGATCGTCAGGCAGTTCAAGCGGCGGCGGACGATGGTCATGTTCGGGCTGCTGCTGGCGCTGCCGTGGATCCTGGTGATCGCGTTCCAGTTCGGGCCGCAGTCCAGCGGGCAGGGGCAGTCGTCGCTGCGCATCTCCGACCTCGCGACGGCGGGCGGCCTGAACTTCGCCGCCTTCGCCCTGTCGGTGTCGGCCAGCTTCCTGCTGGTGGTGGCGGTCGCGCTGTTCTGCGGCGACACCGTGGCGAGCGAGGCCAACTGGTCGTCACTGCGCTACCTGCTCGCCGCGCCGGTCCCCCGCGACCGGCTGCTGCGGCAGAAGCTGATCGTGGCTCTGGGCTACTCGGCCGCGGCGGTGATCTGCCTGCCGCTGATGGCGCTGCTCGCGGGCACCCTCGCCTTCGGCTGGAACGACATCCAGGTGCCCGGCACGGGTGAGACGATCCCGGCGCTGGACGTGCTGCCGCGCTTCGGCATCGTCATCGGGTACGCCCTGGTCAGCCAGCTCGTGGTGGCCGCCCTGGCCTTTCTGGTCTCGACCATGACCGACTCGCCGCTGGGCGCGGTGGGCGGCGCGGTCGGCCTCTGGATCGTCTCCAACATCCTGCAGGCCGTGGAGGCGCTCGGGGGGCTGCGCGAGTTCCTGCCCACGTTCTGGAACAACGCCTGGCTCGACGCCCTGGCGCCGGAGCTGGACTGGAGCGGCATGGCCAAGGGCGCCTCGGTGTCGGTCACGTACGCGGCCATCCTGGTCGCGGTCGCCTTCCGGCGGTTCCGGCGCAAGGACGTGGTGAGCTAGCAGGCCCAGGGCTTCCGCTCAGGCGTCCGACGGCTTCACGGTGTCGCGGTCCATGCCCGGCGGGAGGAATCGGGCGATGCACACCTGATACAGCCCGGCCCCGATGACCCCGCCGATCAGCGGGCCCACGATCGGCACCCAGAAGTACAGGCCGCCGTGCTGATCTCGCCACGCGCTGCCGTACCCGGTGAGGAAGCTCGCCAGGCGCGGCCCGAAGTCGCGCGCCGGGTTGATCGCGTAACCGGCGTCGGCGCCGAAGGCCATGCCGATGCCGACGATCAGCAGGCCGATGACGACGGGGCCGAGGTTCGCGCTGGGGGCCATGTTGGAGGTGTCGGACAGGGCGAAGACGACGAAGAGGAGGATGGCGGTGCCGATGATCTGGTCGCGGAGCGCGCCCAGCTGGGTCACCGGCAGCGTGCCGTTGCCCGGCAGGGTGGAGAAGACGCCCTGGGTCTTGATCGTGTGTCCGGGGTCCACCATGGCCAGCGCCTCGGTGTAGTTCCACCGCACGACCAGCGCCCCGGCGAAGGCCCCGGCCGTCTGCGCCAGGGCGAACGGGACGACCTTCCCCCAGTCGAACCCCCGGAAGACCGCGAACCCCAGCGTGACGGCCGGGTTGAGGTGCGCGCCCGTGGTCCGGCCCGCCACGTAGACGCCGAGCGCGACCCCGATCCCCCAGGCCCAGGCGATGCTGTCGTGATCGCCGAGCCTGGCGGCGACCACCTGCGCGACCACGCCGACGCCGAACAGGATGAGCACCATGGTCCCGGCGAACTCGGCGACCAGCTCACCGGCCAGCCGCATCTGATAGGGACGTTCGGCCACCCGGCCCTCCTTGCGCACGTGATCGTGATCTGCCTTCCCGATTTCCGGGAACGCACACCGATCGTGCGCTATGCGTCACGCAAAGTGACGCACGAAGGTCACCAGGCTCGTTCCCGGGCCGTTGTAGCCGGGGACGGGGTCGCTTGGCTCGAACCCCATGCGGCGGTGGAACGCGATGGACGCCCGGTTGACGGGTGCGGTGACGGCTTTCACGACGCGCCGGTCGTGCCGGCGGGCCAGCTCGAAGAAGCGCTCGTACATGGTGCGGGCGAGGCCGCCGTTCCTGGCGTCGGGAGAGACGCCGACGAAGTGGATGTACGCCTCGTCCGGCTCCGACGGGGAGAGGAAGCCGATCAGGAAGCCCGCCAGGCCCGCCGGGCCCTCCGCGATCAGGCTGGTCCGGTGGAAGTGGTCGAGGAAGAGCCTGGGCAGGGAGGGCAGCACCGGGCGGCCCCACCAGTCGTCGACGACGGCGGCTATGGCGTCGTAGTCCGCGGGGGTCGCGGCGCGCAGGACGTGGCCGGGGGATCGCGTCATGGTCGCCTGGGAGGTCTAGGCCCAGTGCGGAGGCTTGTTGTCCAGGTAGAAGGCGTCCGGGTCGGCCTCGCGCCAGTCGCCCCAGCCCTCGTCCGTGTCGTCCGCCGTCTGCTCCGGAAGAAAATCTTTCACGCCCACCATGCTACCCAGGCGCACAAACCCGCACCGAGCGTGTTCACAGCTCCAAGACAGGCGATAGCCACGGCGGTACGATGCGAGTGCAGGTGTCGCCTACCCCCCGTGAGGCTGCCCATGTCCACCCCGACAGGCTGGCGGCGTGAAGGCAATCTGCCGGCGGAGCTCACCAGCTTCGTGGGCCGGACCCGTCTCCTCGCCACCCTCAAACGGCACCTCAGCGAGTCCCGCCTGGTGACCGTGACAGGCATCGGGGGTGTCGGCAAGTCCCGCACGGTGCTGCGGCTGGCGCATCAGGTGCGCTCGCACTATCCCGACGGCGTGTGGTTCGCCGATCTCGGGCGGCTGCAGGACGCGGGCATGGTCAAGCAGACCATCGCCTCCGCGCTCGGCATCGCCGACCAGTCCTCACGGGCGGAGTCGGAGTCGCTGGCCGAGTGGGTGGGCGAGCGCGACATGCTGCTCATCATCGACACCTGCGAGCACCTGGTGGCCGGGTGCGCCGAGCTGGTGCACGAGCTGCTGGAGGCGGCGCCCAACCTGAAGGTGCTGGCCACCAGCCGGCAGTCGCTCAACCTGCCGTACGAGCACGTCATGCCGGTGCCGCCGCTTCAGGTGCCGGGTGACGATCCGGGCGAGAGCCTGTTCACGAACGAGTCCGTGCAGCTGTTCGCGGCGCGGGCCGGCGCCAGCGTGCCGGACTTCGTGCTCGACGAGAACAACATCGGCCCGGTGGCCGAGCTGTGCCGCAGGCTCGACGGGATCCCGCTCGCGATCGAGCTGGCGGCCGTGCGGCTGCGGGCACTGTCCGTGGAGCAGATCCTCGGGCTGCTGGCCGACCGGTTCAGCCTGCTGGCGGGCGCGAGCCGGACGGCGCTGGCGAGGCACCAGACGCTGCGGGCGGCCATCGGGTGGAGTCACGAGCTGTGCGAGCCCGCGGAGCGGCTGCTGTGGGCACGCCTGTCGGTGTTCGCGGGCGACTTCGAGCTGGACGCCGCCCGATTTGTCTGCTCCGACGGGCGCCTGTCAGCCGAGCACATCACCGAGCTCATCGCGAACCTTGTCGAGAAGTCCGTCCTGCTGATCAGGCACCACGAAGCCGGTATGCGCTACAAGCTGATCGACACCCTGGCCGAGTACGGCGAGGAGTGGCTGGACAAGCTCGGGCAGGCCGACCAGATGCGCCAGCGGCATCTGGAGTACTACCTCAATCTGGCCAAGCGCGGCGAGGATGCCTGGTCGGGGCCGCGGCAGATCTACTGGTTCGTCCGCATGCGCCAGGAACACCACAACGTCCGGATCGCCCTCGATTACGCTCTCAAGACGCCGGCCAAGCAGCCGCTGGCGCTGACACTGCTGTCGTCGCTCTGGTTCATGTGGGTCTGCTGCGGATTCGCCCGCGAGGGACGTCTCTACCTCGAGCGGGCGCTGGAAGCCAACCCGACCCCGAGCAGAGAACGATGCAAGGCGCTCTGGGTGCTCGCCTACGTGCGCAACTCCCAGGGCGACAGCGTCGGAGGCCAGTCGGCCGCGGAGAAGTGCAGCTCCGAGGCCGTCCAGGTGGGCGACTCCCGGGCGGTGATCCTGGCCTCCAAGATGCAGGGCACCGCCGCCATGCTCCAGGGTGACATGCAGAAGGCGAGCGCGCTGCTGGGCGTGGCGATCGAGTTCAACACCGACAACAAGGAGCTCAACCCCGGGCTGCTGCCCGCCATCGTCGAGTTGTCCATCGTGCTGACCGCGCAGGGGGAGTTCTATGAGGCCGAGTCTCTGCTGCAGGACTGCCTGCTGGTATGCAAGGAGCGCGGCGAGCTCTGGCTGAGCTCGCACGCGCAGTGGGCGCTGGCGGGCGCCAGGCTCGCGACCAACCGGCCCGAGGAGGCGCTGCAGAGCGTGAGGGAGGGGTTGCGGATCAAACTGCACTTCCACGACACCCTCGGCACCTTGCTGGCGCTGGAGTCCGCGGCACGGATCTTCGTGGCCCTGGACCGGCTACCGCAGGCCGCCTCGCTGCTGGGGGCGCTGCAGCAGAATTGGAAATCGGCCGGCCTGCCGCAGTTGGGCGCACCGTTCCTGTCCGCCGACCACAACGCGTGCGTCAGAGAGTGCGCGCGGCGGATGGGTGAGCTCGCCTACAAGAGCGCCTTCGAAGAGGGCGCCCGGTTCGATCTCGAGGAGGCGTCCGCGCTCGCGCTGGGCGAGCTGGACGCCCTCGACGGCAACTGATCTGGACCTCAGACGGCCTGCGGCCAGCGGGTGTCGTCCGGCCAGGCCTGCACGAAGCGTGCGCTGGCGAACGAGAACTCGATGTGGCCGCGGACCCAGTGTTCGAGACCGCGCACATAGTTGAGCACCGGCGGCGGAGCCCACCTCTGCACGGCCGCGCGCCGGTCGACGAACGCGGTGATCGCCTCGTCGTGCATCCGGGCGACCTCGAGCAGCGCATCCTGCAGGGAGAGCGACTTGTGGGTCGCCAGCACGGTCACGAGGTTGTGCCGGGCCTTGTCGGCGCGGCGCTCCTTGGCGTACGAGAGCAGGTCGTTGTCCCACCCGACGAGGTCGCATGCCAGGTCGGAGAGGGCTCGCACGTCGGGGTGGTACCAGTCCGCGGTCTCGATCCGGTAGCCGCCGCCGATGTCGATGAGCGCGAAGCAGGTGTACGTGGCGCCGGTGGTGCGGCGCATCAGGAGGTAGTCCTCGGGGGTCGGGATCAGATCGGCCTCGCGGTTCGCCGCCTCCCAGATCTGGGCGAACAAGTACTCCTTCACCGCGCTCCGCCACCGGTCCAGCTGTTCGGGGGTGGCTATCGCGGAGATGCGGTCCATGAGCTGCTTGAGGGCGAGGCCGAACACGTCGCCGGGCTCCGGATCCCTGTTTCCCTCGAGGCTCTCCAGGAGCGACGGCAGCGCGCGGGCGACCGCCGCGGCCCGACGGCCCATGAACTCGCTCTCGCAGAACCCATCGTCGAAGGCCCAGAGCCAGAAGTACCAGTCGGTGATCAGCCGGAGACTGTCGCGCGGAACGGTGGGGTTGGTCCGTGCCGGAAGGTGGCCGAGCTCCGAGCGACTGAAGTGCTCGAGGGAGTCGGCGCTGGGAAGCATGTTGGAGGCGGCCACCCATGCCTGACTCTCCGCAGTGACCTCCGCCGCATGGACGTTGATCTCGTTAGGGAACGGGCATGGCAACGGAGGAATGTGGAGTGGCCGCCTACTGAAGGGGTGCGCAGAATTCGCCACCTCCCCAGCATGACTACAGACTGCCCGTAAGGCCACACTCGATCACTTCAATACCATAAAAGCTTATTTCATATTATGAATCACGATTCGTAAACCATTGTATAAACCGGTCATTTGCGAACATTCGCGCCGTGTCCAAAGCCGACGGCGCGCCCGCGTGCGGATCGGCCCCCGCGTCCAGCAGCGCTCTGACCACTGCCGATTCCTTCTTGAAGACCGCGCCCGCGAGCGGGGTCTGCCCGCGGCCGTTGATCCCGTTGGGATCGGCGCCGCAGCTGACAAGCATGCGTACAGTCTCGGCGTGACCGTAGTAAGCCGCCAGCATCAGCAAAGTGTCACCTTTGCCGTTGGTCAGGTTGACCGGCCCCCCGGCCTCGACGTACGCCCGCAGCGCCTCCGTGTCGCCCGCCCTCGCCAGGTCGAACATCCTGGTCGCCGACTCGTCGAGTTCCGGGTCCCGGTCCATGCGTCCCATTGTGCCTCGATAGGGTGCCGTGCACGGAGTCGTTCCGTCCGTCTCTGCGCGGAATCGTTCCGACGCGCCGTAGGTTCTGGAGATGAGTACCTAGGGAAAGGCTGTCCAACCGTGTTCGACCCGACGGATCTGTACGAGCTCGCCGATGACGTGCCCGAGCTACCCGATCCGGTGTTGTTGTACCACTTCGACGGTTTTGTCGACGCGGGGAGCGCCGGACATCTTGCGCTGGGCCACGTGCTGGCCGAGCTCGAACACCGGGTTGTGGCGACGTTCGACGTGGACCGGCTCCTCGACTACCGCTCTCGCCGTCCCATCATGACCTTCGACACCGATCGCTGGGTCGAGTGCGAGAGCCCGGAGCTGGCCGTTCATGTCGCCAAGGACGCGACAGGGACGGAGTTCCTGGTCATGAACGGGCCCGAGCCCGACCGGGAGTGGGAGCTGTTCACCAAGGCCGTGTCGGACCTGGTGGCGCGGCTGGGCGTGAGCAAGCTGGTGACGCTGCACGGCATCCCCATGGCGGTTCCGCACACCCGTCCGCTCGGCATCACGATGCACGCCAGCCGGCCCGAGCTGATCAACGCGCAGACGAGCGCGTTCGGGCGCGTCCAGGTGCCGGGGAGCGTGGCGGCACTGCTGGAGCTGCGGCTGGGAGCGCAGGGCCGCGACGCGCTCGGGTACGCGATCCACGTGCCGCACTACCTGTCTCAGGCCGAATACCCGACCGCCGCCGTGACCGGCCTGGAGGCCGTGACGAGGGGGACGGGGCTGGTGTTCCCGATGGAGTCGCTGCGCGACGCGGCCCGCCGTACGACGACGGAGATCGAGGAGCAGATCAGCGCCTCCACCGAGCTGTCCACGGCGATCAAGGGGCTGGAGCAGCAGTACGACGCCTTCGCCGCGGGCGCCGAACGCGAGAACCTGATGGCCGAGACCACGCCGATGCCCACGGGTGACGAGCTCGCCGCCCAGTTCGAGGCCTTCCTCGCCGAGCGGGACGAGGACTGACCCGCGCCCGCTCCACGTGTGTGGGGCGGGCCGGGGATCTTCACCGGGATAGCCTGGGGAAATGAGCGAACTCCGGGTGGGGCTGGTCGGCTATGGCACCGCGGGGGCGTACTTCCACGCCCCCCTCATCCGCGCCACCCCAGGGCTCTCCCTGTCCGCCGTCGTGACCGGGAACGCCGCCCGGCAGGCCGAGGTGGCCGAGAAGTACGGCGCGGCCACGGTGCCCGACGTGGAGGAGCTGTGGGGCAGGTGCGACCTCGTGGTGGTCGCCTCGCCCAACAGGACCCACGTGGCCACGGCCACGGCCGCGCTCACCCACGGCCTGCCCGTCGTCGTGGACAAGCCCCTGGCCAGGACCGCCGAGGAGGGACGCGAGCTGGTCCGGCTGGCCAAGGAGCGCGGCCTCATGCTGAGCGTCTACCAGAACCGCCGGTGGGACGGCGACTTCCGGACCGTGCGGATGCTGGTCGAGGAGGGGCGGCTGGGTGAGGTGCTGCGGTTCGAGTCGAGGTTCGAGCGGTGGCGGCCGGTGCCCAAGGGCGGCTGGCGCGAGACCGGGGGCGCGGAGGAGATCGGCGGGCTCCTCTACGACCTGGGCAGCCACCTCGTCGACCAGGCCCTGCAGCTGCTCGGGCCCGTCCGCGAGGTCTACTGCGAGAGCGACGTGCGGCGTGCGGGCGTGGCCTCCGACGACGACACGTTCATCGCGCTGACGCACGCGGGCGGTGCGCGGTCGCACCTGTGGATGAGCTCGGTGTCGGCCTTTCGCGGGCCCCGGTTCCGGGTGCTGGGGTCTGCGGCGGCGTACGTGAAGCACGGGATGGACCTGCAGGAGGAGCGGCTGCGGGCGGGGATGGCGCCCGACTCGCCCGAGTTCGGGGAGGATGACGAGGGGAGCTGGGGCCTGCTCGGCACGGAGGACGCCCATCGCGCCGTGCGGACCGAGCCGGGGGCGTACCTGGACTTCTACCGGGGTGTGGCGGCGGCGCTGCGCGAAGGCGCGCCACCGCCCGTGGACCCGGAGAGCGTGATCGACGCGCTGGCCGTCATCGAGGCCGCCCGCCTCTCCGCCACCCAGGGCACCGTCGTTCGCCTGGCCTGACGTCCCCGCCGGCGTCAGTCGCGCAGGCGGGCACGGAGCGCGGTCGTGTCGGCGTCGGTCCAGCCGTGGCGCGTCAGCCACCCCATCGGCCCGCCGAACCGGTCGTCGAGCACCCCGAGGAACTGCTCGATGTAGCGCGCCCGGGGCATGTGGTCGTCGGCCGGGCGCGAGTCCAGGTCGCCCCGGTACGTCTCGCTCCCCCGCAGCCGCTTGAGGATCAGCTCCAGCCGCTCCCCCGTGGCCTCGTAGTCCTCGACGATCGCCTCCCGGGTCGCCCCGGCGACCTCAAGGGCCAGCGCCGACAGCACTCCGGTGCGGTCCTTGCCCGCGGCGCAGTGCACCAGCGCCGCCCCGTCGTCCAGCGACATCGCGCGCAGCGCCGCGACCACGGCGTCGGGGCGGTCGCGCAGGTAGCCGAAGTAGAAGCCGGTCACCCGCAGTTCCTCGTCCAGGACGCGCTCGGCCCAGGGCAGCACCCGGTCGCCGTCGATGGTGTCGGCCTCGACGTCGGTGTGCGTGCCACCCTCCGCGAACAACGTCAGATGGTGGTGCCGCACCTCGGGCACACGGGTGAGGGGCCCTGGGCCCTCCAACGAGACCTCGGCGTTCGAGCGGAGGTCCACGACGTGCCGCAGGTTCAGCTCGTTGACCAGCAGCGTCACGTCGGCGGGCGTGAGGCCCTGCAGATTGTCGGCACGGAAGATCCGTCCGCGACGGGTGCGGCCGCCGTCGCGGGTGGGCAGTCCGCCCAGGTCACGCGCGTTGACCGCGCCTTCCAGGTCTATCCACCTCGTCATCTCATCCATTATTGCGACCCTATATGTCCGCCAAATATGAGCGGATTCGAGGTTCATAACGCAGCATGAACGTATGGATCCACGAGCTCTGCCTCCACGGCTGGTGATCGATCCATCGCTGCCCCCGGAGATCTCGGTCGAGCTGCGGTCGAGCCCGCACATCCTCCGCAAGGCCCGATCGGGTGCGCGCATGGACACCACGAAGAACCCAGCCGTCCTCTTCCTCCTCCCCAGCTTCCTGGCGATGCTCGGCGTGCTGACCGGCATGGAGGGCCTACTGGTCGCGGGCATGGGAGTCGGCCTGATCGTCCTGATCCGGTGGCTGGCAGTGGACAGCACCTATCGCTCGACCAGGCGCAAGCTCAGCCTGGCCCAGGTCCATGCCAACTACTACGTCATCCCGGAGGACCTGGACCACCCCTGCCAGATGCTGCTGCGCAGGGCCCAGAACGCGGTCGACGCGATCATGGCCTCCCGCGTCCACAAGGACGGCCTGATCGACAGCATCGAGAACCAGGTGTCGCTGCCCGAGGAGATCTGGCAGATCGCCCAGCGGCTGCGGCGGCTGTCGTCCATGCACGCCGAGCACGGCAAGCTCGTCCCGCGCGAGCTGCCACCGGGCCTGGAGGACGCGTTCAAGCCCTACTCCAGCGCGCTGGACGCCGCCTGGACGTCGCTGTCGCGGCGCGTACGCCACCTGGAGAAGTACGCCAAGCAGGTGATCAAGGCGGACCGGGTCTACCACGCGCACCGGCGGCTCGAGACGCTGGCCGCCAAGACCCCCGAGTACCAGCAGCTGATCGCCGACACCGTGCGGGACGACCTGGCCCACCAGCGCATCAGGGAGCTGGCCGATCAGGCGGCGCACGTGCGCAAGCTGTTCGAGGAGAGCATCCTGCAGGCCCGGCAGGCGGCGGGCGAGCTGATCAGGAGCCCGCTCAGCTGAGGGTCAGGGCGCGGCGCGCCTGAGGAGCTCCAGGGTACGGCGCATGCCGGCCTCGTTGCCGAGGCTGCGGTAGATCTCCCTGGCCTGCTCCAGCGGCTCCACCGCGGCCCCGCGGCCCCCCGCGTCCAGGTGGGCCTCGCCGAGGTAACGCAGGCTCCTGGCCATCCACCACCGGTCCTCGAGCTCCTCGAACCCCTGCACGGCCCGCCGCAGCTCCCGCTCCGACTCCTCGATCCGGCCCAGCCTCGCCAGCGCCCGACCGGCCGACACGGCGGTCCTGGCCACCCCCCACGAGTCGCCCAGCGCCGCGAGGATCTGCTCGGCCCGCCGTACGTACTCGAGCTCGCGCAGCCCGTTGTCCGGGTCGCCCACCTCACCGGCGGCCCGCAGGCAGCGCGCCTCCTCCCACAGCTCACCGCGCTGCCGGAACATCTCGGCGGCCCGGTCGAGGCTGAACCCCGCCCTGGTGAACAGGTTGACGGCCAGCCGGTGGTCGCCGTCCCCGTGCTCGGCGCGCGCCTGCGCGGCCAGCACCTCGCCGTAGACGCGCAGCGTCTGGGCCTCCGAGTAGCGGTTGCCCTCCCGCTTGAAGATCTCCAGGGCGTCCTCCAGCAGCTCCCTGGCCTCGTCCGGGCGGCGTTCCGCCATGCGCATCTCGGCCAGGTTGCGCTGGGTGCGGGCCATCCACCACAGGTCGTCCTCGCCCTTGAACGCGGTGATGGCGCCGATGAGGTACTCCTGCGCCCGGTCCAGGTGGCCGTCGCTGAACAGCGTCATCCCGATCGTGCGCATGGCCCTGGCCGCCCACCACGACTCCCCCAGCTCGGCGAACGCCTCCAGGGCCTGCTCGGCCTCTTGCAGCGCCCGCTCGCGCAGGCCCAGGCCGCCGTGCACGGAGGCGCTGTCGAGCAGCGCGATGGCCAGCGCGCGCCGGTCGCCGCTCCGCGCGGCGGCCTCGCAGCCGATCTCCGCCACGGCCGCCCAGTCGGCCCAGTACGCGCGCAGCGAGTGGCACAGCGAGCAGAACGCCCTGGCCAGCCCCCACGTCAGCTCCCACAGCTCGAGCTGGCGGGCCAGGTGGATCATGGCGATCAGCGACAGCCGTTCGGCGTTGAGCCAGTCGGCGGCCCGTACCTCCCCGTCGGGGGCGGAGCGGCGGCCGCCGCGGCTCCAGTCCTGCGGCCAGCGGTCCTGCGCGGCCTCCTCGGCACGGCGGCGGTAGCCGTGGAGCACGCGTTCGACGGCGGCCCGGCGCCGCGCGGCCTCGTCCTGCTCGGCCAGCTCCGCGGCGAACACCCTGACCAGGTCGTGCAGGCGGTAACGCATCGCGCCGGTCTGGTCGGTGCCCGAGCACTCGGCGAGCTGGGCGTCGATGAGGGCCTCGAGCTGGTCGGCGCCGTCGAGCCCGGAGATGTCGAGGAGCTCGCCGGCCACCCATCCGGGCACGTCCGGCGCGGTGAGCGCGCTGAGCAGGCGCAGCAGGCGGCGCTGCATCCCGGTGCAGTCGTCGTAGCTCAGCTGGACGGAGGCGCGCACGCTCTTGTCGACCGTCGGGGCCACTTCGAGCTGGTCGAGGCGGCGGCGGGTGTCGGCCAGGCGGCCCGCCATCTCGCGCATGGTCCACTGCTCGCGGGTGGCCAGCCGGGCGCCGCAGATGTTGATCGCCAGCGGCAGGTAGTCGCACATCCGCACGACCTCCTTGGCGGCGTCGAGGTCCTCGACGACCCGGGCGCCGCCGGCCAGCCGGGCCAGCAGCTCCACGCCGTGCGCCTCGCTGAGCACGCCGAGCCGCGTGTCATGGGTGCCGTTCAGGAACAGCGGCGCACGCGACGTGACCAGCACCGCGCACCCGGGCTCGGCGGGGATCAGCGCTTTGACCTGGTCGGCGTCGTGGGCGTTGTCCAGGCCGACGAGGATCCTGCGGCCCTTGGTCCAGGTCAGCCAGAGCTTGCGTAACTCGTCGAGGCCGCCGGGGTCGGTGGTCAGGCGCACGTCCAGCGCGCGCAGAAACCCTATGAGCACCTCGTCCGGGCGGACCGGGTCGTCCACGCCGCCGCGCAGGTCGGCGTAGAGCCTGCCGTCGGGGAACCAGCCGGACACCTCCTGCCCGAACCGGGTCATCAGCGCCGACTTGCCGACGCCGCCCCGGCCGTACACCGAGACGACGAGGGGCGGCGAGAGGTCCGAGGATTTCCTGCGCTCGGTGAAGACCTCGCGTAACTCGGCGAGCGACTCCGCACGGCCGGTGAAGTGCTCGGGAACGGGCGGCCACTGGTCGGGAGAGAGCGAGGCGGGCCCGGGCAGCGGCCGGCGTCCGGGCTCGCGCGTCTCGGTGGTGGCCCAGGTGGTCAGCCCCACGAGGACGGCCGCCGCCCCCGTCACGGCGATCTTGGCCGCCGACGGGATCTCCCACTCCATGGACGCTGTCAGCACGCTCGCCGCGGCGGCCGCCAGTCCGGCGGAGACCGGCGCGGCCCAACGTACCCTTCTCCGTCGTGGTTTCGGCTTGTCCGGCAGCTCGCCTGTCAACGAACACCCCCTTGGGGGTGATTCAAACCGATGGGGTACGGCTTGCGCCAGCCGTACCCCATCGTTCATTCACTAGCCGATCACCTGACAGGTGGCCGTCGCCGTCTTGGTGGGGTCGCTCTCCGAGGTGGCGGTGAGCTTGACCCTGGCCAGCCGGTCGCCGCCGGACGCGCGCACGGCGTTCACGGTGACCAGATCCTGCTTGCCGAACGCGACGGAGGCCAGCGCGTTCGGGAGCTGGGCGGTCCAGCCCTTGCCCTGGACCTCGGCCTTGAGGCGGTAGACGTCGGAGTTGAGGTAGGCGCTGACGTCCTCCGGGTGCTGACCCTGCGCCGGCGCGGACCTGCCGGTGTTGAAGAGCGGGAACTTGCAGCTGGAGGCGGCCTTGCCGGTCGGCAGGCCGGCCGTCGGGAGCACCTTGACGCCGCGCTTCTGCGGGCCCGCGCCGTCGAGCGAGCGGATGGCGACCGTGTAGGAGAGGTGGCCGTCGCGGTCGCGCTTGACGTCGGTGATGTAGAAGTGCAAGCGGTTGGCCTGGTCGACGTACTCGTACTCGCTGCCGGAGTCGGTGCCGGCGTGGAAGAGGGCGTCGGCGAGCTGGCGGTAGTCGCCGATCGTGATCGGCACCCTGGTCCCGTCGGGCATGACGTAGTCGGTCATGTTGATGTCCTGCGGGTTCGCGTCGATCACCCACTCGAACGGGGCCCTGTCCTGGTTCTTGGTCTTGGCCAGCAGGACGCCGGAGTCGGGCGTGAACGAGTCGGTGCCCATGCGGTCGACGACCTCGACCGTGTAGTTGTCGTAGCCGCCGCCGTCGCAGAGCGGGTCGGCCTTGTCGCACGAGCTCTTGTCGCCGTCGGTGTCGAAGGAGATGTTGACGCCGGACAGGCCGTTCTTGCCCGGCTGGGCCACGCGGGCCAGGACCCTGGCGGTGACCAGGCCCGACTCGTCGAGCGCCGCGCGTGACAGGCGCAGGACGTTCTGCTCGTCCACCATCTCCAGCTTGATCTTGTTGCGGAGCATGTGCTGGGCGCCCATGGAGGCGCCGGCCGTCGGCGGGATCAGCCAGCGGGAGTGCGGGCCGCCCGGGCCGTTGAAGCTGCCGCGGCTCAGCATCTCCCAGACGCCGGTGTACGCCCTCTTGGGCGGTACGGAGTACGGGTTGTTGTAGTTGTCGGCGATGCCCATGATGTGGCTCAGCTCGTGGGCGTAGACGGCCATGCCGGAGCTCTCGGCCTGCACCGAGTCGACGCCGAAGCGGGCGTTCGGCCAGAAGTTGGAGCCGGCCTGCCAGGAGGTCCAGTCGACGTAGCGGGTGTCCACCCAGTTGGGCAGCGCCGGGTCCGGCGGGCCCCACTCGTCCGGCACGTCCTCCTTGGTCGGGAACTTCATCATCCCGAACTCCTGCCAGGTGGACGACTCGTCCTGGCCGGCGCTCAGGTAGAAGACGAAGTCGAACTGCTTGGCCGCCTCCTCGCCGACGGCGGCGATCCAGGCGGCGTTGCCCTCGGTACGCAGGTTCTTGGTGCAGTCGTCACCCGCCGGGCAGCCGGTGCCCCCCTGGAACTCCATCGCGTACTCGTGGTCCTTGCCCGACAGCGTGTAGGGCCCGAACCCGGTCAGCTCCACCCCGTACCTGCCGCCCGAGTCCTCCATCCAGTACTCGTGGATGGTGTGTCCCTTGTTGAGGGCGTTCGGGGTGTTGAGGAAGTCCTGGTAGAACTTGGCCACCTGGTCGCGCGGGACGTCGTGGGCCTCGGCGCTCGGGTTCGCGTAGATGGTCGAGCCCTTGGGCTGCGTGACCACGAACGGCTGGTTCGGGTAGTCGAGCAGCACGAGCGCGCCCTTGAACGTGCGCTTCGACCCCTTGACGGCCGGGTCGTTCCACTTGGTGCCGGGCGGCTGCTTGTAGTCGGCCCACGTCATGCTGTCGGGGTTCGCCCAGTTCTGCGGGTCGATGGGCTTGATGTCGCCGGGCGTGCGGGTGCGCAGGGCCTGGGCGTCGGCGGGTGCGTCGAGCTGCCAGGGCTGCGTCTGCGGCCAGTGGTTCTGCCGCCATGGATACTCGGGGTCCGTGGGGGGTGCTGCGGAAGCAGGGGTCGCGATCAAGCTCACCGGGATCAGCACGATGGCCGCCAGCAAACCCTGTAACAGCTTCTTCGGGGCAATCACGGATTGACGGTATAGACGTTATCGACGGAGATCAACGATCAGCGCTGTGAAATGAGCGCTCTGCCGTGGGTCAGCGGAACTGCTCCTCCACCAGGCTCAGCAGGTCCCGGAGCTGGTCACGCCGCTCCTCCCCCAGCACGGCGAAGAGCTCCTGGCCCGCCTCGCGGCGGGCGTCGCGGGCGCGGGCGGCGAGGCGGCGGCCCTCCGGGGTGATCTGCACCAGCGTGGAGCGGCGATTGGCGGGATCGACCTCCCGGCGTACGAGCCCTGCGGACTCCAGGGCGTCCACCACCGGCGTGAGCGAGCGGGGCACGATCCGCAGCTGGTCGGCCAGCTGCACCATGCGCAGCGGCCGCGCCGCGTCGGCGAGCGCGCGGAGGGCGCGGGCCTGGCCGGGGTTGAGCCCGAGCGGCTCCAGCCGGTGGATGTACCCGTGCCGCAACCGCCGCCCGACCAGGTGCATGAGCTCGGCGAGCTCCGTCTCTTCCATACCTCCGAAGTTTAGCCGGAACAAATATGAGTTAACCTCTGTTTGAGTGGACATCTGAAAGGAGGCCCCACTTGGCGGAGGAACCACGCGCGCCTCTCGGGCGCATCATCAAGCTGTTCCGCCCCTACCGCGGCCGCCTGGCCCTGGTGGGCGTCCTCATCCTCCTGTCGTCGCTGGTGGCGCTGGCCTCGCCGTTCCTGCTGCGCGAGGTGCTGGACGTGGCGATCCCGGCCAGGGACGCCGGCCTGCTCACCCTGCTGGCCCTGGGCATGATCGCGGTGGCGGTCACCACCAACGTGTTCGACGTGCTGCAGACGCTGATCTCCACCACGGTGGGCCAGCGCGTGATGCACGACCTGCGCCTCGCCGTCTACGGTCACCTGCAGCGCATGTCGCTGGCGTTCTTCACCCGCACCAGGACCGGCGAGGTGCAGTCGCGCATCGCCAACGACATCGGCGGCATGCAGTCGGTCGTCACCACGACGGCCGCCTCCCTCGTCTCCAACTTCACCACGGTGATCGCCACCGTCGTCGCCATGGTCGCGCTCGAGTGGCGGCTGACGGTGATCTCGCTGCTGCTGATGCCGGTGTTCGTGTGGATCAGCCGCAACGTCGGTCGCGAACGCAAGCGCATCACCGCCGAGCAGCAGCGCAAGCTGGCCGGCATCGCGTCCATGGTCCAGGAGTCGCTGTCGATCAGCGGCATCCTGCTGGGCCGCACCATGGGCCGCTCCGGCGAGCTGACCGAGAGTTTCGGGCGGGCCTCCGGCGAGCTGGCCGACGTCGGCGTGCGGGTGAGCATGTCGGGCCGGTGGAAGCAGGCGTCGATCCAGCTCGTCATGGCCGCGATGCCCGCCTTCATCTACTGGGCCGTCGGCTACACCGGGGCGATCTCGGTCGGCACGCTGGTGGCGTTCACGACGTTGCAGACCAGCCTGTTCCGGCCGATGGTCTCGCTGCTGCGGCTCGGCGTGGACGTGCAGAGCTCGCTGGCGCTGTTCGCGCGCATCTTCGAGTACCTCGACCTGCCGGTCGACATCCACCCTGGCACGCGGGAGCTGCGCGGGGTGCGCGGCGAGGTCCGCTTCGAGGGCGTCGACTTCTCGTACGGCGAGACCCCCACGCTCACCGGCGTGGACCTCACGGTCCCCGCCGGCTCGAGCCTGGCCGTCGTGGGCGAGACCGGATCGGGCAAGACCACGCTCAGCTACCTGCTGCCCAGGCTCTACGACGTCACCGGTGGCCGCGTCACGATCGACGGGGTGGACGTGCGGGAGCTGACGTTCGAGACGCTGAGCGAGGCGGTCGGCGTCGTGTCGCAGGAGACGTACCTCTTCCATGCCTCCATCGCCGACAACCTCCGCTTCGCGCGGCCGTCGGCGACCGACGAGGAGCTGGAGGCGGCGGCGCGGGCGGCGCGCATCCACGACCACATCGCCTCGCTGCCCGACGGCTACGACACCCTGGTGGGCGAGCGCGGCTACCGGTTCTCGGGCGGCGAGAAGCAGCGCCTGGCCATCGCCCGCACGCTGCTGCGCAACCCGCCGGTGCTGGTGCTCGACGAGGCCACCAGCGCGCTGGACACCCAGACCGAGCGGGCCGTGCAGGAGGCGCTCGACAACCTCGCGCAGGGCCGTACCACCATCATGATCGCGCACCGGCTCTCCACCGTCCGCGACGCGGACCAGATCGTCGTGCTGGACGGCGGGAAGATCGTCGAGCGCGGCACCCACGACGAGCTGATGGCGCGCGGCGGCCACTACGCGGCGCTGGTGAGTCGGGACGAACCGCTCGAGCTCGTTTAAACCTCAATTAAACGTGTCTTGCCTCACATTCCGGTCAGACCGGAATCCGCCTCTGAGATCACCGTGTTTGACCCCCCGGTGAATCTTCAAGGCTAGGACCCGTTTTGTCTCTCTCCTCCTCCACGTTCAGGGCGCTTCGGCACCACAACTACCGGCTCTGGGCGGGAGCTGACCTCGTCTCCGTGACGGGCACCTGGATGCAGGTGCTGGGTGTCAACTGGCTCATCCTGACGCTGACGGGCTCGGCGACCAGCGTCGGGCTGAGCCTCGTCATGCAGGCGCTGCCGACGCTGCTGCTGGGCATGTGGGGCGGCGCGCTGGCCGACCGGCTGCCGAGCCGGCCCGTCGTGATCGCGGCGCAGCTCGCGCAGGCCGCGCTCGCCGCCGTACTGGCTCTGATCACGGTGAGCGGCGTCGAGTCGGTGCTGCCGATCTACGGGGTGGCGCTGACCGGCGGGGTCATCACCGCGCTGGGCGGTCCCGCGCTCGGACGGTTCGGCGCCGAGGTGGTACCGCCCGCCGACCTGCCGAACGCGATGGCGCTCGGCTCGATCCTCAACTCCGCGGGCCGCATCCTGGGCATGAGCCTGGCGGGCGTGCTGCTGCCGTTCACGGGGAACGAGGGGCTGTTCGTGATCAACGCCGCCAGCTTCTTCGTGGTGGTCGCGGCGGTGCTGGCCATGCGGCGCGAGGAGTTCCACCGGCTCGCGCCCGCCGGGCGGCGGCCGGGCTCCGTGCGCGAGGGCCTGGCCTACGTGCTGCGCACCCCGTGGCTGCTGGTCGTGCTGGCGCTCTGGTTCGTGTCGGGCAGCGTGGGGCGCAACTACCAGGTCACCATGGCCGCCATGAGCGCCGGCCCGCTGGCGGCGGGCGCCGGCGGCTACGGCCTGCTGTCCACGGTCTTCGCCGTCGGCACCGTGCTCGGCGGCTTCCTGGCCGCCGCGAGGCCCCACCTGACGCTCCGGCTGCTGCTGGTCACGGCGTTCGCGACCGGAGTGGCGCAGGCGGTGAGCGGGCTGATGCCGGAGCTGTGGATGTTCGGGGCCGTGCTGCTGCCGATCGCGGCCGGCGCGGTGGCGCTCGACACCACCGTCTCGGCGCGCGCCCAGCTCGACAGTCCCGAGCCCATGCGCGGCCGGGTCATCGCGGCGCTGTCCATCGTCAGCGCGGGGTCGGGCGCGCTCGGCGGGCCGCTGCTCGGCTGGCTCAGCGACGGGCTCGGGCCGCGGATCGCGCTGGAGATCGGCGGCGTGTCCTGCGTGGCCGCCGCGCTCCTGGCCGCCGCCGGGCTGGCCCGGCTGTCCGGCCGGACCTTCAGGCAGGCCGTACGGCTGCGCCCGCGCCTGGAGAACGCCTGACAGGCTTACCAGTGAGCTAATATCTCCTTACCTCGATTGCTTGCTCTCTCGTCTAGAGCTAACCTTCAACTGAAGTTAGAGGTTACCTGCAAACAAGATCGCAGCGAGGAGGTTTCGACATGCTCTTGACCTCGATTGACCCGTTCTTCCAGGAGTTCGAGCGCCAGTTCGACCGCCTGGCTCGCCAGACCTTCGGCACGGAGGGCGCCGTCATGCCCATGGACGGGCTGCGCCGCGACGACGACGTGCTCCTGCGCTTCGACCTGCCCGGCATCGACCCCGACTCCATCGAGGTCACGGTCGACCGCGGCGTCCTCAGCATCACCGCCCGCCGGGAGGAGGAGCTCGCGGAGAACGAGCGGCTCTTCGTGCGAGAGCGCCCCATGGGCTCGTTCACCCGGCGCGTCTACCTCTCCGAGCACCTGGACAGCGAGCAGATCGACGCGGGCTACGCCAACGGCGTGCTCACCGTCCGCATCCCGGTGCTGGAGCGGGCCAAGCCGCGCAAGGTGGAGATCCAGCGAGGCGAGACCAAGGCCATCAGGGCCTGACCCGCGGCCGGGGGTGGGCACCCCCGCCCACCCCCGTACGACGAGGAGCCCATGATGGCCGACCTGCCCTTCGACGACGAACACGCGCCTCTCTACTCCCTCGGGCAGGTGGCGGAGATGCTGCAGGTCCAGCAGGCCTACCTGCGCCGGCTCGACCAGCACGACGTCATCAGCCCGAGCCGTTCCAGCGGCGGCCAGCGGCGCTACTCCCGGCGCGACATCATGATCGTCCAGCACGTCACGCGGATGGCCGACGAGGGCATGACGCTCATCGCCATCCGCCGCATCCTCGAGCTCGAGCGGGAGCTCGCCGAGCTGCGCCGGCAGCTGAAGGAGGCCCGGGAGCGGATCCAGGAGCTGGAGTGACGTGATTGGACGCCATCCGGCCGGGTAGCAGTGGCCACCATGGCAACCGACGTCATCACGCTGATCACCAGTGACCACCGGACCGTGGAGGGCCTCTTCGAGCGGCTCAAGAAGGAGGAAGGCGACCCGTCGGCCGCCGTGGCCGAGCTGCACGCCCTCCTGATCGCGCACTCGCGGGCCGAGGAGGACCGGGTCTATCCGCACATCGACGCCCACCACAGCGTCGAGGAGCACAAAGAGGCCGAGATCCTGCTGGACGCGCTCGTACGGGCCAAGCCTGGCACACCGGAGTTCCGCAAGACGCTCGATGAGCTGATCACGTCCGTCACGCACCACGTCGAAGAAGAAGAGAGCAAGATCCTGCCCGCCCTCGCGAAGTCCGCCGGCGAGAAGCAGCTGAAGGAGCTCGGCAAGGCGTTCAAGGAGCGCAGGGCCGAGGAGCTCAAGGCGCTCGGCGTCCCCAAGCAGGCGGCCCCGTCCGGCTCGCGCGAGGGGGCCAGCAAGGCGGAGCTGTACGAGAAGGCCAAGAAGGCCGACATTCCCGGCCGGTCCCAGATGGACAAGAAGGAGCTGGCCGAGGCGCTACGGCACACCAAATAGGAGGATTTCGGGCTCCTCGCTGGGTAGGGGGCGCGTATGACCGAAAAACCTCCGGACCGGTTCGGCCTCAGCGACGAACAGGAGATCGAGGTCGAGGAGTGGACCGACGACCTCGGCCTCTATCACGAAGTCGTCGAGGACGACCCCCAGCACAGAGACACGCTCGACGAACGCCTGCGCCGGGAGGCCAGGGACCGGCTCCACGAGCCCCGGCCCAAACACCGGCTGACGCAGCCGGACGAGGGGCTGGAGCCCGACACCGAGGGCGAGGAGATCGCCTCGGACTGGGGCGACGACGACGGCAACGACCTGTCGGCGGAAGAGCGTGCCGTCCGCATCGACCCCGACGAGAGCCTTCCGTGAGAGGTACCGGCGCGGGCGTCAGGCCCGTCGCCGCCTCACGCGAGGCGTTCGAGCACGGGCAGCAGCGCGTGCAGGCCGTCGACCACCGCGTCGGCGGCCTCCGCCTGCGGGCGCTCGGCATGCAGGTATCCCCACGGCCCGCGGCGCAGCAGAGCGGTGCGCATGCCGGCCGCGGCGGCGGGCAGCACGTCGTTGTCCAGCCGGTCACCGACGTAGAGGATCTGGCCGGGCTCCCGCCCCGCGACGGCCGCGACCTTGGCGAAGAACCCGGGGGCCGGCTTGGAGACGCCCCATCCCTCGGAGGTGTGCACGGAGTCGGCGGGCAGGTCCATGGCGACCAGCGCGTCGTAGGCGCGTCTCGGCTGGTTGCCGGCGATGATCACCTGGTAGCCGGCGCCGCGGATGGCGGCCAGCGCGTCGCGCACGTCAGGGTAGAGGTCGTCGGCGTCGAAGTGGTTACGCAGGCCGTGGGGGTCGTCGCGCTCCCATGCGGCCTCCTCGGCGAGGAGGTCGAAGCCGGGGCGTACGAGCTCGAAGGCGTCGCCGTGCGGACGGTCCAGGGCGGCCATCCCGCCGAGCGCGCCCATCAGCACGAACCCGCTCACGCCCAGCCGCTCGGCCCAGCGCGCCCAGATTCGCTCCTCGCTGATCAGCGTCTCCCCGACGTCGAACACCACGGCCTTGATCATCGTTCCCCCGTTTCGACCTGCCCGCATGGGCACTGGTGTAAAGCCTGACAAACACCCGCAAAGGGGGATTTTCTCATGCCATCAGAGCGCGACGCGAAGGACCGCCAGCTCGACGCCCACCGCGTCCCGGTGGACGACCTCACCATGACCACCGACCAGGGCGTCGGGGTCGACCACACGGACGACTCGCTGCGGGCGGGCGAGCGCGGGCCGACCCTCATGGAGGACTTCCACTTCCGGGAGAAACTCACCCGCTTCGACCACGAGCGCATCCCCGAGCGCGTGGTGCACGCCCGGGGCGCCGGCGCGTACGGGATCTTCCAGCTCTACGAGCCGCTCGGCGACCTGACCACGGCCGCCTTCCTGAACGACACGTCGAAGCCGACGCCGACCTTCGTCCGCTTCTCGACCGTGGCCGGCTCGCGCGGCTCGGCCGACACCGTGCGCGACGTGCGCGGGTTCGCCACGAAGTTCTACACCTCGCAGGGGAACTTCGACCTCGTCGGCAACAACTTCCCGGTCTTCTTCATCCAGGACGGCATCAAGTTCCCCGACTTCGTGCACGCGGTCAAGCCGGAGCCGCACAACGAGATCCCGCAGGCGCAGTCGGCGCACGACACGTTCTGGGACTTCATCCAGCTGCAGCCGGAGTCGCTGCACATGGTCATGTGGCTGATGTCCGACCGGGCTATCCCGCGCAGCTACCGGACCATGCAGGGGTTCGGCGTGCACACGTTCCGGCTGGTGAACGCCCTGGGGCAGGGGACGTTCGTCAAGTGGCACTGGCGGCCGGTGCTGGGGACGTACTCGCTGGTGTGGGACGAGGTGCTGCGCATCCAGGGCAACGACCCCGACTACAACCGCCGGGACCTGTGGGAGGCGATCGAGCGCGGCGCCTACCCCGAGTACGAGCTGTGTGTGCAGCTCGTGCCGGAGTCGCGGGAGCACGACTTCGACTTCGACCTGCTCGATCCCACGAAGATCATCCCGGAGGAGCAGGTGCCGCTGCGGCCCATCGGCAAGATGACGCTCAACCGCAACCCGCAGAACTTCTTCGCCGAGACCGAGCAGGTGGCCTTCCACACCGCCAACGTGGTGCCCGGCATCGACTTCTCCAACGACCCGCTGCTGCAGGCCAGGAACTTCTCGTACCTCGACACCCAGCTGCTGCGCCTGGGCGGGCCGAACTTCCCGCAGATCCCGATCAACCGGCCGGTGAACGAGGTCCGCAACGACCAGCGCGACGGCTTCCACCAGCACATGATCCACGAGTCGCGCACGAGCTACGCGCCGAACTCCATCAGCGGCGGCCACCCTGCGGCGGCCGACGGCTACCGGCACTACCAGGAGCGGGTGGACGGCGTCAAGATCCGCAAGCGCAGCCCCAGCTTCGACGACCACTACAGCCAGGCCACCCTGTTCTGGAACAGCATGGCCGACTGGGAGAAGCAGCACATCGTCGCCGCGTTCCTGTTCGAGCTGGGACATGTGGAGCGCCCGCACATCAAGGAGGGCCTGCTCCGGCACCTCGGCCAGATCCACCCGGACCTGGCCGCGCAGGTGGCGGCGGGGCTGGGCCTGCCCGAACCGCCGATGGCCCAGGTCCACTCGAACGCCTCACCCGCGCTCAGCATGACCGGCCAGCCGCAGAGCGTCGCCACCCGCAAGATCGCCATCCTGATGGCCGACGGGACGGACGCCGGAGAGGTCACGGCCCTGCGCGAATCGCTCGAGGCCAAGGGCGCCATCTGCGAGGTGGTCGCCCCGGCGGAGGGCACCGTCGGCGGCATCCCGGTGGACCGGCAGCTCAGCGCGGCGAACTCGGTCATCTACGACGCGGTGGTGGCCGCCGACGGCGCCGCGCTGGCGCCGGTGGGGCGGGCGCAGTTCTTCGTCAAGGAGGCGTTCAAGCACGGCAAGGCCATCGGCGCGGTGGGGTCCGGGCGCGAGCTGCTCGAGGCCGCGCGGCTGCCCAACGACGTGGGGGTGGTGATGGGGGACGGCATCGCGGAGAAGTTCGCGACGGCGGTGGCCGGGCACCGCTTCTACGAGCGGGACGTGAGCGCCGTTCCGGCGTGATCGGTACGTGAATCGGCCGCCCTTCGGGGCGGCTGATTCGTGTGGCGTGAGCGTGCGTGTGATGGAATACTTAGCGTGTCCGTTCGAATACGAAGGGAAAGATTCCATGGTCGCCATGATGGAAGAGAAGTACCAGACGGAATCGACCTCAGCGGAACTCCCAGACGTGCCACGCACCGCTCGGGAGTTGTTCGATGTCCTACCCCCCCTCCCCGGCTTCCGGGTTGAGGTCATCGGAGGGAAACTGATCGTGAGCCCGATGGGCAGCCCCGAGCATTTCTGGATAGGCGAAGAGCTGGCCGACGCTCTGCGTCCGTTGCGCAAGGAGCGCGGCTGGCGTGGATCGCAACATGGTCCAGGCATCTGCATCGAGGGTCCCCGGGACTCGCTCTCCCCCGACTACGTGCTGACGTCACCCGATTGCCCACGATGGGGCAGCAATGAGCTGCTGTCATCCGGAGTGATCATGGCAGCTGAGCTGGTTTCGCCCAGCAGCGTTCGCGACGACCACGAGGACAAGTTGCGCCTCTACGCGCTGGGCAAAGTGCCGGTCTATCTGCTGATCGACCCGATCGCAGAATGCCCGAGCGCGACTGTCTACAGCGACGTCGAGGACAGCGCATATCGCGCGATCACCTCAGTGCCCATGGGAAAGCCGCTCTATCTGCCGGACCCCATCAACTTCGAGCTCGACACGTCGATCTTCATGGTGTGAGCTTCTCCATCGCCTTGGCGATGCGCTTCTCCGACACCGGCGTAGGCGTCCCCAAGGTCTGAGCGAAGAAGCTCACCCTCAGCTCCTCGATCATCCACCGGATCTCCACCACGTCCGCATCCCCCCTTCGCACCGGGGGGAGCTTCTCCAGCAGGTCGTGATAGTCGTCCTCGACCTTGTGCACCCGGTCCATCCACTCCTGGTCCCGCCAGGGCTCCTCCGGGAGCTTGGCGAGGCGGCGGTCGATTGCCCGGATATATCGGAGGATGTCAGAAAGGCGCCGGTAGCCGGTGGCCGTGGCGAAGCCCCGGAAGACGAGCTTGCCGAGCTGGTCGCGGATGTCGTCCGTGGCCGCGCCGGGCCGCAGGGCGTCGAGCCGGGCCCCGGCCTCGTGCCACACGCTCAGGATCTGCTCCACCTTCGACAGCACGTCGGCCGCCGTGTCGTAGAGGTTCGCCCGTACGTGCTGGTAGAGACGGTCGAAGGCCACCGGGTCCCACGCCGGGCCCCCGGCGTCGAGCATCAGCTTGTCCACCGCCGCGTTCACCACGTCGTCGAAGAGCGCCACCGCCCCGCCGTGCGGGCTGCGTGACAGCGCCAGCTTGGCCTGGTTGGACAGGCCGCCGAGCAGCGACTTGGCCGGGTTGGTGACGTTCAGGAGGAGCAGGCGGCGCACGCCGGGCCAGTGGGAGCGGCGCTGCTCGGCCGCCGTCTCGAAGATCTTGATCGAGACGGAGTCGCCCGCGTCCACCAGCGCCGGATAGCCCTTCATCCGGCCCTGCTCGAACACCTTGGGCAGCGTCCCGAAGCTCCACGTGTGCAGGCCCGTCTGCTCCAGGTCGTCGCCCGCCTGCGAGAGCGTCTGCCGCAGGCGCGGGGCGAGGCGGCGTTTCAGCGCGTCGAGGTCCTTGTCCTCGGCCACCGTGCGCCTGCGCTCGTCGATCACCCGGTACGTGATGCGCAGGTGGTCGGGCACCTGGTCGAGCTGCCAGGCGTCGCGCGGCACGCGTACGCCGGTGAGCCGCAGCAACTCGCGCTCCACGGCCGCCAGCAGCGGCTCGCCGCCCTGCTTGACCCCCGCCAGCACCTGCTTGGCGTAGTTGGGGGCGGGGACGAAGTTGCGGCGCAGGGCCTTGGGCAGGGAGCGGATCAGCGCGGTGATCAGCTCCTCGCGCAGGCCGGGGATCTGCCAGTCGAAGCCGTCGGAGCTGACCTGGTTGAGCACCTGGAGCGGCACGTGGACGGTCACGCCGTCGGCGTCCGCGCCGGGCTCGAACTGGTAGGTCAGCTTCATCCGCTGGCCGAGCTGCTTCCACGTGTCGGGGTAGTCGCGGGCGCTGACGTCGGCGCCCTCGTTGACCAGCATGTCCGGCGAGAACGTGAGCAGGTCGGGGGTCTCCTGCCTGGCCTTCTTCCACCAGGAGTCGAAGTGGCGGGCCGAGACCACGTCGGCGGGCACCCGCTGGTCGTAGAAGTCGAACAGCGCCTCGTCGTCCACCATGATGTCGCGGCGGCGCGCCCTGTTCTCCAGCTCCTCGACCTCCTCGAGGAGCCTGCGGTTGTCCTTGAGGAAGCGGTGGTGGGTGTCCCAGTCACCCTCGACCAGGCCGTGCCGGATGAACAGCTCCCGCGACAGGTCGGGGTCGATGCGGCCGTAGTTGACCTTGCGGCCCACCACGAGCGGCACTCCGTACAGGGTGACCTTCTCCAGGGCGATGACCGCGCCCTGGTTCTTCTCCCAGTGCGGCTCGGAGTAGGTCCGCTTGACCAGGTGCTGGGCGAGGGGCTCCACCCAGTCGGGCTCGATCTTGGCGTTGACCCGCGCCCAGAGCCGGGAGGTCTCGACCAGTTCGGCCGACATGACCCACTGCGGCTGCTTCTTGGCCAGGGCGGAGCCGGGGAAGATGGCGAAGCGGGCGTTGCGGGCCCCGAGATATTCCTGCATCGGCCTGCGGCCGTCCTGCCCGCGCTGCTGCTTGTCCAGGACGTCCTTGACGCCGATGTGCGACAGCAACCCGACCAGCAGGGAGACGTGCACGTGGTACGGCTGCGCCGGCTGGCTGTTGGGCTGCGCGCCGAGCGACTGGCGGAGCTGGCTGTAGATGTCCTGCCACTCGCGGACCCGCAGGTAGTTGAGGAACTCCGCCTTGCACAGCCTCCTGAACGCGCTGGACGACAGCTCCTTCTGCTTGTCGCGCAGGTAGTTCCACAGGTTGAGGTAGGCCATGAAGTCGGACTCGGGGTCGGCGAAGCGCCGGTGCTTCTCGTCGGCCTGCTGCTGCTTGTCGGACGGGCGCTCGCGCGGGTCCTGGATGGACAGGGCGGCGGCGATCACCATGACCTCGCGCAGGCACCCGTTCTTCTCGGCCTCCAGCACCATGCGGCCCAGGCGCGGGTCGACGGGCAGGCCGGCCAGCTTGCGGCCGGTGCCGGTGAGCTTGCCGTGGCCGTCGAACGCGCCCAGCTCGTGCAGCAGGTTGACGCCGTCCTTGACCTGGCGGCGGTCCGGCGGCTCCACGAACGGGAACGCCTCGATGTCGCCCAGCCCGATCGAGGTCATCTGCAGGATGACGGAGGCCAGGTTGGTGCGCAGGATCTCGGGGTCGGTGAACTCGGGCCGGTTGAGGAAGTCCTCCTCCTCGTACAGCCTGATGCAGATGCCGTCGGAGGTGCGGCCCGAGCGGCCCTTGCGCTGGTTGGCGCTGGCCTGCGAGATGGGCTCGATGGGCAGGCGCTGCACCTTGGTGCGGTGGCTGTAGCGGGAGATGCGCGCGTAGCCGGGGTCCACGACGTATTTGATGCCGGGGACCGTGAGCGACGTCTCCGCCACGTTGGTGGCCAGCACGATGCGGCGGCCGGTGTGGCTCTGGAAGACGCGGTGCTGCTCGGCGGCGCTCAGGCGGGCGTAGAGCGGCAGGATCTCGGTGTTGCGGAACTCGGCCTTGCCGAGCGCGTCGGCGGCATCGCGGATCTCCCGCTCGCCCGACAGGAAGACCAGGATGTCGCCGGGGCCCTCCCCGATCAGCTCCTTGCAGGCGTTCACGATGCCCTGGGTCTGGTCGTCGTCCTCGTCGAGCGGCCGGTAGCGCACCTCGACCGGGTACGTGCGCCCGGAGACCTCGACGATCGGCGCGTCGTCGAAGTGGCGCGAGAACCGCTCGGGGTCGATCGTGGCGCTGGTGATGACGACCTTGAGGTCGGGCCGCTTGGGCAGGAGCTGTTTGAGGTAGCCGAGGATGAAGTCGATGTTGAGGCTGCGCTCGTGGGCCTCGTCGATGATCAGCGTGTCGTACTGGTCGAGCATGCGGTCGTTCTGCAGCTCGGCCAGCAGGATGCCGTCGGTCATCAGCTTGACCAGCGTGCGGTCGCTCGCCTGGTCGGTGAAGCGGACCTTGTAGCCCACCACCTCGCCGAGGCCGGTGCCGAGCTCCTCGGCGATGCGCTCGGCGACCGTGCGGGCGGCGATGCGGCGGGGCTGGGTGTGGCCGATGAGCCCGCGCACGCCGCGGCCAAGCTCCAGGCAGATCTTGGGGATCTGGGTGGTCTTGCCGGAGCCCGTCTCGCCCGCGATGATCACGACCTGGTGGTCGCGGATGGCCGCGAGGATGTCGTCCTTGCGCTGGGAGACCGGCAGGTTTTCCGGATATGTCACCACCGGCACGGCTTCGCGGCGCCGGACGAGCCGCTGCTCGGCCCGCTCGAGATCGGCGAGGATCTCCGCGACGATCTTGTCCCGGGCGTCGCGGGAGCGCACCCGGCGCATGCCGTCAAGCCTGCGCCGCAGCCGCCGCTGGTCGCGCGGCATGAGCTCGGGCAGGCGGGAGTGGAGCTCGGCCAGTGGAGAGGACAACGAAGGCGTTCCCATACTGCTTTCAGGATATTTGAGCCCGGCTTCCCCGGAGCCAACCGCCCATGCTGCCCGACCGTGGCGGCGACGCGCATCCCAATATCAGCAGGCGAATGCCTGCCGGAGCGGATGGCCGGCCTTCCGGCGCGCCGTACGGGGTTCGTCCCGGGAGACGCGGACGACGGCCGGCCCGGGGCCAGGCCGCCGCGGTCAGCGGGCGGCGGCCAGGGCGGCGCCGATGATGCCGGCCTCGTTCTGGAGGGCGGCGGGCACCACGGGCGTGTCGATGTGGACGTGCGGCAGGAACTTGTCGGCCTTCCTGCTCGCACCCCCGCCGATGACGATCAGCGAGGGAGACAGCAGCATCTCCACGTGCCGGAGGTACTCCTCCACCCGCTCGGCCCACTTCTCCCAGCTCAGGTCGTGCTCCTCGCGCGCCCGCGCCGACGCCCGGTGCTCGGCGTCCTTGCCGTGGAGCTCGAGATGCCCGAGCTCCGTGTTGCGCACCAGCGTCCCGTCGGTGAACAGCGCGCTCCCGATCCCCGTGCCGAACGTCAGCACGAGGACGGTGCCCTGCTTCCCCCGGCCGCGCCCGAAGGTCATCTCGGCCACGCCGGCCGCGTCGGCGTCGTTCAGCACCGTGGCCCCGCCGAAGAGCTTCGCCGCGTCGACGCCGATCCATGAGTGGTCCACGTTGGCGGCCGTCAGCACGACGCCGTCCTTGACCACGCCGGGGAACGTGACCCCGACGGGACCGTTCCAGCCGAAATGCTTGATGATCGCCTCCACCGCCTCGGCGACCTCATCGGGATTGGAGGGCTGGGGCGTGGGGATGCGCAAACGCTCCTCGACCAGTTCGCCGGCCTCGATGTCGACGGGCGCGCCCTTGATTCCGGAGCCGCCGATGTCAATGCCCAACACGTTCATGCCAATCCCCTCTGCCCTTCAGGACGGGAAAAATTCCCCTCCCGATATTTCCAGAACGAGTGAACCCCCTCTGCACGCCTCCGCGTATCTCGCGTCACAAGCGCTAACTAGGAGGCAACGGATGCGGCCACGCATCATCACACTCTGCGCTGTTGCGGTCGTTCTGGGAGCGACTCTCACCACTCCCGCACACGCCACCACCAGGAACCGTTTCGACGTCATCAACCTTGTGTCGGATATCAAGGGCAAAGCCCCTGTCACCGACCCCAAGGTCGTCAACCCGTGGGGCCTGGCCATGGGCAAGACTTTGTGGGTCTCGAACACCGGCACCGGCAGCGCCACCGTCTACTCCGGCACGGGCAAGAAGGAGCAGACCGAGGTGGCCATTCCGGGCGGAGCCCCGACGGGCCAGGTGTTCAACCCGGGCGAGGGCTTCACCGTCAAGGGCAAGCCCGCCACGTTCATCTTCTCCAGCCCGAGCGGCGCCATCAGCGGCTGGAACGCGGAGGTCGACCCGGCCAACGCGATCATCGCGGCCTTCACGCGTGGCGCCGACTACAAGGGGCTGGAGCTCGTCGAGACCGACGACAGCGCCTTCCTGCTGGCCGCCGACTTCGCGAGCGGGCGCATCCACGCCTTCGACGAGGACTTCCAGCGCATCCGCCTGAAGAGCTGGCAGTTCAGGGACCCGGGCGTCCCCCGGACGTACAAGGCCTACAACGTGGCGGTCGCCAACAGCAGCATCTGGGTGGCCTACGCCCTGCGTGACGAGTCCACCGGCAAGCCCGTCTTCGGCGCCGGCAAGGGCTTCGTGAGCCGTTTCAACGCCGGCGGCCGCGTCACCGGCCGGATCTCCCGAGTCGGGCTCAACGCTCCCTGGGGGATCACCGCCGCGCCGAAGGGCTGGGGTCAGTACGCCGGCGCGCTGCTGGTCGGCAACTTCGGCGACGGCACCGTACACGTGTACAAGCACTCGCGGCACCTCGGCGCGCTGCGCACCGCCGACGGCAAGCCGATCGTGCTGCCCGGCCTCTGGGACCTGGAGCCCGGCACGGCCACCACCGGCGGCGAGAACTCCCTGTGGTTCTCCGCCGGCATCGACGGCACCAAGCACGGCCTGATCGGCGTCATCGCCCCGCAGGGCACCAGGCCGACGTCCACCGGCGCGCCGTCGAGCACCCCGACGAACCACCCGTCGGGCCACCGGTCGAGCGCGCCCAGCAGCTCGCCGTCCTCCCAGAACCCGTACGGCGGGTACTGACCGGCGCTCGCTCGCCGTCGCCCCCAGCCTGGCGGGATGCGCAGCTCGCCGACGTGAGGCTGGGGGCGGCGGTCATACTCGGCGACAAGGCTTCGATACGGTCGGAGCGTGAGCGGAGTGACCTTCAGCGAGTGGCTCAGGGAGCAGTGCGAGCCCGAGTGGACGGCCGTGGTGACGCACCCGTTCGCCATGGCGATTACGACGGGCGCGGCGGCCGACGAGGACATGCGGCGCTACCTGGAGCAGGACTTCCAGTTCGTGGACTCGTTCACGGCCTTGCTCGGGGCGGCCGTGGCGAGTGCCGACACGTTCGAGGCGCGGGTGCCGTACGGGAGGTTCCTCGGGCAGGTCGCCACCACCGAGGAGAAGACGTACTTCCACCGGGCGCTGGCCGAGCTGGGCGGGCGGACCGAGGTGCCGCTGGAGCCGGTGACGGCGGCGTTCAGGCGGCTCATGGACGAGGTGCGGGCGTCACAGGACTACCTGCTGATCGTGGCCGTGCTCTGCGTGGCCGAGTGGTCCTACCTGGGGTGGGCGTCGCGGGCCGGGGAGCCGCTTCCTGAGCGGTTCGTGCACCGCGAGTGGATCGAGCTGCACGAGGGCGAGGAGTTCCGCGCCTGGGTGGCCTTCCTGCGCGGCGAGCTCGACCGGCTGGGCGCGGAGCTGGACGGGCCGCGCCGGGCGGAGGTGCTCCACGTGTTCCGGCGCGCGGTCGAGCTGGAGCGGGCCTTCTTCGACATGGCCACCAGCAGCGCCCATCAGTAGGCCAGTACGGCCGCCAGGTCCTCGTACGTCCGGTAGTGGACGCCCGTCATGCCGAGCGCCCTGGCCGCCTCCACGTTCGGCAGCCGGTCGTCCACGAACAGGCAGCGCTCGGGCGCGGCACCGGCGCGCTCGGCCGCGATCTCGTAGATCCGGCGATCGGGCTTGGCCACCCCCACTTTCGCGCTGCTCACCACGTCGTCCGCGAAGTAGGTGAGCCCCAGCAGGTCGAGCTGCTCCTCCAGCCGGTCCATGGCGTTGGTCACGATCACCACCGGCACGTGCTGCTGCACCTTGGCCAGCAGCGCCCTGACCTCCTCGTCCACCCAGTACCGGATCTGCGCGAACTCGGTGACCGCCTGGCGGGCGCGCTCGTCGCCGCCCAGCGCGGCCACGATGGACTCGAACCACTGGTCCTCGGTGACCTGGCCGAGCGTGGGAGGCAAGATCAGCTTGGGGTCGAGAGCCGTCTTCATGAGCGGGAGGCCGTAACGGGCCTCGATGTCCGCCTGGGCCGCGTGGTCGAAGTGGCGGAGCACGCCATCGAGATCAGACAGAACCGCGTCAAAGGGGATCACAGCCCCTCATTGTGACAGCGATCCGCTTTTCGCGCGCCACCAAAGGTGCCGGGGCGACCGGCGGCACTACCATCTCCGAGACAGGATTCGGTATCGGAACGGTAGGGCATGAAGGATCACCGGCTGCCACTCGAGCTGGGCCGGCTGTTCGCCGACGGCGGCGGGGGGCGCAGGCTGCCCGTAGCGCTGCCGCCGGGGGACGTGGTCTGGCCCGACCCCGGCTACACCGGGCAGGGCGAGGCGGCCAGGCCGGCGTTCTGGATGAGCGACGAGGCCGCGAGCGGCGAGGACTGGGCGCGGGTGCGCGAGTGGCACCCGCACAGCGGCCTGTGGCCGGTCCTGCTGGACGAGTCGGCGCAGCCCTGGGCGATCGGGCAGATCGTGCCGGACGATCCACGCCAGATCGACCACTTCACCGCCGAGGGGTTCATGACCGAGGTGTGGGAGGAGTGGGTGGCCCAGATGCCGCAGGGCGCGCTGGCCGAGCTGGAGCCGTACGGCGCGATCTGCCCCGGCCCTGCCCCGCCCGGCGTGCTCAAGGCCGATCCCGAGGCGGTCGCCGACTGGCTCGCGCGGGAGCTGGCGGTCAAGGGGATGCCGCTGGGCCTGGTCGCCGCGCCCCGGGGCGCCGACGCGCTGGCCGTGATGGGCTGGCAGGGCGCGCTGCACCACAACGAGTGGATGGTGCCGATGGCCGCCGTGGTGCGCAGCTGGGAGGAACGGTTCGGGGCGCGGGTGGTGAGCGTCGGGTTCAACACGCTGGACCTGAGCGTGGCCGCGCCGCCTGTCGATCCGGAGCACGCGTTGCACGTGGCCGCGGAGCACTGGACGTTCTGCCCGGACAACATCGTCCAGGGACCCGGCGACCTGGAGGGCTACGCCGAGCAGATCATCGGCGGGCACGCCTGGTCGTTCTGGTGGGACTGAGCCCCGGCCGCCCACCCCCCTCTCCCGTGCGGGAAAGGGGGTGGGCCGTCGCTCACGGAATGTGGGCCACGGCGCCGTACGTCCCCGAGGAGCTCGGCTGATCGGCGCAGGCGGTGTCGAGGCCGTTCGGCCGCCATTCCGGGACCCACACCAGTCCCGGATCCACCAGCACCAGACCGTCGAGCAACGCCGCAACCTCCTGCCTGGTCCGGATCGCGTGCCCGGGCAGCGTCATCGCCAGCAGGTCGTGAACGGCCGGCAGCAGCTCCCGCGGGATCGCGTCGAACGTGGTCTGCAGCAGCGACAGGTAGCTCCTTTCCGGCACCACCTGCCGGATCCGCTTGATCACGTAGTGGAAGTACTCGTCGTCGTTCAGGCTGTGGGTCGACAGCAGCAGCACGGCCATGGGCCGGTCCCAGTCGAGGAACGTCTGCATGACCCGGTCGTCGAGGAGGTCGTCGATCTCGCGCACGTCGCCCTCTACGACGCGTACGAGGTCGGTGACGGGCTCGATGGTCGCCCGGGCTCCGGCCAGCACCATCGGGTCGTTCTCCACGTAGACCACACGGGGGACCGCGGCGCCCAGGGCGTCACGGGCCACGTCGTGCAACTGTCTGCCCGCCGGCAGGCCGCTGGGCACGCCACTCCCGACGATCACGAACTGGTCCACGCCCGCGGTCGCGAGGTGGCGTACCACACGGCATAAATAGTGCAGCACGGCCCGTGCGGCCGTCGTCACGATGGGCGCGGCCTGGTCGTAGCGGTGCACCGCGTCTCTGTCCGCCACGAAATTGTTCTTTCCACCCGTGGCGGCGTCGAGAACCCGGGTGATCCTGGCTTGGGTCATCTCCAGCTTCGCCAGGTTTCGGATGGCACGCTGACGCATTGAGTGTTGCCCCTTTCCCCTCGCCCACTATCTCGGGAAAAGCTGATCCTTTCGGACCCCACACTCGATGACCCAGACCATATGATCCCCGATCGGGGAGAGATGACAACCGGAAAAGCCATTAGTTTTCGGTATATCTGGCTAACCCTCTACCGGGAATAACGATCTCTCCATTCGGGGAAGAGATCACTTTCCGAGGGAACGCGAAAGCCGTTCGCGATGGAAATTGAGGACCTCGAAGGTCTCCTCGCGCGTGGTCGTCGTGACCGACAGCTTCGTGAAAGCCTGGTGGTACGCCTCCACCGCGGCCGTGTCCGCGACGATCTCGTCCGACTCGATGCCGTGCGCGCACGCGATGTCCGGCTCGAACGCCTCGGCGAAGCGCCACAGCGTGAACGGGCCGGTGCGCGGCACGTAGGCCGGGTCCTCCATCGGCACCACGTGCAGCGAGACGTTGGGGCGCTTGGCGTGGTCGAGGAGCTGCTCGATCTGGCGGAGCTGGACGTGCGGCCCGACGATCGAGCGCGCCAGCACGCTCTCGTCGATCACCGCCCACACCACGATGCCGCCGTCGCCCGCCACGGCCTCCTGGCGGGCCAGCACGAGGGCGAGCGCCTCGTCGACCGTCTGCTGCCCGAGCGTCGCCGGCCCGGCCGCGGTGATGGCGGCCCTGGCGTACTCCTCGGTCTGCAGCAGCGGCGGGACGAACTGGGGCTGGTACGTGCGGATCACGGTGGCCCGCTGCTCGAGCGCGTACGTGGCGGCCAGCCAGACCGGCACCGGCTGCGCGTCGTACCAGGCGGCCTGGCGCTCGCCCCTGGCCAGCGAGAGCACGTATTCGCGGATGGGCGGTGCGGCGACGCCGTAGAGGGTGAGCAGGCGCTCGACGGAGATGGGGGCGGGGGCGATCCGGCCCTGCTCGACGGCCGCGATCGCGGCGGTCCCCCTGCCGATGGCGGTCTCCACCTGCTCGACCGAGAGGTCGGCGGCCAGGCGCAGGCCGTGCAGCCGCTTGCCGAGCGCCCGGCGCTGCGGCCCGCTCAGCGGCGCGGCCGCGTCGGGGATGTCGGAGGCGGCGGGCTCGGACTCCTCGCTCAGGCCCTCGGCCTTGCGCGCCAGCTCGACGACGCCGCGCAGGACGGTCAGCGAGCTCTCGGAGAGCCCCGAGGCGTTCAGGCCGACGGCGGCCGCGCGCAGCTGGAGGTCCTCGACGGCGCCGGACTCCAGATAGTCGTCACCGACCAGCCAGCCGACACTCACCTGGAGGCAAGAGGCCAGCGCCCGGAGCACCTGGAGCGTCGGGTTGGTCTGCTTGCCGGTGCGCAGCTGGCTGACGTAGGCGCGGGTGATGGGGATGCCCGCCTCCGTCAGGGCGGAGGCGACCTGCGCGCCGGTGAAGCCGCGCTTGGTCAGCGCGAGATCGAGCCGCTCGGCGAAGTTCGCCACGGCACACCTCCTACCGCCCGTGAACTTTTCCAGCGTAAGGGACGCGGGCCGCACTGTCCCCTGCCATGCGGGCCAGCTCTGCCCCGCGCGTAGGTATCAACTTATGCGCAAACTGTCAGTTGACATAGCCCCGTACATAAGCGGACTATCGGAGCGCGTGGTAACTGAGGCTTAACAGCCAGACGGGGAGGAGGTGACCGGACATGACCGCGGAATCCTTGTTCCAGGAAGGTCCGGCCTCCGCCGGCCAGGAGCAGGTGGTCCAGCGGATCTGCGCGCGCGTGGCGGGGCCGGTGGTGGGAGCCGGCGTGCACGTCGCGAGCCTGCCGCTGGGCGGGCTGGAGGTATGGCTGGACAGCCCCCGCCACCGTTGGCGCTTCCATCACCGGATGGCTCGCGAGCTGCGGCTGGCCGGATGGCACACTGAGACGGGATCTGATCGGCTGGTGCTGCTCGGGTGGAGTGCGGTCTGCCTGAGCCATCGGGCCAGGATGCTGAGCGCGGCCCTGGCCGGACGGCTGGCCGACTTCGACAGGACGGCCTTTATGGCCGTCATGGTCGCCACCCGGCTGCGCCACGAGGGGTTCCCCGTCGGGGACCTTCCTGCCGAGGTGGAAGCTCGCTGCGGCGACGCGCTGCGCTGGCCCGCCCGGCTGGCCGATCTCGACGGCCTCGAACGCCGGTCGTCGCTGGAGCCGCTGAGGCTCAGGCTGGCCCAGGTGGCCGGGCTGGAGGCCAAGGTGAGCCGTCGCTGCGGCGAGCATCTCGCGCTCGCCTCCAAAGTCGCGCGCACGGTGGCCGGTGGTGCGGTGCCGGCCAGGTCGCGCGCGCGTTCGTCGGCATCGTCCGCGCCTGGGGCCGGACTGACGGAGCGCATGGTCTGCGTCAGCGTCCCCAACGTGACCAGAAGGGCATCGGTGTCGTCATGATGGTGCCCGCCTCGCTCGCGCTGCCGCTCGGCGCGCCGCCCACCGGCCGCAGGGCCTGGGGTGTCGCGTGCCGGTGCGCGTGCGGTGGGGCGGGAAAGCCGGCGCTGCCATCGGGCGGCGGGCGGCCACCGGCCGAGCACGGCCGGCCCGCCCTTTCCGCGGAACCGATGGCGGCGCGTGTGCGGCTGGCCCCGGCGCTTCCCCAATCCCCCGGCACCGTGCGGCACGTGCCCGACTTAGTCGGCGCGGTGTTGTCGGCCAGCGCGGTAGCGGCTGGCGTGCTGGCCGACTCGAGGGGTTGCGCCTGGGGCTGGCTTTCTCAGCGTCCGCCGGGCCGGGTGGCCGCGTTCGCGGTGCTGCTCGCGGGGTCGTTCGCGACCCTGTGGTGGCGTCGTGGCGACGCGATCGACCTGCGGCTCCGGCGGCGGCGCGGCATCCCACGGGCGGCGGGCGCGATCTGCCCGCCCGGCGCGGCAGTTGGGCCGGCGTGGTTCGCCGTGCTCGCCGTGGGGCCGCCTTTTGTGGAGACGGCCGTGCTGCCGGCAGCCATGATCGCGGCGATTCCGGCGGCCCTGGTGGCCGCCCGCCGCGTCGGGCTCGTCCGGGCCGGCCACGACGGAGGCGTCGCTCTGGGTGGAGGAGCGATGCTGGGTGGGGCGATCAGCGTGGTGGGCGCCATGGTGCTGATCGACCGGCCGTTCTTGGAGGTGCCCGTGACCGGGCGCGCCTCCGTTCAGGTGGCCGTTCTCCTGGCCGCCGTTCTGCTCGCCGCCGCGGCGCTGGTGCGGGTCGCCGGGGCGTCGGGCCATGAGACCGAACCTCGATCTCAACGTGCGGCGGAAGAGGAGCCGGCGATGTGCCGCCGGCTCCTCGCCGAGCCGCGTCATCCCGCGATGAACAGGAGCCGTCATGCTCACCGATGAGCTGCACAGGTCAGAACCGCACGAATTTCACGCGCGCGGGGCGCGGCACGCGCCGCCGCCGTCCTGGGGCGAGGACCAGGGCGACACCCCGCCGCCGGAACCGGCGCGCAGCGTGCACCGGCTGCGCCGCATCCGGCAGGTGTCCGCGGCCGCGATCACCGAGATCGACCAGGCACTGCGGCACCGCGCTTCCTGAACACTCAGCCTTCCGCACAGGAGGAGAACCCATATGCGCACCGTCCTCGCCCGGAGTATCCCGTGAGCCGCGGGAGGGTGGGCGTGATCGTGGCGCCCGCGAACCCCTCGGCGGAGCCGGAGCTGACCCGCCTGCTCGGGTCGCGCGCCGACATGCACGTCACGCGCTTGCCCGTCCGGCCCGGGTCCCTGGCCGAACGGCTCGAGAGCTACAACGAGGCCCTGCCCACCATGGTCTACGCGTTCGACGGGCTGCCGCTGAGCGCCATGGTCATGGCCTGCAGCGAGCCCCGCTACCTGCTCGGCCCCGACGAGGACCGCGACCAGTGCGCGGAGCTGACGGACGCGACCGGGGTGCCGTTCGCCTCGGCCACGCAGGCCACCCGCGAGGCCATGGAGCACGCCGAAGTGAGCGACATCGTGCTGGTCTCGCCGTACCAGCCGTGGCTGACGGAGCTGGCCGAGCGCTTCTGGAAGTCGGCCGGGCTCAACGTCACGCAGGTCGTCCAGGTACGCGCGAAGAACGGCTACTCGTCGTACGCGGTCACCCCCGCCGAGCTGATCAGCCAGGTCGAGCTGGCGGAGCTGCCCGGGGACGCGGCGCTGCTGTTCACCGGCACCGGCATGGCCACGCTGCCCGTGCTGGCGCGGCTCAGCGCCGGCAACGACCGGATCCTGCTGACCTCCAACCTCTGCACCGCCTGGTGGGCCCTGTCCAGGGCCATCGGGCAGCACGTGACGCTCGGCCGCGTGCCGCACCGCCGGTACATGGGAGGCGCGGCATGAGCGGCGTCATCGTGGTGGGAGCGGGGCCCGCGGGGCTCACCGCGGCGCTCTCGCTGGCCCGGGCCGGGATCCCGGTCACCGTGCTGGAGCGCGGGACCGAGCTCAGCACGCAGACCAGGGCCTGCACCTTCCACCCGGCCACGCTCGACCTGCTCGACGACCTCGGCGTGGCCTCCCAGCTCGTCGCCAAGGGCCGCGTCGTGGACCGCGTGCAGTGGCGCGACCGGTCCGGGATCGTGCTGGCCGAGATGGGTATGAACCGGCTCAACGGCCTGACCAGGCATCCGTTCCGGATCCACGCCGACCAGGCCGCGCTGACCCCGCTGCTGCTCGCCGCCCTGAGCGGCTACCCGGACGTGGACGTGCGGTTCGGCACCCACGTGGACGGCGTGGCGGAAGGCGGCACAGGGATCCGGGTCCGCGTCGGCCACACCTGGACGCGGGCCCGGTACATGATCGCCGCCGACGGCGCGCACAGCACGGTGCGCGGCTCGCTGGGGCTGCCGTTCCCCAGGTCCGCCTATCCGACGCAGGCGCTGCGGGTGTTCACCGACTCGCCGCTGGACCGGCTGCTGCCGAGCCTGGCACCGCTGACGTACGTGCGGGACGTGCAGCAGTCGTGCACCCTGCTCGGCCTGCCGGACCACTGGCGGATCATCTTCAAGATCCCCTGCGACGCGCACGAGCCGCTGTCGCCCGCCAACCTGTCCCTGCTGGTCCGCCGGGCCCTGCCGGGGGCGAGCGGGCCGATCCACGTGACGGGCGCCGACCGGTTCGGGCTGTCCAGGGGCGTGCTGACGTCGTACCGGTGCGGCCGGGTGCTGTTCGTGGGCGACGCCGCGCACCTGACCTCCACGATCGGCGGGCTCAACATGAACGCGGGCATCCACGACGCCGCCGAGGTGGGCCAGGTGATCGCCGCCGTGATCGGCGGCTTCGCCCCGCCCGCCGCGCTGGAGGCGTGGGCGTGGCGGCGCCGCTCGGTGCTGCTGCAGCGCGTGGTCCCGCGCGGCGAGACCCGGCTGGCGGGCGTCCGGGAGCACGACAGCGCCAGGCTGGCGGCGGCCATTGCCGGGCTGCGGGCCATCGCCGGTGACCCGGACGCGACCCGCGCCTACCTGGCGCAGGCCTCGCTCCTGGACACCGTGCCGGGCAGACCCCTGGCCGGCATGCCGGGGAAGAGCTGACGACGACCCGTGGAGGAGGTGGCGCCGGATGTGGCGAACCCTGTCTGACGACGCTCGCCAGGCCATTCGGGACCTGTGCGACAAGCACGGAGCCCGCCTCTACGACTACTGCCGCACAGAGCTCGCCGCGGACGACGCCGAGCAGGCGGTGGCCGGCGCGGTGCTGACGGCGCATCTGTACGCCGACCGCGTGGTCGACCCGGCGCTGCGGCGGCCCTGGCTGTACGCGGTGGCCCGCGCGCACCGGGCGATCGTGGCGGGGCCCGCCAGCATCGGCTCGTGGTCGCGGCCGGGCCGGATGTCGGAGCTGCTGCCCGAGGCGCTGCTCTCCCTGGACCGCCCGCAGCGTGAGCTGCTCGACCTGTCCCTGCGGCACGGCCTGGCCGACCCGGAGCTCGCCGTGATCTTCGAGCTCCGCGAGGACGAGGTGCGGGCCGTCGTCACCCGGGCGGCCGCCTCCCTGGAGGAGTGGTTCGCCGCGATCATCGCCGCTCGGGGGCACGACGGGTGCCCCGACCTGACGGCGCGGATGTCGGAGTGGGTCGCGGCGCCCGGCCGGCGGGCCAGGGCCAGGATCGGCCGTCACATCCAGTCCTGTGCGACCTGCCGGGCCGCGCCCAGGACCGTGTCGGCGGCGGCGCTGCTGCGCCGGCTGCCGATCACCACGCTGCCCGGCACGCTTCCCAACCGGCTGGCGTTGGCGCAGCCGTTGCCCGGCGAGGGGCCTCTTTGGCGGGCTGACGGCTTCCCCGTGCAGGCTCGCACACTGGTGGAGATCGGCCCTTCCCCGGCTCCCCAGGTCGCCGACGCCACGCCGCAAGTCCCGGTCGCCGACCCCACGACGGCGACCTCGGGAAAGCCCTGGTCGGCGGCGGGCGCGGCTGCCGCCGACCAGGAGCCTCCCGCGGCCCCAGCCAGTGGGCACGCCATACGTGGGCGGCATCCGTTCACGCCGCCGAGCCGCACCCGGGCCTTCCGCGGCGGAGCGAACGGCGACAAGCTCGTCTACAGCGCCGCCGTCACGGGCTCGAGCAACGGGCACAGCCACGAGCACCATCACGGGGCCATCATCCGGTACGGCGGGATCACCCTGAACGGTGATCTGGTCGAGCTGCGCGACGGGCACGTGCAGGAGTTCTGGCGGGAGCGGCCGGACGACGACGATCCGGAGGCCGGACCGCCGATCAGGGCCGTGGCCAGGCTCGGGCTCGTCGTCGGCGTGGGCCTGCTGGTGGCGGGGCTGGTCTGGGCCGTCGTGAACGCCCAGCGGCATCCCGCGACGCTCACGAAGGCCGCCGCGCAGACGGGCGTGCTGGAGGAGCCCCGCGTGACCGGCTCGCCCTGGGTGGCCGAGGTCGTCCCGGTCGCGGGGTCGGGGCTGACGAGCACGGCCAGGAGGGCGGAGCTGCCCAGGCCCGCGCCTCCGGTGGCGCGGCTGACGCCGCCGTCGGTGTCGCTGGGCTCCGGGCGTACCGGAACGTTCTCGCTGTCGTGCACCGGGCACTGCGAGATCATCTCCGCCACCGGCACGAACGGCATCGCCGTCTCCGGGACTTCCTTCACCGTGCGCGTGCCGCTCTCCGAGCGCGGCTGCTCGGCGCGGCCGGCCGTGCGGCAGGGCAGGATCACCGTACGGTGGGCGGGCAGGAGCACGGGCGACGGCAGGACCACCGGCGGCGCCACCGCCGGGCGCGGCACCCTGACCATGCGCGTGACGTGGACGGTCGCCGGAAAGAACGGCGTGCGGATGCTCGACAGAGAACGCGGCGTCGTCTACTGCAAGTGAGGGCCCCGGGCGTGCGCCCGAGGCCCTCTCAGGCCGCTGGAAGCTCTCAGGCCGCTAGAAGAACGAGAACTCGGGCTCGGGCCGCGGCAGTTCGACCCGGCCGGGGCCGCGGAACGTGCGCGCGTCCTTCGGCACGTCGGCCAGCGGGGTGCCGAGGACGAACGGGACGACGACGCTGGACCTGGCCAGGTCGATGGTGACGTTCGCGCCGGTGCCGCTCTCGTCGCTGTAGGTCGAGTCGGTGCCCGCCACGACGAGACCGATCCGGTGGCCCTTCCTGAAGGTGTAGTCCTGCGGCAGCGTCAGCCACCTGACCGTGCCGTACGTGTTCGGCGGCAGCGGCGTGGCCTGGCTGAGCGAGTCGCGGTTCTGGACGTCGATCCAGCCGCGGGCGACGATCTCGAGCGGGCGGGTGGCCACGTTGGTGACGACCTTCTTGTAGCAGGCGTCGTCGGCCGCGGTGCTCTCGCCGTAGCAGTCCTCCTCGGTGAGCGTGCGGATGCCCTGGCCGAGGCGCCAGTCGACGCGGGTGTCCGCGCCGAAGTCGACGAGCAGGGCGGTCAGGTTGGCGGTCGGCCTGTCCAGCTTGACCCGCAGGTCGGCGGTGGGCGTGCCGGACAGGCGCAGGTCGAGCGGGAGCTCGCCCGTGGTGAACGCCACCCGTCCCGGGTTCGCCGTGCCGACGTCGGCCACCATGTCGCTCTCGCTCATGGCGACGTCGGTGAAGGACGCCGTGCTGTTGCCGGCGGCCGGCTTCAGGCCGAGCGAGCCGTCGGCGGCCGGGCGCAGCGACGCCCTGAGCGCGTACGGCGCCGGCCAGTCGCGCTGCGTGATCCACCGCGCGGGGCCGATCTCGACGTCGGCACGGGGCTCGTTCATGATCCCGTTGCGCACGCCGTGCAGCCAGTAGTCGAACCACCGGTGCAGGGTGTCCACCCAGAGCGCCCTGCGGTCCTGGAAGTCGAACGGGTCCACGTGCTGGGTCTGGCCGACCCAGATCTTGCGCGGCACGTTCCGCTCGGACAGGGCCTTCCACCAGGTGGAGAAGTTGTCGGGCTTGACGTTGAGGTCGTTGACCGTGTGCACGACGAAGACGCTGGCCTTGACCTTGGAGGCGTCGCCGAGCAGGCCCTTGAGGTAGTCGCGCTCGGCCCAGAACACGTTGTAATTACCGGTGTCGTCACCGTCCTCGGCGTCCATCTTGTCGCGTACGGGCTGACACTTGGCCTCGGGGTCGGTGTCCACATAGTTGGCCAGCCAGGAGGCGTAGTCATAGTTGTAGATGACGCCGTTGGAGCGCTGGTACTTGTACCAGGAGCTGATCGCCGAGATGGGGACGATCGTCTTCAGTCCCTCGACGCCGGTGGCGGCCACGGCGTTGGCCAGGGTGCCGTCGTACGACTTGCCGATCATGGCGGCCTTGCCCGTCGTCCAGTCGGCCATGGCCGGTGTGCCGTCCTCCTTGACCGCCTTGGCGCGGCCGTTCAGCCAGTCGATGACGGCCTTGCCGCCCAGCACGTCCGCCTTGCCGCCGATGTCCGGGCAGCCCTCCGAGCGGGTGGTGCCGAGCATGTCGACGTTGAGGACGGCGTAGCCGCGGGGGACGAAGTAGTTGTCGTAGAAGAGCGGGAATTTAACGACATTTCCGGCGGCGTCATAAATTTTGCGCTCTGACTCGTTTCCGCGGCCTGAGTTGTCGTAGTACGGGCTCTCATCGATGATCACCGGCACCTTGAGCCCCGGACCGGACTCCTTGGGCCTGATGATGTCCACCCGCACCTTGTCCGGCTTGCCGTCCAGATCGCTGTCGACGGTGGACTCGACGTACACGTGCTCGCGGACGGCGTCCGCGTACGAGAAGACCGGCTGCGTACGGCCGTTCTCGACGGTGATCGTTGGTCCGGCTGCCGCCTGGGCGGGGGTCGCCATCGCCAAGGCGAGGGCGACGGCGAGCACGGCCGGTCGTAATTGTGGCACGCGTGACCTCCGGGACAGTTGGTCAAATACACCGCAATCTCTCAGACCGCCCGGAAGCTGACAAGATTTCCCGTATGGATGTAGTGGATCGAGTCCGGGGCTGCCTCCTCGGCGGCGCGATCGGCGACGCGCTGGGGGCGCCGATCGAGTTCCAGTCACTGCGGCAGATCCGCAGGGATCACGGGGTGGAGGGCATTACCGGATATGTCGCTGACTGGCGCGGCAAATCCGGCCTCGTCACTGACGACACCCAGATGACCCTCTTCACCGTGGAGGGCCTCCTCCGCGCCCGTACCGGCTCAGAGGCTGGCACCCCCGGAGGCGGGGCGGCGCAGGTGGTGGAGGCGGTGCGGCAGGCGTACCTGCGCTGGCTCGACACCCAGGACCACCACGCTCCCCCGCCGGCGGACCGCCCGCACCGCAGCGGGTGGCTGCGCGAGGAGCGCTGGCTGTACTCGCGGAGAGCCCCGGGCAACGCCTGCCTGTCCGGCCTCCACCGGCCGTTCCCCGGCCCGTCCCCGCTGGGCAACCCCGGCCCGGTGAACCCCGGCTCGAAGGGCTGCGGCACCGTCATGCGCTCGGCCCCCTTCGGCCTGATCGCGCCGCACGACCCTCAGGAGGCGTTCGAGGTGGCGGCGGCATGCGCGCAGATCACGCACGGGCACCCGACCGGCTACCTGGCCGCGGGGGCGTTCGCGGCGATCGTCGCGCGGCTGGCGGCGGGCGAGGCACTGGAGCCGGCCGTCCACAGCACCCTGGAACTGCTGGCCACGTACCCGGCGCACGACGAGACCACCGCGGCACTGCGCGCGGCCGTGGCGCTGGCCGCCGGCGGCGGGCACTCGCCGGAGCGGGTCGAGTCGCTGGGCGGCGCGTGGGTGGCCGAGGAGGCGCTGGCCATCGGCGTGTACTGCGCCCTGGCCGAGCCCTCCGTGGAACGCGCGCTCCTGCTGTCCGTCAACCATTCGGGGGACAGCGACTCCACCGGCTCCGTCTGCGGCAACCTGCTCGGCGCCCTCCACGGCGTCGCCGCCCTGCCCGCCGCCTGGCTGCGACCGCTGGAGGGCCGCGACACGATCGAGCGCCTCGCCTCGGAGCTGGCCGGGTGACGCGGACCACATGGTGTCCACGTCGCCGGGCCGGCGTCTAGGCTGGAGCCTCTCCAGCCGATGAGGAGAAGGCGCATGCGAAACGTCGCTCGGACCTCCCTGGTGGACGCCGCCATCGACGAGCTCCGCAGGGAGATCGCGCGTGGGGTGTGGCCGGTCGGCACGAAGATCCCTTCGGAGAGCCAGCTCGCGCAGAGCCTCGGCATGAGCAGGCTCTCCGTGCGCGAGGCGGTCCGCGTCCTGGCCCACGCGGGGCTGCTGCACACCCGCCAGGGCGACGGCACGTACGTGACCGCCACCGACGAGTCCAAGGTCGCCCTGCGCCGGCGGCTCGACACGGCGGCCGCCATGGACATCATCGACGTGCGCCGCGGCCTCGACCTCGTCGCGGCCAGGCTGGCCGCCGGCAGGCGCACGGAGGAGGACCTGGCCGCGATGCGCGAGACGCTGGCCCGCAGGGACGCGGCCGGCCGGGCGGGCGACCTCGACGGGTTCGCCGACGCGGACGTGGAGTTCCACGTGCGGGTGGCGGACGCGGCGCACAACCCGCTCCTCGCCGACCTCTACCGCAGCATGAGCGACGCCCTGCGCGACAGCATCAGGCCGGAGCAGTCGGGGCTCGACCTGGACGGCTCCCACGACGACCTGCTGCGCGCGATCGAGGACGCCGACGTGACCAGGGCGGTCGCCGTGTCGGTCGCCATCCTCGACCAGCAGGAACGCCACCTCTGACACCGCCCGGACGGCCCGCGACGCCTCACCCGGCGCGGTCCGGTCGCACGCACGTCGGCTGGGAGGCGGCGAAAGCCGGGGTGAGCCGCGACGCGGTGCCGCTCGGGAAAGCGGCGTCGCAGAGCACACCCCGGCGATCTACCCAAGCCCCGCTCAGCGGCCTCGTGGCACGGGGCATGGCACCATCTGCCCCTGCCGAAGGGGCGTAATCATGGCGGGAACGGCCCGCAGCAAGAATTCTCTTCATGAGACCCCCAAGGCCTGCGACTTTTCCCGGCAGGGCGCACAATGGAAGTGAGGCGAGAATTCGGCGAGGAGCGAGGAGGCTTACGCCGTGTCCGCCGCCGGACGCGAATATCTGACTGCGATGCTCGACGTTCTCGTTTACGAGAACGTGCTGGTCGCGTGGCGAAGGATTCCCTGGATCGGCTACCTGATCGTCTCGCACGAGGGCGAGGAGATCCGGTTGACCACGCGACAGGCGGAAATGTGGGCGCGCGGCGCCTTCGCCGTGTATCTGGCGCTCGTGGACCAGCGCCGTATCACTCCGCGCATCCCCGGCGACACCCCGCAAACATAGCCCGCCATAATGTCGCGGTAAATATTGATGTGCGCGGCCGGGATCAGGACGGTTTGTTGTTCATCAGCTCCGTGATCTTCCACTCGGCGCCGTCTTTCATGAGCAGGAACAGCTCGCGGTGAGTGCTGTTCCCCGACTTGCTCGTCGAGCGGACGACGGCGTCCTTGTCGCCGATCGTGCGCACGTCGTCGACGGTGTACGTGGCCTGCTTCGCGCTCCCGCCCTGGAGCACCTTCTGGACGAGGGCGCGGATCGCGTCGGGGCTCTCCGCCGTGGGCGCGCCGTCCAGCTCGACCACCGCGGTGCTGGCGAACGCGCCGACGACCTGGTCCAGGTTCCCGGACTTGAGCGCGGAGAAGAAGTCCTCGACGGCCGAGCGGGGCAGCCCGGCGCCGCTGCTCGTCGCGGTCGGCGTGGCACCCTCGCTGATCGTCTCCTCCGGCTCCCCGGTCTCGGTCTCGCCGGGCGACGTCTCCTCCGTCGTCTCCTCCGTCGGGCTCGCGGCGGCCCCCTTCATCGCTTGCGTACCGTTACCGCCCACGGCGCAGCCCGCGACCAGGAAGGCCGGGACGACCGCCGCCAGCAGGAGCCCTCTGCGCTGAAAAATCTTGCTCATGGCCGCTTGATGCCCCGGCAGGTCTTTCGCGAATGCGGGGTTTGGCCACTCAGCACGACGCCTTTACCTCTGCCGGGTATTACTCACAGTAACGGTTCACGGGATTTGGTGAGACCGGTCAGAGCTTTGATCGTTGCCGCCGCGCAACCAGATCACCGGGCGCCGCCCGATAACGTCCGTCCGGTGCCGCGAATTCAGGCGAACCCCGAACCTCTCCCCCAGCGCGAGGACGCCGAACGTTGCGACAGCGTCGACTCAGGACGGCGTTGCGTGCTGCCGGCGGCTCATCGGAGCCCCCATGTCTATCCCCCGGTGGAGACTGGAGCATAGCCGCCGAGGGGCCGCCGGCGCAGCCGATATGTCAGAACGGCAGCGCCGGGCAGCACTCCTGCAGGGCTAGAGGCCGACCTCCACGCGGCCGTCCGCCACCCGTACCGGATAGACCGGCACGGCCACCGCCTCCTCGTCCAGGCACTGCCCGGACACCAGCGAGAACACCTGCTTGTGCAGCGGCGAGGCCACGGTCGGCTCGCCCTTCCTGGTGCCGACGATGCCGCGGGAGAGCACGTACGCGCCGCTGAACGGGTCGAGGTTGTCCAGCGCGTGCAGCTCGCCGTCGTAGGTCCGGAAGATCGCCACCTGCACGCCCTTCACCAGGGCGCAGACGCCGCGCTCCGGCAGCATGGTCTCGTAGTCGCAGATCCGCGTCCAGTTGCTCATCGGGCCATCACCGGCTTGATCTGGCCGCGCTCGCTGGCGAAGACGATGGACGGGTCGGGCACGCCGGGGGCGTTGACGAAGCTGACGAACCTGCTCAGCTTCTCCGGGTCGTCCAGGGTGGCCGCCCACTCGTCGGCGTAGGTGGCGATGTGGTTCTCCATCTGCGCGTCCAGGTCGGCGCAGATGCCGAGCGAGTCTTGCATGATCACCTCACGGAGATAGTCGAGGCCCCCGTCCAGCGACTCGAGCCAGGCGGCGGTGCGCTGCAGGCGGTCGGCCGTGCGGATGTAGAACATGAGGAATCTGTCGATGGTCCTGATCAGCTCGTCGGTGCTCAGGTCCGTGGCCAGCAGGTCGGCGTGGCGGGGCTTGAAGCCGCCGTTGCCGCCGACGTACAGGTTCCAGCCCTGCTCGGTGGCGATGATGCCGAAGTCCTTCGACCTGGCCTCGGCGCACTCGCGGGCGCAGCCGGAGACGGCCGACTTGAGCTTGTGCGGGGAGCGCAGCCCTCGGTAGCGCAGCTCCAGCGCGATGGCCAGGCCCACCGAGTCCTGCACGCCGTAGCGGCACCAGGTCGAGCCCACGCACGACTTCACCGTGCGCAGCGCCTTGCCGTACGCGTGGCCCGACTCGAACCCGGCGTCCACCAGCCGCCGCCAGATCTCCGGGAGCTGGTCGACCCGGGCGCCGAACAGGTCGATGCGCTGCCCGCCGGTGATCTTCGTGTAGAGGCCGAAGTCGCGGGCCACCTCGCCGATCACGATCAGCTTGTCGGGGGTGATCTCACCGCCGGGGATGCGCGGCACCACCGAGTACGTGCCGTTCTTCTGCATGTTGGCGAGATAGGCGTCGTTGGTGTCCTGCAGCGCGGCCAGCTCGCCCTCGAGCACGTGGCCGTTGTGCAGCGAGGCCAGGATCGAGGCCACGGCCGGCTTGCAGATGTCGCAGCCCCTGCCCTGCCCGTGCTCGGTGATGAGCTGGGAGAACGTGGTGATCTTGCGGACCCGTACAATGTCGAAGAGCTCGGCCCGCGAGTACGTGAAGTGCTCGCACAGCGCCTTGCTGACCTCGACGCCCGACTTCTCCAGCAGCTGCTTGAGCATCGGCACGCAGCTGCCGCAGGTCGTGCCGGCGCGCGTGCAGGCCTTGATGCCGGGCACGTCGGTGACGCCCTTGTCGGCGATGGCCGTGCGGACGTCGCCCGCGCAGACGTTGTTGCACGAGCACACCTGCGCCTCGTCGGGCAGGTCCAGGCTGGCCCCGGCCCCGCTGAACAGCAGGTCGGACGGCGAGGCGGGCAGTTCCTTGCCCACGAAGGGCCGCAGGGAGGTGTACGGGGAGGCGTCGCCCACGCAGATGCCGCCGAGCAGCGTCTTCGCGTCGTCGCTGATGAACAGCTTCTTGTAGACGCCGGCGACCGGGTCCATGTAGGTGACGTCGAGCGCTCCGGTCATCGCCCCGAACTGCGCCACCTCGACGCCGAGCAGCTTGAGCTTCGTGGACATGTCGGCGCCCTCGAAGGTCGAGGCGCCGCCCATGATCCGGTCGGCCGCCACCTCGGCCATCGAGTTGCACGGGCCGACGAGCCCGTAGACCATGCCGCCGACCAGCGCGCACTCGCCGACCGCGTAGATCGAGGGGTCGGAGGTGAGCATCGCGGAGTCCACCACGATGCCGCCCCGCTCGCCCACCTCGAGCCCGGACGACCTGGCCAGCTCGTCACGGGGCCTGATGCCCGCCGAGAAGACCACGACCTGCGCGTCCACCAGCGTCCCGTCCGGCTTGCGCAGGCCGGTGACCCGGCCGTCGTCGCCGGTGACGATCTCCTGCACGCCGGCACCGGCGTGCACGCTCAGCCCGAGCCCCTCGATGTGGGACTTCAGCACCGAGCCGCCGCCCTCGTCCACCTGCCGCGGCATCAGCCAGGGGCTCATCTCGACGATGTGCGCCTTCAGCCCGAGCGCGCGCAGCGCGTCGGCGGCCTCCAGGCCGAGCAGCCCGCCGCCGATCACGACGCCCTCGACCGCGTCCTTGGCGGCCACCCTGATGGCGTCCAGGTCCTCGATCGTCCGGTAGACGAAGGCGTGCTCGGCGCCGGGCACCGGCGGCACGAACGGCGCCGACCCGGTGGCCAGCACGAGCACGTCATAGGGCTCGGTGCCGCCGTCCGCCATGGTGACCAGGCGGGCGTCCCTGTCGATGCCGGTGACCCGGCTGCTCAGCCTCGTCACGACGCCCACGGGCACCTGGTAGGTGAGGTCCTCGGCGGTGATGCCCGACAGATAGGAGGTCAGGGCCACCCGGTCGTACGCCGGGCGCGGCTCCTCCCCGATGACCGTGATCCGGCCGTCGAAGCCCTTGTTCACGAGGGTTTCGACGAGCCGGTGGGCCGTCGGCCCGTACCCAACGACGACGATCCTGCTCATACGGAGATCCCTTCCTGCTCGCACAGCCAGCCGACGATGCCCTCCACGGCGTCGCGGCAGGTCCCGCATCCGGTCGTGGCCCTGGTCGCGGCCGCCACTCCGGCCACGTCGCGTGCCCCGGCCTCCCAGCACGCCCTGATCTGTCCCTTGGTCACGTTGTTGCACTGGCAGATCTTGGCCGCGTCCGGCATCAGCGTCGGGCTGTCGGCCACCGGTGTCGTCGACAGCCCCGGGAACAGCAGCCCCGCCCGGTCCCCCGGCACCTGCGCGCCGCGGTCGAAGAGCTGGGTGAGCGTGCCCACGGCGTCGCTCTCGCCCAGCACGATCGCGCCGACCAGCCGCCCGTCGCGGATGACGAGCTTGCGGTACGTGCCGCGGGCCCGGTGGCTGAAGCGCACCACCTCAGCGTGCTCCTCGGTGAGCTGGGTCTCGCCCATCGCGGCCAGCTCGACGCTCCTGGCCTTGAGCCTGGTGACGAGCCGGGAGCCCCGGTAGAGCGCCTTGCCGCCGGTGATGACGTCGGCGGCCACGGTGGCCTGCTCCCAGGCCGGCGCGACCAGGCCGTACACGGTGCCGTCGTGCTCGGCGCACTCGCCGATGGCGAAGATCGACGGGTCGTCCGTACGCAGCTCGTCGTCCACGACGACCCCGCGCCGCACCTCCAGCCCGGCCTCGGCGGCCAGCCCGGTGACGGGGCGGACGCCGCAGGCCAGCACCACGAGGTCCGCCTCGACGAGCTCGCCGCCGGTCAGCCGGACGCCGTCCTCCTGGACCGACTCGGCGCTGACGCCGGTGCGGATCTCCACGCCGAGCCCGGCCAGCGTCTCGCCCAGCACGAGGCCCGCCTCGACGTCGAGCTGGCGCTCCATGAGGTGCCCGGCCAGGTGCAGCAGCGTCACGGGCAGGCCGCGCCCGGCCAGCCCGCGGGCCGCCTCGATGCCGAGCAGGCCGCCGCCGACGACCACGGCCCTGCGGGCCCGCTGCGCGACCTCCATGATCCGCTCGCAGTCGTCGAGCGTGCGGAACGGGATGGCCCGCTCCACGCCGGGGATCGGCGGCACTATGGCCTCGCTCCCGGTGGCCAGGACCAGCAGGTCGTACGGCTCGCGCCGCCCGCCCTCGGTCACCACGTGCCTGGTGTCCCTGTCGATGTGGGCGACCGCGTCACCGAACGCGGCCTCGACGCTGTGGGCGTCGTACCACGCGGAGTCGAGCAGCCGCACCTGCTCGGGGCGCGAGCTGCCGGCCAGCACGTTGGACAGCAGCACCCGGTTGTACGGCTGGCGCGACTCCGCGCCGAACACAGTGATCTTGATGTGCGGGTCCCTGTCGCGTACCTCGCTGACCAGCCGCGACCCGGCCATCCCGTTGCCGACGACGACGAGCCTCATTGGTTCTCCTCAATCGTGGAGACCCCCGGCGCGATGCCGCAGGGTTCGGTATCGTGCTCGGCGGTGGCGATAACCAAGCCACCATGTGCATGGCCTGCAGTGCCCTCGCCGCCGGGCTGGCGGAGAGGTGAAACGCCTGTGGAGGGCTGGTAAGACCCGACCCGTGAGAGCGGCGACGGCGCGGCCCTGTGAAGCAGGAAGATCCACCCGCGAGGGCTGGAATCCCTCGGCTTCGGCCGTGTGGAGGAAGTCAAGAGTCCCTCTCCACCCTCACAGCGCAGACCTTGAACTCCGGCATCTTCGACGTCGGGTCCAGTGCCGGGTTGGTGAGCCGGTTGGCGCCCTCCCAGTGGAAGGGCATGAAAACGGTGTCGCGCCTGATGGCGTCGCTGATCCTGGCCACGGCCTTGCTCTCGCCCCTCCTGCTGCTGACCCGTACGACGTCCCCGGGCGAGATGTCGAGCTGCTCGGCGAGGTCCGGGTGGAGCTCGACGTACGGCTCGGGGACGGCCTGGACGAGCGGCGCGATCCTGCGGGTCTGGGCGCCGCTCTGGTAGTGGGCGAGCACCCGGCCGGTGCTCAGGTAGATCGGGTAGTCCTCGTCGGTCTCCTCGGCCGCGGGCCGGTGCTGGACGGGCACGAACCTGGCCCGGCCGTCCGGGGTGGCGAAGGAGTCGAGGAACGGGCGCGGCGTGCCGGGGTGCCCGGGCTCCGGGCAGGGCCAGAAGACGCCCTTCTCGGCGGTGATGCGCTCGTAGGTGATGCCCGAGTAGTCGGCCAGGCCGCCCCGGCTCGCCCGGCGCAGCTCGTCGAAGATCTTGACCGGCTCGGTCTCGAAGCGGTGTCCGAGCCGTTCGGCGAGCGCCGCGATCACGTCGAGGTCGCTCCTGACGCCCTCGGGCGGCGCGACGGCCTGGTCGCGGAGCAGGACGCGGCCCTCGAGGTTGGTCATGGTGCCGCTCTCCTCGGCCCACTGCGTCACCGGGAAGACCACGTCGGCCAGCGCCGCGGTCTCGGACATCACGAAGTCGCAGGTCACGAGGAGGTCGAGGGAGGCGATGCGCTCGGCCACGTGCTCGGAGGCCGGCGCGGAGATCACCGGGTTGGACCCGAACAGCAGCAGCGCCCGCGGCCCGTCCGGGGTCCCGAGCGCGTCGAGCAGCTCGTACGCCGACCGCCCGGGCCCCGGGAGGCTCTCCGCTGGGACCCCCCACACGCTCGCCACGTGCTCGCGCGCCGCCGGGTCGTCGATCTTGCGGTAGCCGGGGAGCTGGTCGGCCTTCTGCCCGTGCTCCCTGCCGCCCTGCCCGTTGCCCTGCCCGGTGACGCACCCGTACCCGGAGCCGTGCCGGCCGGGCAGCCCCAGCGCCAGCGCCAGGTTGATGAACGCGGTGACCGTGTCGGTGCCCTTGGCGTGCTGCTCGGCGCCGCGCCCGGTCAGGATGTACGCGTTGCCCGCCGCGGCCAGCGCCCTGACCGCCTGCCGCATCCGGTAGACCGGCACGCCGGTGATCCGCTCGACCCGCTCCGGCCACCAGGCGGCCAGCGACGTGCGCACCTCCTCGAAGCCGGTGGTGCGGGCGGCCACGTACTGCTCGTCCACGAGCTCGTCCGCGATGGCCAGGTGGAGCATCCCGAGCGCCAGCGCCAGGTCGGTGCCGGGCATGGGCTGCAGGTGCAGCCAGGCCAGCTTGGCCGTCTGCGTGCGCCGCGGGTCGATGACGATCAGGCGCGGGCCGCTCAGGTGGCGCACGAACGGCGGCATGGTCTCGGCGACGTTCCCGCCGGCCAGGAGCACCACGTCGGCCTCGGCCAGGTCGGTGATCGGGAACGGCATGCCGCGGTCCATCCCGAACGCCTTGATCGAGGCCGCCGCGGCCGACGACATGCAGAAGCGGCCGTTGTAGTCGATCTGGCTGGTGCCGAGCGCGACCCTGGCGAACTTGCCGAGCGTGTAGGCCTTCTCGTTCGTGAGCCCGCCGCCGCCGAACACGGCCACGCCGTCGGGGCCGTGTTCGGCGCGGATGGCGGCCAGCCGCTCCGCCACGTAGTCGAGGGCGACGTCCCACTCCACGGGCTCGCCGTGGAGGAGCGGGGCGGTCAGGCGCTCGCCGTTGGTGAGCAGCTCGCCCGCCGTCCAGCCCTTCTGGCACAGCGCGCCCGAGGCGTTCGCGGGGATGTCGGTCCTGGGGCTGATGGCCAGTCCGGGGCCGATCTCCATGCCGCACTGGAGCGCGCAGTACGGGCAGTGCGTCTTCACGGGCTCGCTCATTGGGTCAGACCCGGGCATAGGCGAGGCTGGCCACGACCGAGGCGCCGACCTTGCGGGTGTAGCACCACCAGGTCAGGGCGAAACAGGACACGTAGAAGACGCCGAAGGCGAGGAAGGCGGGTGCCGGGGTCCCGGCGGCGGCGAACGCCATCCCGAAGGCCCGGTTGATGAGGAAGCCGCCCAGCGCGCCGACCGCCGAGATGATGCCGATGGCCGCCGACGCCTGGCGCTTGCCGTACAGCAGGCTCTCCTCGCTCTCGCCGCGCTCGGCGATCGCCTTGGCCTGGAAGATGGCCGGGATCATGCGGTACGTGGAGCCGTTCCCGATGCCGGCGGTCACGAAGAGCAGCTGGAAGGCCAGGAAGAAGAGCCAGAAGTCGCCCGAACCGCTGGCCAGCCAGACCAGGAGCACGCCGCCGCCCATCCCGGCGAAGTTCCAGAGCGTGACCGGGGCGCCGCCCAGCCTGTCGGCCAGCCAGCCGCCCACCGGCCTGATCAGCGAGCCCAGCAGCGGCCCCACGAACGCCACCGCGGCGAACGGGGCCTCGGGGAAGAGGCTCTTGCTGAGCAGCGGGAAGGCGGTCGAGTAGCCGATGAACGAGCCGAACGTCCCGATGTACAGGAACGACATGATCCACGTCTGCGCCTTGCCGGCCACGGCGAGCTGCTGGCGCGGGTTCGCCTTGGCGCTGGTGAGGTTGTCCATGAAGAACCAGGCGCAGGCGGCGGCCACGACGATGAACGGGATCCAGAACCATCCGGCGGCGGCCAGGCCGAACGCGCCGATGACCAGCGGCATGACCAGCTGGACGGAGCTGACGCCGATGTTGCCGCCGGCCGCGTTCAGCCCCAGCGCGACCCCCTGCTTGTTGCGGGGGTAGAAGTAGGTGATGTTGGCCATGCTGGAGGCGAAGTTCCCGCCGCCGAACCCGGCCAGGGCCGCGATCACCAGGAAGAGCCAGTAGGGGGTGGCCGGGTTGCTGACCGCCACCCCGAGCAGCACGGCCGGGATGAGCAGCAGCGTCGCGCTCAGCACCGTGAAGTTGCGCCCGCCGACCTTGGCCGGGCCGAACGTGTAGGGGACGCGGAGCACCGAGCCGACCAGGTTGGGCAGCGCGACCAGCCAGAAGAGCTGGTCGGTGGAGAACTCGTAGGCCCCCATCTTGGTGGCCACGATGCTCCACACCGTCCACACGGTGAAGCCGAGGTGCTCGGCCAGGATCGAGAAGATCAGGTTGCGCCGTGCGACACGCTTGCCTGAACTCTCCCAGAAGGCTGGGTCATCGGGGTGCCACTCGGCGATCCAGCGCGCCATCGAACTCTCTCCTACGCTCGGCGTCCGGGGAGTTCCAAGGTAGGAAGCGCGCGTTACGCACTTTGACGATCCGTGGCTGTGCGTTCGTTACGTGTGATTCACCGCTGTAACAAGCCACGCACAAGCGTCACGGACGAAACACGCTCGTAATGATCGACTACCGCTCACCGAAACGTGGGCGTCACCTATGTCACGGTACGTGACCATCAGTCCCGAGGGGCGGCCAGGCGCTGGAGCGGCTCGTCGGTCATCCGGTACCTCAGCCACTCGTCCTGGCGCACCGCGCCGAGCTTGTCGTAGAACGCGATGCTGGGCTCGTTCCAGTCGAGGACCGACCATTCGAGCCGCTGGTAGCCCCGCTCGTCGCAGATGCGGGCCAGCTCCTTCATGAGTGCCACGCCGTGGCCGGCGCCGCGGTGCTGGGGGCGTACGTAGAGGTCCTCCATGTAGATGCCGTGCACTCCCCGCCACGTCGAGAAGGTGAGGAACCACAGCGTGAAGCCGGCCACCTCGCCGTCCTGCTCGGCGATGTGGACGAACGCGGCGGGGTGGTCGGAGAAGAGCGCCGCGTGCAGCTGCTGCTCGGTCGCGCGTGCTTCGTGCGCGGCCTTCTCGTACGTGGCGAGCTCCCTGATCATGCTGAGGATCTGGGGGACATCGGCGGGTGTGGCGGGTCGAATCATGCCGTTCAGTATCGGCCATCCCGTGAGGCGACCGGACGGAACCTTTCACCGGTTACGTGCCCGGCCCAGGTCGCGGAGCTGGTCCTGACCACCGTTCGGGAGGCGCGCCCCTGGGCCGGCGGCCCGTTGACCATCCTGGAGACTGTTACCCATGGAACAACGCACGTTGGGACGGACAGAGCGCCAGGTGGGCATCGTGGGCCTGGGCGCGTGGCAGCTCGGCGCCGACTGGGGGCAGGTGACGGAGGACGACGCCGTCGCCACCCTCAGTGCCGCCGTGGACGCGGGCGTCACCTTCATCGACACGGCCGACGTCTACGGCGACGGGCGCAGCGAGCAGATCGTCGGCCGCTTCGCCAAGGACCGCCCGGAGCTGACCGTCGCCACCAAGATGGGCCGCCGGCTCGAGCAGATCCCCTCGAACTACGTGATGTCCAACTTCCGCGCCTGGAACGAGCGCTCCCGCCGGAACCTGGACGTGGACACCATCGACCTGGTCCAGCTCCACTGCCCGCCGACTCCGGTGTATTCGACGGACGCGGTCTTCGACGCCCTGGACACGCTGGTGGCCGAGCAGAAGATCGCCGCGTACGGGGTCAGCGTGGAGACGTGCGAGGAGGCGCTGACGGCGATCGCGCGGCCCGGGGTGGCGACCGTGCAGATCATTCTCAACGCGTTCAGGCTCAAGCCGCTGGAGCGGGTCCTGCCCGCGGCCCGCGCCGCCGGGGTGGGCATCATCGCCCGCGTCCCGCTGGCCAGCGGCCTGCTGTCCGGCCGGTACGACGAGCACACCACCTTCAGCTCCGACGACCACAGAAACTACAACCGGCACGGCGAGGCGTTCGACGTCGGGGAGACCTTCTCGGGCGTGGACTTCGGCACGGGCCTGGAGGCGGTCCGCCGCCTGGCCCCGCTGGTGCCCTCGGGCGTGACGATGGCCCAGTTCGCCCTCCGCTGGATCCTCGACCAGGAGGGCGCCTCGGTGGTCATCCCGGGCGCCCGCAACCCGGCCCAGGCCACCGCCAACGCCTCCGCGGCCTCCCTGCCTCCGCTCGACGCGGCGACCCTGAAGGCGGTCCAGGAGATCTACGACGACCTGATCCGCCCCCAGGTCCACCACCGCTGGTAGGGCGGCGCTGCTTGCCGGCACCGCGAGACCCCTCTGGTAGGGGCGGCGATGGTTGCCGGCACCGCGAGACCCCTGTGGCCGTACGGTGAGGCAGGGGTTGCGGTGCCGGCGGACGCGCCGCGATTGTCAGTGGCGGCGCGTAGCGTCGCGGCTGTGAATCGTACCGACCGGCTCTACGCGCTCGTCGAGGATCTGCGCGCCATCGCGCCCCGCTGCCGCTCCGCACGCGAGCTGGCCGAGCGGTTCGAGGTGAGCGTACGCACGATCGAGCGCGACATCACCGCCCTGCAGGAGTCAGGGGTGCCGATCTACGCCGAGCCAGGCCGCAGGGGCGGTTATGCCATCGACAAGAAGATGACCCTGCCCCCGCTCAACTTCACCCCCGCCGAGGCGGTGGCCATCGCGGTGGCGCTCAGCCGGGCCGGCGACCAGCCGTTCGGCCGGCAGGCGCGCAGCGCGTTACGCAAGGTGGTGGCCGCGATGCCGGGGTCCGAGGGCGAGCTCGCCAGAGAGCTGGCGCGGCGGGTGCAGCTGATCCAGCATGCGCCCGAGACCGGCGCGGAGACCCAGCCGCTCGGCGCCGAGGGGATCTCCCGGGCCATCGAGGAGGCGCTGCTGCGCCGGCGCGTGCTCAGGCTCGACTACGCCGACGCCAAGGGCATGCTGACCTCGCGCGACGTGGAGCCTGGCGTGTTCCTGGGCGGCCGGGGCGGGTTCTGGTATCTCGTGGCGTGGTGCCGGCTCCGCGATGACGTGCGGGTCTTCCGCCTCGATCGGATCGCCGCCGCGACCGTGACCGCCGAGCGCTGCCCCGACCGGCCGCTCGAAGGCTTCGCCCCCGACGTGCCCGAGATGATTGTGCACGGCACTGTGCTCGATTAGTCAATCGAAAACACCGACATAGGGTTGTCGCCATCACGTTAGATCGTTGTCCTGTTCGAGAAAAACGACTTGGAGACGACGATGGACAACACGGTGACCTGGTTCGAGGTGGCGACCGACGACCCCGAGGGCGCGCAGGCGTTCTACGGCGGGCTGTTCGGCTGGACGTTCACCCGCGACGACGAGGGGCCGCTCGACTACCGGATGATCAACTATCCGGGCGGTGAGCGGCCCGGCGGCGGGCTGTTCAACACCAAGGGCGAGTTCCCCGCACACGCCGTCTTCCACGTGCAGGTTGCCGACGTCGAGGCGGCCTGCGCCAAGAGCGAGTCGCTGGGCGGCAAGGTGATCATGAAAGTGATCGACGACGGCGCCGGCACCGACTTCGCCTACCTCCGTGACACGTCGGGCAGCGTCTTCGGGATCTTCCACCGGAGGTGACCGGCGCCGTCACGGCACCTGGGTGATCCACCGTTCGAGGCCGGAGAGAGCGCCTTCCCCGCGGGCTCCGGCATCCGGACGGGTCGCTTCATACAGAGCGGTTCACCCGGCCCTGGACACGCCGCCGATCGCCGAGCGGCGGCGCGTCCAGGGCCAAGCACGATCAGAAGCGAGCCGGCGGCCAAGCACGGTCAGAAGGCGGCCGCGGCGAGCACGGTCAGAAGGCGGCCGTGGCGAGCCAGCGGCCGAGCAGGTCCGCGTCGCCGTAGACGGTCAGCTCCTCCGGCGAGCGCCGGCCGTACATCAGGAGCAGCAGGTCCCGGGCGCTCCCCTGGACCGCGCTGTCGCCCTTGGCGTGCCCGCGCTCCCAGGAGATCCGCCCGGCCGGCCCCTGGGTGATGGTCCACTCGCCGTCGGCGTCGGTCGCGTGGAGGTGGATCGTGGCCCCCTCCACACCCAGCTCCGCCAGCCGCGGCGTGATCCAGCCGGCGTACGGCAGGTTGTGCAGAAACTCCTCGACGCCGTCGACCGCCACCTCGGCCGGGACCACCGGGTCGATGCCGAGCGCCAGCTCCGCGTCGGCCCGGTGGAGCACCAGCTCGAAGACCATCCGGCGCGGCCACCAGGACGCCTGTCTGTCAGGGCCCCACGTCCACACCGCCGTCGACGGGTCGGTGGCGCGGAGCGTGTCGAGCAGCTCGGCGGCCCCGGCGGCCAGCCAGGCCGCGTCGCCGCTCTGCCCCTCGGCCAGCCCGCTGGGCACCTGGCGCGACCAGATCCGCTCCTGGACCTGGTTACGCAGGATGTGCGTGGCCCAGCGATGCGTCTGGCCGACATGCGTGATCAGGTCGGCCATCGTCCATCCCGGGCACGTGGGCACCGGGATGGACAGGTCCGTGGCCAGGGCGCCAAGCCGCGTGGCCTCCGTGTCGATGAGCGAGTCGTACGTCACAGGACCACACTAGGCCGCCGGGCAGGTGGTGCCCTTCGCCGGTAGCTTGCCGTCGATCAGGAACCCGTCCACGAGCCCCTGCACGCACCGGCTCCCCGACAGGTAGGCCCCGTGCCCCTCGCCCTCGTACGTGACCAGGGTGGCGGTCTTGAGCTGGGCCGTCAGCTTGGGCGCCCACTCGTACGGCGTGGCGGGGTCGCCCTTGCCGCCGACCACCATGATCGGCGCGGACCCGGTGGCGTTGACGTGCCGCGCCTGGTCGCTGCCCTTGACCGGCCAGACCCGGCACAGCCCGCCCGAGCCCTCGGACCCGAACAGCGGCGAGATCTTCATCGCGGCCGCCTCGGTGCGCCTGATCTCCGCCACGCTGGGCCGTTCGGAGGTGTCCACGCAGGTGATGGCCGGGAAGCTGGTCATCTGCGTCGAGTACGAGCCGTCCTCGGAGCGGCCCGTGTAGGAGTCGGCCAGGTACATCAGCCCGTCGCCCCGGCCCTTGAGCGCCTCGCTGAGCGCCTGCTCCAGGAACGGCCAGGTCATCTCCGAGTACAGCGCCGCCGCCACGCCCGTGGAGGCCAGGCCCTGGGTGAGCTCGCGCTGGCCGACCTTGAGCGGCTGCGTGGTGAGCTGCGTCATCAGCTTCTCGACGTTCGCGTCGGCGGTGGTCTGGTCCGCGCCGAGGTCGCACTTGTTCTTGACGCACGCCCGCAGGAAGCTCTCGTACGCCCGCTGGAACCCGCGCGTCTGCACCAGCGTCCGCTGCTCGAACGAGACCGTCGGGTCGAGCGGCGCGTCGAGCACCATGCGCCCCACGTTCTTGGGGAACTCGGTGGCGTACACGGCGCCGAGCTGCGTGCCGTACGACATGCCGACGTAGTTGAGCTTGGGATCGCCCACCGCGGCGCGGATCCTGTCCATGTCGCGGGCGGCGTTCACCGTGCCGATGTACGGCAGGATCTTGCCGGAGTTCTGCTCGCAGAGCTTGGCGAACTGCTTGTTGGCCTGCTCGGTCTCCTGGTGCGTCTTGTTGTCGGCCGGCAGGGTGTCCAGGGCGGTGAACCTGTCCATCTCGGCGTTGTCACCGCAGCGCACCCCGGCGCTGCGCTCGACGCCGCGCGGGTCGAAGCTGATCAGGTCGTAGCGGTCGCGCAGCGCGGTGAGCGCCTTGCCGGCCTGGTCGAGCGTGTCGACGCCCGAGGCGCCCGGCCCGCCGAAGTTGAACACCATCGAGCCCAGCTTCTTGCCCTTGCCCGTGGCCTGGAGCTTGATGAGCGCCAGGTCGATCTTCTCCCCGTCGGGCTTGGCGTAGTCCAGGGGCACCGCGAGCTTCCCACATCGTACGGACGCGTCCTGGCGGGCCGGCGGCTCGCCGTCAGGGCGCTTGATGTCGGTGCACGGTCCCCAGTTGATCGTATCTGTGCCCCCCGTGGACTGCGTGGCGGGCTCCGCTGCCGGCACGGTGGAGCAGCCGGCGGCGGCCGTCATGAGCAGGGCGGCGGCTAGGACGCGTCGCATGAAACTGATTTCCCCTCGTCTCTCAGGGGGAAGTAGTGCCCACAATACGTGACGCCGCACCATACCCGGGTGAGGCGGCACGTACCCCTCCTCGACGTGCCGCCTCACAGGCCAACCGGCGTGGGCGCTGAAATGACGGCGCTCCCGCGAAAGAATCTTCGCGGGAGCGCCGTCCGTGGATGACTCAGACGCCCATCGACTGGGTGTCGTTGCTCTCGGCACCGCCGGCCTCGGTGACGCCGTTCTTGAGGTGGTAGCGGGCGATGGCCTCGCGCAGCACCTCGCCGTCGAGCTCGCCCCGCTTGACCAGGCTGGTCAGCACGGCCAGGGTGATCGACGCGGCGTCCACGTGGAAGTGGCGGCGCAGCGCCGAGCGCGTGTCGGACAGGCCGAACCCGTCGGTGCCCAGCGAGGACCAGTCACCCGGCACCCACTGCGCGATCTGGTCCTGGACGGCCTTCATGTAGTCGCTGACGCCCACGAACGGGCCCTGCGCGTGGGAGAGCGCCTGGGTCACGTAGGGGACCCGCTGCTCGGCGTCGGGGTTGAGCAGGTTGTGCTCCTCGCAGGCCAGGGCGTCGCGGCGCAGCTCGGACCAGGACGTCGCCGACCACACGTCGGCCGACACGCCCCAGTCCTCGGCGAGCAGGCGCTGGGCCTCCATCGCCCACGGGCCCGCCACGCCCGAGGCCAGGATGTTGGCCTTCGGTCCCTGGGTCTGCGGCCCGTCGGCGAACTTGTACAGGCCCTTGAGCAGGCCCTGCACGTCGATGTCGGCGGGCTGGGCGGGCTGCAGGTAGGGCTCGTTGTAGACGGTCAGGTAGTAGAAGACGTCCTCCGGCTGGTCGCCGTACATCCTCCGCAGGCCGTCCTTGACGATGTGGGCCACCTCGAACGCCCAGGACGGGTCGTAGGAGACCGCGGCCGGGTTGGTCGAGGCGATGAGCGGCGTGTGGCCGTCCTCGTGCTGCAGGCCCTCACCGTTGAGCGTGGTGCGGCCGGCGGTGGCGCCGAGCAGGAAGCCGCGGCCCATCTGGTCGCCCATCTGCCACATCTGGTCGCCGGTGCGCTGCCACCCGAACATCGAGTAGAAGATGTAGATCGGGATCATGTGCTCGCCGTGCGTGGCGTAGGCGGTGCCGGCCGCGATGGCCGAGGCCATCGAGCCCGACTCGCTGATGCCCTCGTGCAGGATCTGCCCCTGCACGGCCTCCTTGTACGACAGCAGCAGCTCCCTGTCGACGGCCTCGTACGTCTGGCCGTGCGGCGAGTAGATCTTGGCCGTCGGGAACATGGCGTCGAGACCGAACGTGCGGGCCTCGTCCGGGATGATCGGCACGAACCGGTGGCCGATCTCCTTGTCGCGCATGAGGTCCTTCAGCAGCCGCACGAACGCCATCGTGGTGGCGACCTGCTGCTTGCCCGAGCCCTTCTGGAAGGTGCCGTAGACCTCGTCGCCGGGCAGCTTGACCGGCTTGGCGCGGACGACCCGCTTGGGCAGCACGCCGCCGAGCGCCGCGCGGCGCTCCTTCATGTACTGGATCTCGGGGTCGTTCTCGCCCGGGTGGAAGTAGGGGGGCAGGTCGCCCTCCAGCGCGGAGTCCGGGATCGGCAGGTAGAGCCGGTCGCGGAACTCCTTCAGCTCGGCCTTGGTGAGCTTCTTCATCTGGTGGGTGGCGTTGCGCGCCTCGAAGTCCTTGCCCAGCGTCCAGCCCTTGATGGTCTGGGCGAGGATCACGGTCGGCTGGCCGACGTGCTCGCGGGCCGCCTTGAACGCCGCGTAGACCTTGCGGTAGTCGTGGCCGCCGCGCGACAGCTTGCGGATGTCGTCGTCGGTCAGGTGCTCGACCATCTTGCGCAGGCGCGGGTCGCCGCCGAAGAAGTTGTCGCGGATGTACCCGCCGGACTCGACCGAGTATGTCTGGAACTGGCCGTCGGGGGTGGTGTTCATCTGGTTGACCAGCACGCCGTCGACGTCGGCCGCGAGCAGCGGGTCCCAGTCGCGGCCCCACACGACCTTGATCACGTTCCAGCCGGCGCCGCGGAAGTACGACTCCAGCTCCTGGATGATCTTGCCGTTGCCGCGTACCGGACCGTCGAGCCGCTGCAGGTTGCAGTTGATCACGAACGTGAGGTTGTCGAGCTCCTCGCGGGCCGCCACGCCGATCGCGCCGAGCGACTCGGGCTCGTCCATCTCGCCGTCGCCCAGGAACGCCCACACGTGACTGCGGCTGGTGTCCTTGATCTGCCGGTTGAGCAGATAGCGGTTGAACCGCGCCTGGTAGATCGCGCCGATCGGGCCGAGGCCCATGGAGACCGTCGGGAACTCCCAGAAGTCGGGCATGAGGCGCGGGTGGGGGTAGGAGGGCAGGCCGTGGAAGCCGTGCGAGAGCTCCTGCCGGAACGCGTCGAGCTGGGCCTCGTTGAGCCGGCCCTCGAGGAAGGCGCGGGCGTAGATGCCGGGCGCCGCGTGCCCCTGGAAGAAGACCTGGTCGCCCGACTCGCCGTGGTCCTTGCCGCGGAAGAAGTGGTTGAAGCCCACTTCGTAGAGGGAGGCGGCGGAGGCGTAGGTGGCGATGTGGCCGCCGACGTTGGTGCGGGCGTTGGCCCTGGACACCATGATCGCCGCGTTCCAGCGGATGTAGGCGCGGATGCGGCGCTCGACGTGCTCGTCACCCGGGAACCAGGGCTCGCGCTCCGGCGGGATCGTGTTGATGTAGTCGGTGCTCCGCAAACCCGGCACGCCGACCTGGTGCTCGCGGGCCCGCTCCAGCATGCGCAGCATGAGGTAGCGGGCTCTGGTGCGGCCTTCGGTCTTGACGACATTGTCGAGAGACTCGAGCCACTCGTTGGTCTCGCTGGGGTCGACATCAGGCAGCTGGCTGGGTAGGCCGTCGCTGATGATCGAGAATCGCTGGCGTCCGGAAGCCACTGGGTCTCGCCTTCCGAGGATGACTGATGTCTGGTCTTTTGGGTCTAGCCCTCGCGGTCGCCTTCCATCCTGGTCGCTAGTCGTAGAAAACGCATCTCTACTGGCCGGTAACCAGAGGCGTCCCTGCTGGCAGAGACGATCAGATGGCCTAGACCACCGATGGTAGGACGAATCGCCCCCAAAGGTTACATCGCGGGAGCAATTTAACAAGACAGGAAAACGGACGAAATTTCGCTCGAATGCCCCCTTGCCGCCGCTGCCCCGTACTCTCCTCTCTCCCCAGAAGAGGAGAGGTTCTCACCCGCGACAGCGCGATGTGACCGAGGGAGTCTACCGGTAGGGCTTCTGAGGGTCCTGGACAGGCTCTTCGCCCTACCCCAGGGCTTCGTCCAGGGGGACGTGGCCCTGCTGGAGCGCGAAGATCGCGGCCTGGGTGCGGTCGGCCACGCCGAGCTTGGCCAGGATGCTGGAGACGTGCGTCTTGACGGTCTCCCTGCCCATGCGCAGATCCCTGGCGATCTCCGCGTTCGACCGTCCCCTCGCCACGGCCGACAGCACCTGCCGCTCTCTGGGCGTCAGCAGGTCGAGCGGCCTCGGGCGGCCGCCCTGCCGCACCCGCCCGAGCAGCAGCGCCGCGATCCCGGGCTCCAGCACGCTGCCGCCCCGCGCCGCCGCGCGCACCGCCTCCACCACCTGGTCGACCGCGGTCGTCTTGGACAGGTACGACAGCGCGCCGAGCCGTACCGCCTCCACCACCCTGTCCTCCTCCTGGAACGAGGTCAGCACGATCACCGCGGGCCGCCCGGCCTCCCCGCGCAGCCTCTCCAGCACCGCGAGCCCGTCCATGACGGGCATGACCAGGTCGAGCAGGACCACGTCCGGCCGCAGCCCCCGGACGGCGTGCAGCGCCGCCGCCCCGTCGCCGCTCTCCCCCGCGACCTCGATCCCCTCCTCCTGCTCCAGGACGAACCGCAGCCCCTGGCGCACCACCTCGTGATCGTCGACGATGAGGACGCGGATGGTCATGGCAGGCTCGCTCTCACTGTGGTCCCGCTCCCGTCACTGTGGATCTCCCATCGGCCGCCGAGCTCCTCCACCCGCTCGCGCATCAGCGCCAGGCCCATGCCGTGCTTGGCGGCCACGCCGGAGGGGTCGAAGCCCCGGCCGTCGTCCGACACCTCCACGATGACCGGGCCGGCGTGGCGGCCCAGCCGTACCGTGATCCTGGCCGGCTCCGCGTGCTTGACCGCGTTGCCGAGCGCCTCCTGGACGAGGCGCAGCACCGCGTGCTCGGCCGGGGGCGACAGCGCGACCTCCGCCAGCTCGGCCTCGACCCTGACGCCGAGCCGCGTCTCGTACGCGTGGCAGAGCTCCTCCAGCGCGGGCAGCAGGCCCGCGTCCTCCAGCGCCACCGGCCGCAGCTCCAGCAGCAGCGCCTGCATCTCGCGCATCGCGCGGGCGGCGGTGCGCTCCATCGCCTCGGCCTGTTCGCGCAGGGCGTCCGGCGCGGCCCTGCGCATGCCCCCGGCCAGCAGGCTCAGCGAGAACAGGTCCTGCGAGATCGAGTCGTGCAGCTCCCTGGCGATCCTGCCGCGTTCGGCCTGGCGGGCCTCGGCCCGCGCGGTCAGCCTGGCCCCCTCGACCGCCGCGCCGAGCCGGTCGGTCATGACGTTGAACGAATGCTCGAGCGTGCTCACCTCATCGCTCCCGGTGACCGCCACCCGCGGCCGGAAGTCGCCCGCGGCCACGGCCGTCGTGACGCCGGCGAGCCGGCGCACCCTGGTGGTCAGCCGGCGCGTGCTGAGCAGGCCGAACAGCAGCCCGACCGGCACCACCAGCCCCACCGCCACCAGCCCGGGCGCCAGCAAGGGCGCGAGCGAGCCCAGGACCGGCGCGGCGGGCGCGACCTCCGCCGGGGCCTGGACGTAGACGTAGCCGAGGATCTGCAGGCCCACGGGCGTCTTCACCGTCACGGGGCTGAAGTGCCAGACCGTCGTGCCCGTCCTGGTCCTGCCCGTGCCGCCGCCTCCCTCGCGACCCGGCAGGGGGACGTCCAGGCCGGTGCCCACGCCGTAGATCTCGGGCGCGGAGCTGCCGACGACCAGGCCGTCCGTGTCGACGAGCATCTCCAGCATGGCGAAGCCCGGCTCGGGCGGCCTGACTCCGTCCACGAGGGTCCGCGGCCCCGCCGCCGACATCGCCCTGCGCAGGAGATCGCGGCCCGGGACGTCGGGCGGCGGCGGCAGGAGATCGCGGCCCGAGGTGTTGGGCACCGGCGACGGCCGCCTGGCCGCGTCCAGGCTGAGCAGCTTGGCGTCCCGCCCCGCCTGGTCCCGCAGGACCGAGGCCAGGTCGGTCGCGCTGGCCTGCGGGATCACGTAAAGGGCCACGATCACGGCCTCGACCAGCAGCACCGCGGTGGCCGTGACCAGCACGTACGACATCGCCATCCGGCCTCGGAGCCCGAAACGCCACATCCGCGAAGCGTAACGTTTCGGTCATATTTCTCCCTCCCCCTGCAGGGGGAGCAAAACTTGCGAATCGCTCTTTTCGTACGGCTTTCCGCGTACCAATGTGGGTTGTATGAATGCTGCGGTAGGAGACCGGCTCCTGGTGCACGGGCATATCGTCGGCGAAAGGGACCGGAGTGGTGTGATCATGGAGGTCCAGGGCCCCGAGGGCGGACCTCCGTACATGGTGCGCTTCGACGACGGGCACACCGGACTGGTGTTTCCTGGGCCGGATGCCGTCGTGGTGCATAAGTAGGATTTCACGCGTGAGATCTGAAATCATCTCTGTGGCCACGGGGTCACGAGAGACGGTGCACGACATCACGGGCGAATGCTCGGATTTCGTGCGCGCACAGGGCGGCGACGGGCTGCTGCACATCTTCGTGCCCCATGCGACGGCCGGTGTCGCCCTGCTCGAGCTGGGCTCGCGCAGCGACGACGACCTGCTCGCCGCGCTGCGCGACCTGCTGCCGCCGGACGACCGCTGGGGTCACGCGCACGGTTCGCGGGGTCACGGAAGGTCGCATGTCATGCCGGCACTGATCCCGCCGTACGCCACGGTGCCCGTGCTGGGCGGGCGTTTGGCGCTCGGCACATGGCAGTCGATCGCACTTGTCGATCTGAACGTCGACAACCCGCAACGCCAGGTTCGCCTGTCGTTTTTGTCTGATTGATTCTGAACGACTACGGCCGTACCCGTGGCGACCGTTGACGACTGAGGGTCACAGCGTGTGGACTGTGCCGAAGCGATAAACCGCATAAGCGGGGCCACTCAAGCAGGAGGGATAAACGTGAGCGCGACCGCGGGTCAGGCGCAGGGCGAGCGCGGCCTGGCCGAACGGCTCGGCCTCAAGCCGGGTCAGGTGGTGCAGGAGATCGGTTGGGACGAGGACGTCGACGACGAGCTTCGCGAGTCCATCGAGGACCTGACCGGCAACGAGCTGCTGGATGAGGAGAGTGACGACGTCGTCGACGTTGTGCTGCTGTGGTGGCGCGACGGCGACGGAGACCTCTTCGACGCCCTCAGCGACGCCATGCGAGCACTCGCCGACGGCGGCCAGATCTGGCTGCTGACTCCCAAGGCCGGGCGAGATGGCCACGTGGAGCCGAGCGACATCGGGGAGGATGCCGCCACCGCGGGTCTCTCGCAGACCAGCAGCATCTCCGCCGCACCCGACTGGTCCGGCACCAGGCTCGTCACGCCCAAGGGCAAACGGTAGGGGGCCCGAGCGCCTTCCATGCGGCAGGATGATGCCTGTGAAAGCACATCCTGCCGAGGTCGGTGCCCTGGCTCCGGATTTCGAGCTGCAGGACCAGCACGGCACCCCGGTGAGCCTGTCTCAGTTCCGGGGCTCCAAGGTCGTGCTGGTCTTCTACCCGCTTGCCTTCAGCGGGATCTGTCACAGCGAGCTGTCCGCCCTGCGCGACCAGCCTCTGGAGGGCGCGCAGCTGCTGACCGTCTCCGTCGACTCCGTGTTCACGCACCGTGCGTGGGCGGATCGCGAGGGTTATACGTTTCCGCTGCTCTCCGACTTCTGGCCACACGGACAGGTCGCGCGGGCGTACGGTGTGTTGGACGAGACGAAGGGGGTCGCCCTTCGGGGGACCTTCGTCATCGACGGCGAGGGCGTGATCCGGTGGTCGGTCGTCAATCCGATCTCCTCCGCACGTGACGTCGCCGCCTACGTGAAGGCACTCGCCGACATTTCTTGACTTCGGAGGGAACGATGCCCTGCTACCGCTGCGGGGCCCGGCAGACCGACCCCGTGCGCGGCGCCAGCCCGTGGCAGCGCGGGGTGCGCAACGAGACCCAGGTGTTGATCTGTCCGGACTGTCAACGACTGCACGACCTCGACCTGGACTCCTGCTCGACCTGCGGGTCCTCGGCGCTGATCTGCCGGCTGGGCGAGGTGGAGTGCCGCTCCTGCGGCGCCGTACGGCTGGCCCGCTCGGACGCCCTGACGGCTCCTGCGGTGACGCCGCCTCCCGGGCTGTCGGCGGAGGTGGAGGCGGCGCTCAACCGCGTGCTCGGGCGCGCCTGAGCGCCTTCCATGCGCGATTCCCTTCTCCGGGACGGCCGGTGGAGCACGCCCGCGGGAAGTAGCTGGAACCCCGGGAAGTCCGGCCGGAGCACGACAGACCCTTTCCAGACATTTACTGAGCTGCGCTATCGTCTCTTTCCGTGTCCGCAATGAGTTCGTTCGTAGTCGCGCTCGACGTCGGTGGCACGTCCATGAAGGGCGGCCTGGTCAGCGAGTCCGGCGCGGTGCTGCTGAGCGAGCGGCGCCCGACCCCCCGGGCGGAGGGCCCTGAGGCGGTCGTGGCCGCCATCTCCGAGTTCATCAGCCACCTGGCCTCCTCGGGCGACGGCATCCCCGCGGGCGTCGGCCTGGCCGTACCTGGCCTGGTGTCCGACAACTCCGCCGTCTACGCGGCGAACCTGGGCTGGCGCGACGTCCCCGCCGCCAGCTTCACCAGCCTGGACATCCCGGTCCTGCTCGGCCACGACGTACGCACCGGCGGCCTCGCGGAGAGCATCCTGGGCGCGGGCCGGGGCCTGTCGGACTTCCTCTTCCTCCCGATCGGCACGGGCATCGCCGGCGCCTCGATCATCCGCGGCGAGCCGTACGGCGGCTCCTCGGGCTGGGCCGGCGAGATCGGCCACACCCCGGTCTTCCCGGACGGGGAGCAGTGCGCGTGCGGCCAGTTCGGCTGCCTGGAGACGTACGCATCGGCGGCCTCGGTGGGACGCCGCTACAGCCAGCGAGCCGGCGTGGAAGGCGTCAAGGCGGAGCAGGTGGTCTCCTCCGACGACCCGATCGCCATCGAGGTCTGGGACGAGGCCGTGGAGGCCCTGTCGCTGGCCCTGGCGACGTACACACTGCTGCTGGACCCCTCGGTGATCGTCCTCGGCGGCGGCCTGGCAGAAGCGGGCCCCGCCCTCTTCGACCCGGTACGCACCCGCCTCGTCAGGCGCCTGGCCTTCCGCGACGCACCTCCCTTGGTCCCGGCGGCGCTCGGGGTGGACGCCGGCATGCTCGGAGCGGCCCTCCTGGGCTGGCGCGCCGCCGACCGCCCCGAACTGGGCCCTGGGTGGGTGCTGGATGTGCGATCGGGCCCTGTGGTGTCGTAAGGTGTAGTGCCGATCAGGGGCGGTTAGCTCAGCGGTAGAGCACTCGCCTTACAAGCGAGGGGTCACTGGTTCGAACCCAGTACCGCCCACCTGCGTAGACATTTGATCTCTGATCTTGAAAACGGCGCCTGAGTGACCAAGTGAGTGACTAACTCCCGAAGATCTGGTCCATCGTCGCAGCTCCTTGCATGATCACGGGCCGGATCTGGTGCCGGTAGACCGTCTCGGTGACCACCGTGTTGGAGTGCCCGACCAGGCGCGAGATGTCCTCGATGGGAACGCCGGAGTCTGACAGCACGGACACAAAGCTGTGCCGCAGCTCGCGAGGCGACCACTCCCGCCCGGTGAGCCCTGCCGCTTCCACGACCTTGCGGATGTCACGCCGTACGTTGTGGGCCGTGACCGGTGTGCCGGTCCGCGTGCAGAACACGAGATCCGTGTCCTTCCACCGGTCTCCCGCCTTCTCCTGAGCGAGCTCTTGGGCGGCGTCCAGATGCTCGCACGCGGCCGGATCCCCGACCTCCAGGGCGTCGATGATCCAGGCGTGCTGGGCGCGAACGGCGTCGGCGGTCGATGCCGTCGGAGAGGGTGAGAGCAGCCTCATCCGACGGCTCGTCGAGGCGTTCCACCCTGTTGAGGTTCCAGGAAGTGCCGGCCTGGGCTGCGGCATCGGCGGCTCGGGTGGCGTAAAGGCAGACGTCAGGTCGGCCGGCTCAGCACGAGGAGGAGTCCACCGCCGTCCCCTCAGCGCAGGCCGCGGCGACCAGCGTCGTGCGGAGGGCTGTCAGGCTCGGTGGCGTGGTGTTCGCCGGTTCGGTGCCGCCCGCGGGAACGGATGTCGCCGTAGCCGAAGGCTTGCTCGTCGGCGTGTAGCAGGGGTCAATGTCGTCGCAGGTCGGCGAGGGAGACGGCTCCGCTTCGCCGTCCTCGGACACGTATGTGTACCCGAGGAGCTGCGCCGCGCGCTGGCCGTCCATGAGCGGGGCCATCACGGGGCTGCCCGCCGACTCCTCGACGAAGAGGCCTTCGCCGATCGGGGTGTAGACGGACTGGGCATAGGCCAGTTGGGTGGGGTCGGTGATGGGGCGACCGAGGACTTGCTGCCGTTCCGCCAGGTTGTGGACGAACATCAGGCCCGTGCCGGCCGTGGCGATGGAGTCTTTGAGTTCGGCGAGTGTGGTGGTGACCGGCTGCTCGACCTGGATGCGGATCTTGCCGTCGGTGTACCCCTGGCCGAGCCGGCCTGCCAGCACCTTGTCGACGCGCACCACCAGGCCGGCGTAACGCATGGCCGCGTCCTCGCTGTCGTAGGGAACGACGGTCGAGCCGATCGCCGAGTCGTCGGAGGCGAAGGCGATGCCGGGTTCGATGTCCACGACGGTGCCCTGGACGAGCGCTCCGGCGGCCTTGAAGGCGCCGGAGTCGGGCGCTCCGGGGACGATGTCGGCCACGGAGTCGAACAGGTAGTCCCCGTCGGACATGCTGACCCCGTAGCGGAGCCGCTGCCAGAAGGAGGGGTCGGGGCTGTTGAGGAATGTGCCTGCGAGGGTGCCGGTGGCGATGGCGGCGACGAGGGTGAGGATTACCGCGAAGCGGTTCTTCATGGTTACCACGCCCCGTTGACGTGCGAGCGGTCGTGGCTGCTGTAGGTCTGGGTGGTGGACGAGCCCTGCTTCATGCAGGAGGTCAGATTGGTGTGCCCGAGGCCGATGGCATGGCCGATCTCGTGGCAGGCCGTCTTCTTGCGGACGGTCGAGCTGGTCATGTCGGCCAGGTCGAAGCGGAGTTCGGCGCGGTCGCACAGATACTCGCCGCCGATCTGGTAGAGGGCCCTGACGCACTTGGTCGAAGCGGTGATGTTGACGCCCGTGCTCGAGCCGTCCCAGTCCTTGCCCCAGTAGTCGGTGTAGTAGGCGTCGTACATCACCAGGTCGGTGTGTGTGCCGGCGGTGCTGTCGTAACCGCCTATTCTCAGGTCGGTCTGGTAGTCAAGGTTGGCCATGCCGTAGTCGGCCGCGGTGATCATGTTGCTGGTGAGGGTGGAGCCGTTCCAGTAGACGTCGCGGTTGTCCGTCCTGGGACAGCACCAGGTGGGATGGTACGCGTAGAAACCAAACGTGTTGGCAACCACTGGGGCGGCGGCCGTGAGCCCGGCGGAGAGTGACGCCACGATGGCGAACACCAGAGCGAGTGCTGACTTGCGCATGGATGAGCAATCTAGGCATTCGCCGCGGTGGCCAAAAAGATCGAAAAGATGAACCATCTTGCAACAGCGGATGCACAGTGTCTGACGTCAGTCTCGACCAGCCTGTGCGGCGGCCGGGCACGACGCCCGCTGCTGAACAGCAGTGTTGCGAGGACCCCTTGCACCAAGATGCTCGGAGAACGGCCACGGAAAGGCGTCAGTTCCCCGGATACCGATGCGCGCCATCAAGGGGCTGGAGGTCACCGAGGCCGGCGGCCGTTCCCTTTTCGCCTGGCCGGCGCGGCCCGGCGACGGGAGCGATTCTGTGCGGGTTTCTGCTCCTGCCGCTGTGCCGGCTTCTCCGCAGGGGAGGCGGGAGTACGACCCCGCGAGCTGTTCACCGTCCGGCCGCGGACGATGCCGATGAAATCTTCCACCAGGTCGGTGGTCGCGTCCGTGGGCCAGGCCAGCGCGACCTGAGACTGCGGCGCGTCCGACACCGGCCGGTAGGTGAGATCCCTGCGGTGGTGGAGGCGTGCCAGCGACTGCGGGACCAGGAGAAGGCCGGCGCCGGAAGCCACCAGCTCCACCGCCTCCGCCGTGGTGGCGGGGCGGGTGAACGCGGGCAGCCCGGGCCGGACCGGCCACTCGATGGTGTCGTCCAGAGGATGGAACACCTCGTCGTCGGCCAGGTCGGCGACCGTCACCTCGTCGGCGGCGGCCACCGCGTGGTCCTTGGGCACCACGACCACCGTGGTCTCCACGTAGAGAGGAATCACGCTGAGCCCGTCCCGGTCGACGGGCAGCCTGACGAATCCGGCGTCGGCGGCGCCGTCCCGCAGGAGTCCCACCGCCTCGGCGGCGGGGACCGTGACCAGGGAGATCGGCACGTCGGGCAGCCTCTCGGCCCAGATGTTGACCCACTTCGCGGGTGTCACCCCGGGCACGTACGCCAGCCGAAATGCCTTGCCGGTCTCACCATCAGTCACTTCCTCAGCGTACCGATGTCAGAGAACCCGTTCCGACTGACTACTCTTGGCATCATGCCCTCGCCCAAACCGAAGACCGTCCAGACGATGAAGCCCGAGACCGCGGCCAAGAAGCTGGGCGTCCTCCTCTCGGCCACTCCCGCCGAGTTCCAGTCGGGCGTGGTCTCCAGGGACGAGCTGAACGCGTTGCAGGCGTCGCCACCTGCCTGGCTCGCTGACCTGCGCCGCAACGGCCCGCACCCCAAGCAGGTCGTCGCCGCGAAGCTCGGGGTCTCCATTTCCGGCCTGGCCAGAGGCGGGATCACCGAACCGCTCACCACCGCCGAGATCAATGCCCTCAAGGCGGAGAACCCGGAATGGCTGGAGCGGGAGCGGTCCATCCAGGCCGAGACGCGCAAAGAGGCGCTCCGCCTCAAGCAGCGCTAGACAGCCGAGATCCCGCATGTCTGCGGCCCGGCACGAGCCGGTCGGATGATCGGTTGCCTGCCAGCCGGGACGGTGCTGCCGCCCGACCGCAGGCCAAGAACCTCATCACACCGGCGCCACCCTGCTGATCCGCTGCAAGGACGGCAGGGTGCTGCCCCGCCTGGCGACCATCGCCGACGGGTCGTGGATCTGTGTGCTGGGCGGCGTGCCGATACGGGTGATCGATGCCGACATCACCGTCCCCCTGTCCGGTTCCTGCCACTCGTCCTCGGGTGGCGCTGATGGGGAAAGCGTTCAGGCGATGCGGGTGTCGTACTCCTCGCGATTGGCGAGCACCTCGTCCATGTGCGCCTCGGCCCAGAGCTTGATGCCGCGCATCATGTGCTGGAGCGAGAGGCCGAGGTCGGTCAGCTCGTATGTGACCGTGACCGGCACCGTCGGCGTCACGGTGCGGGTGACCAGCCCGTCGCGCTCCAGGGAGCGCAGGGTCTGGGTGAGCATCTTCTGGCTGACACCGGCCAGCCTGCGGGACAACTCGGAGTAGCGCATCGACCGTGACTCACCGGCACAGTCGTCTCCCGTCAGATGCGGGCCGTCGCTGCCGAGCGCGGCCAGGACCAGCGCGACCCACTTGTCGGAGATCCGGTCGAGCAACTGGCGGCTCGGGCACCTCGCCAGGAACGCGTCGTAGTCGCCCTTCGCTTGCGCCCGATTCTGGGCCGCCGTCCTCGTTGGCATCTACCGCTCCTTCCTACCGGGCGGTGAGCTACGCACTTCGAAGTGCCTACTTTCCGCTGGAGAGCTACCCGCCCATAGTGAAGCAGGTCAACTGTCGAACACAAGGCGCGAGGCGCGAAACCATGAGCAGCTCTACCTTTCGTACGGCCGCCGTCCGCATTCCAGGCGGCCCCGACTCCATTGAGATCATCGACGTTCCCGTCGTCGAGCCTGGCCCCGGCGAGGTCCGGGTCAGGATCGCCGGCGCGCCGGTCAACCCCGTCGACCTGGCCGTCGCCCGCGGCCTCTTCCACGCCATGGGGCTGATCGACCAGCCCGAGCACACCGGCCTGGGCTGGGACTTCTCCGGGACCGTCGTCGCCACCGGCCCCGGCGTGGACCTGGCGGCCGGAGCCCGGGTCGCCGGCCTGGTAGCCGGCTTCGATCGCGACTTCGGCACCTACGCCGAACAGCTCGTCGTGCGGGCCTCCGACCTCGCCGTCCTACCCGACGGGCTGGACCTGATCGCGGCGTCGACGGTGCCGCTCAACGGGCTGGCCGCCGCCCAGATCGTCGATCTCCTCGGTGACGCGCCCGGCGACGGCGATCAGCTGCTGGTGACGGGGGCGGCCGGCGCGGTCGGGGGGTACGTCGTCCCGCTCGCGCAGGAGCGCGGCTGGCGGGTGACCGGTCTGGCCAGAGCCGAGGACGAGGAGTTCATCCGCGGCCTCGGTGCCGAGTTCACCACGCACGCGGAGCCGGGCTGGGACGCGGTCGCCGACGGTGCGGCGCTGCAGGAGCGGGGCCTTTCCCTGGTCCGTGATGGCGGGGTCTTCGTCGGTGTCCAGCCGAGCGCCGAGCCGGCTGCGGAGCGCGGAATCACCGTACACGTCGTGGTTGCGCATCCCGACGGCGCTCGACTGGGCGACCTGCTCGCCCGCTCCGCCTCCGGCAAGCTGCCGACCCGAGTGCACGCGGTCCTGCCGCTGGACCAGGTCGCCCAGGCCCACCACGCCATGGCCAAGGGCGGGGTGCGCGGTCGCTACGTGCTCCAGCCCTGACCGGCTCGCCGAGCCGGCCGCTCACGCCCCTTCACCCGCGACAAGACCTGGACCCCAGGTCAACCACCTCGCCGACGTCAGAATCCGCCGACACATCCCATAGCAACGAACGGAGCAAGCATGATCTGGACAGCCGGCTTCCGCAGCGCAGTGATCAGTCCCTACGAGCAGATCCAGCTCACCGAACCGCGCGGCTTCGCCGATCAGACGGTGCGTCAGGTGCTCCACATGGCCGGCGGCGGAGAACGCCTCCGCGTACGCCTGACGAACCGTTACGGCCGCACCCCTTTGACCATCGCCGCCGTGCGGGCCGCCACCGAGCACGGGCAGGCCACCCCCACTTTCGACGGCGCCGAGAGGCTCACCATCCCACCGGGAGAAGAGGCCGTCAGCGACCCGATCGATCTGCCTGTCGCCCCCGGCGCCGACCTGATCCTCGGCCTCTATCTCCCTGAGGAGACAGGCCTGGCCACCTACTCCCACATGCCCATGGAGACCGCTCACATAGTCGGCGGCAACCACCTCATGTCTCCCGCGCTCCCGGATGCCGAGCAGGTAGCAGCCAGGTTCTACGTCTCGGGCGTCGACGTGCTCGCCCCGGACGACACCGCGATCGCCGTGGCGTTCGGCGACTCCTGGTTCGAAGGGGTCGGCTCCACGACCAGCGCGAACAACCGCTCCGTGGACTTCCTCAACCGCCGCCTCAAGCGGGGATGGGTGGTCAACCAGGGCATCGCCGGAAACCGCCTCCTGCGGGACGAGGTCGGCGAGCACGCGCTGGCGCGCTTCGACCACGACGTTCTCTCGGTTCCCGGCCTGACCCACGTCCTGGTGCACTTCGGCATCAACGACCTCGGCCTCCCCGGCATGGTCGGCGAGCCTCCGGCCACCTCCGACGCCCTCATCGAAGGCTTCAAGGCTCTGGCTCACCGCGCCCACGAGGCCGACCTGAAGATCCTCGCCGCCACCATCGGCCCCTTCGCGGCCGCCGTCTACCCCGGGATCAGCACCCCCGAGGGCCTCGCCGCCCGACGCGAGGTGAACGACTGGATCCGTAGCACCGACACTTTCGACGCCGTCTTTGACGTGGCCCGAGCTGTCGAGAACCCCGAAGCCCCCGACTACATCCACCCCGCCCTGGACAGCGGTGACGGCATGCACCTCAACGACAAAGGCGCCCAAGCCATGGCCACCGCCGTGGACCTGGAAACCCTCGCCCTCTAGGAACCACGACCAGGGCGCCCGACCGGAGGTGTGCGTGTCGTTGCTGCGTGCCGTTGCTGCGTGCCGCCCGCCGTGCGCCCGCCGCGCCACCCCGTGCCCGCCGCCCCCAAGGGCGCGCCGTCATCGGCAATGCAACGTCAGCGCGGGCCGGAGCGGATGCGCCGGCTCACCAGCCCTCATAGAGAACGACGCAGTCGCGTCCTCTAGCCGGCGAGGCGGTGGCGGGCGAGCGCGTCGTAGAACGGCTGGTGGTACTCGGCGACGCGGCGTAGATGCGCGTTCGTGTCGGGTGTCTCGCGCCGCTTGGACGCCTTGGCCTCCAGCCCGCTGCTCTCGGCCACCTCCGCATGCCACCGATCCGTACGCCGCCAGTTCGCCCGCTGCCCGGGATCCCAGCGCATCGCCTCGGCCTTGAACTCGAGCCCGACCCGCTCGCAGTAGGCCCGGACCGTCGCCTCGGGAGCGGACACGAGATCGTCACCATCGATCACCAAGGGGACCTCGCCGACGGCCGACCGCACGGATTCGAAAATGACGTGCAGGTACTCGAACCCGTACTCCTCCAGGGTGGCGGCGGGGTTCATGGCGTAGTGCGAGGAGATCGCCGCCCGCGGCTCCCGGATCATGAAGGTGTTGAGGATGTCGCTGTACAGGCGCCCGTCCTCGAGCAGCGGTGTGTACGTGTAGTCGGAGGTCTCCTTGACGAACACCCGGCGCCCCCCGGCATTCACCTCGAGGATCGCGTCGAGCAGCTCGACCGCCGACGTGACCCGCCGGCCTGCCACCTCGAAGTGCCCGTCCGCCTGCAGGTACGAGAACGGCTCGTGGAGGACCTCGAGATCGCCGCGCTCGAGCATGATGCGCAGGAACGCCGTGGACCGCGACCGAGGAACCGCCCACAGCACGATGGGCTTCTGTGCGGCACTCATTGCGACCACGCAGTGGGCCGGCGGTCCCAGCGATGCTCGCGCAGCTGCGCCATCAGTTCGTCGCTCAGTGGCTCGGCCTCGCCGGCGGCGATGTTGGCGCGCACGTGGGTGAGCTTGCGCATGCCGGGGATGACGGTGGCGACATCGGGATTCGCGAGGATGAACCGGAGGGCGAGTTCCGGCATGGTCATGCCCTCGGGCACGATCCGCGCCAGCCGTTCGGCGCGCTCCACGCTGGGGATCAGGTTCTCGGGCACGAAATACGTGTTCCGCCAGTCACCTTCGGGCCAGCGAGTGTCCCGGGTGAGAGTGCCGGTGAGTGTGCCTTCGTCGAAGGGGACGCGAGCGATCACGGCGATGTCCAGCTCACGGCAGGCCGGGAACAGTTCGTCTTCGGGGGCCTGGTCGAAGATGTTGTAGATGACCTGCACCGCGTCGATCAGCCCGGTGCTCAGCGTCTGCAGCACGTTCCAGGGTTCCCATCGGTTGACGCTGATCCCGACACCTTTGATCAGCCCGCGCTCCTTCATCTCGGCGATGGCGTCCTGCCAGGACGCGTCGTGTGCCCAAGCGTCCTCCCAGACGTGGAACTGGAACAGGTCGACGGACGGCATGGCCAGCCCTTCGAGGCTGCGGTGAAGGTATTCCCAGAGATGATCCGGCGGGTACACATCGGCCAGTTTGGAGTCGCGGGTGGACGGCCAGGTTCGGTCCTTCGGCGGGGGCTTGGTCGCGAGGTAGAGGCGGCGGTCCGGGTGCCGCTTGACCAGCTGCCCGAGCATCCTTTCGCTGTGTCCGCGCCCGTAGATCCAGGCGGTGTCGAAGAAGGTGCACCCGAGCCGCACGCCCTCGTCCAGCGCGGAGTCGCCGGCCACGTCGTCGGCGCCGGTCCATCCGCCCTCGCCGCCGGCTATGCCCCACATTCCGTAGCCGATTTCGCTGACCTTCCAGCCCAGCCGGCCGAATCGGCGCTCACGCATCGCTTTCTTCCTCTCATGTCTGAACCGCGGCTACTTCGCTCCAGCGGTTACCGCCCGAGCCGAACCGGGTCTGCTGCTCCACATGGCCGGCGACCTTTGTCCGTTCGACCTGGACGACGCCCCGGTGCACGGACAGGGTCACGCTGCCGCTGACGTCACCGACCAGCCGGTCGATCGCCGCCCGCGCCGCCTGCGCGGCCGGCTCGAGCCACCGGCCTTCGTACATCGCGGCGCCCAGTACGGCGGCCAGCCGGTCGTAGAGTTCGTGGCCGGCCGCGTCAAGGCTCGCCTGCAGGATGCGGGTCCACGCGGGGGCGAGGACTTCCAGGCCGGGTGCCTCGTAGATGCCTCGGCAGACCGTACCGACGATGCGCCGCTCGACCACGTCGCGAAGCCAGACGCCGTGCCGGGCGCCGATCGTGTTGGCCTGCGTCATCCATGCGACTGGATCGGGCCCGCTGCCGTTGACGTCGGTGACCCGCCCGTCGAGGAATCCGACCGTGACCGTCTCGGGCTCGGCCGGGCCCTGTCCGGGCCAGTTGCTCCACCGCGGGCCGAGGCGGGTGACCGGCGTTTCGAGGTCTTCCAGCTCCGCCGACTCGTGCGAGATGCCGGCGAGGTTGGCGTCGGTGGACCGCTCGGCACCGCTGCCCGGGTCGAGCGGCAGTCCGCGCTCGACGACGGCCGCCAGCATGGCCTCGCGATCGGGGAATCGCTCAAGCGCCTGCGGATTCGTCCACGGCTCGACGACCGCCAGGTCCGGGGCCACCTGGGCGCCGTAGCGCGCGAAGCGGCGCTGGTCGTTGCCGCCGCCGACACAGCCGTGCGCGAATGTCCGGCATCCGTCCGCCTGCATCAATGGGGTGAGTTCGCTGACGAGCACGAAGCGCGCCGCACCGGTCGTGTTCCAGTAACCGCCGTCGTGGCGGGCACCGTACCGGAGGAGATCCGACGCCACGGCGGCCATTGACGAGCGTAAGTCGATGACGACGGCTTCGTCCCCGAGTCTTCGCAGACAAGCAGCGAGCGCGTCCATCGCCGTACGGTCGGACTGACCGATGTCGGCGATGTAGTGCCGCGCCGGCGCGGATATTTCATGAAGCCAGACTCCGACCGCCAGGGAGGAAAGTCCTCCTGATTGGAATACTCCGGCACGCGCGTTGCCATTGACTGACCGCACAACCTCCTCCTTGCGTGGATGATGGGCGTGACGCCGGACCTGAATACGCCGGCGGTCACCGACCCTACCCGCGGATGGCGGCTTTTCACGCCCGGCACGGAATGATCTCGGAACTGCAGCCGTCGCCGCCGGAGCCGACAAAGGTTCTGTATCGGCTTTTCTGCCGGTCCCATTCTGCCGACCGGACGTGCACGTATATGACCCATTGACGGTTGATCATCCGTGGCGTCCGAATGATCAGCAGAGCGCTTCGGCAAGTTGTCACAAAAGAACGCGACCCCGGATTAGCGGACGCGGGCCCGGGTAACGCCGGGTATGCCTCTCGCGCCGCCACCGAGCCGTGCTTGTCCGGCTCGCCGTTCGTCATGCAGGCGTCGAGGCTCTCTCTCGCATCACACGCGGAAGCCCGTCATCCCGCCACTCCGAATTTCAGCGTGCGGCACATTCGCATTTCTGCAGGCCATACCGCCCCGCGCGGCGGCGTCCGAGCCGGCGGTGGTGACAGCCGGGGTTGCGGATCCCGGTTCCGTACTCCAAGATGTGAGTAACTTGTAATAAGCCGTATATAGGTTACTTTGATCGCACGTGCAGCACTCAGCCGACAGGAGAAGGAAGGAACCCATGGTTACTGCACGCACGAGTCAGCACGTCAGGAGCTATCACGCCGTCTCGGAGCCGCCATCGGCGGCACGTGATCGGTGCGCGTGACAGCACCGGTACGGGCCGCGGAGCACCGCGCCCGCTCTCTCTTCTCATGCCTCACAGCTCACCGGCCGAGCGCTACATCCGCATGATCGAGCTGGGACCGACATAGCCGGTCGGCTGCGCCCACTCGCCGGAGCCCGGCGTTTCCCGTGATATTGCGGCCGGTTGTCCATGGCCGCGAACCCGAACATTGTTATTCGACTCTCGTCATGCTTGCCGAGGGCCGGTCCCGGCTACCCGAAAATCACCGACCTGAATAGCGACTGATCCGCCGGGAACGGCGATCCGTTGCCGGTCGAGACCATGGGAGCACGATGCCACGCCATAAACAGAACCGCCTGAGCGAACACGTCCTGGCCTTATCCCTGGGGCCGCAGCATGCGTTTCCCCGGCACCGCACGGTCCTCGACCTCTTCTACGAACAGAAAGAGCAGGAACCGGACCGTCCCGCCATTCGCCATCGGGACACGACGATGAGCTATGCCGACCTGGACACCGCGGCCAATATAACGGCCAATCAACTGATCGGCAACGGCGTCCTGGCCCGGCAATTGATACCCGTACTGGTGGCGGACGGACCGGAATTCCCGGTGGCGCTCTTCGGGGTGATGAAGACGGGTTCGGCGTTCGTACCGCTGGATCCGGATTGGCCGATCGACCGGCTCGGCGCAATTATGGCCGAATTGTCGCCGCCCGCCATCGTGGCGTCGCCCGCGACCGTGGAGACCATCGCCGAACTGGAGTCGGGCCTCCCGACGGTAATTGTCGACTGCGCGGAGGAGCCGTGCGATCCGGCTGACCGGAAATCCCCGCCGGCAGATCGTAGACCGACACCCGAGGACTTGATTTACGGGTTCTACACCTCCGGCTCGACGGGCACGCCCAAGTGCGCTCTCAACCGCCACCGCGGCCTGGTCAACAGGCTGACCACGATGTCACGCCGGTTCGGTGACGGCGCCGATCATGTGACGCTGCAGAACAGCCGCTCCACATTCGACTCCTCGATGTGGCAGGTGCTGTGGCCACTGGTGTCCGGCGGGCAGGTTGTGCTTCCGCACCGCGACGGCATCCTCGACCTCGAGCGGACCGCGATGACCATCGGCCGCTACGGCGTCACGATGACCGACTTCGTACCGTCCGTGCTGGAAGCGTTCGTATCGCTGCTGGAGGTGCGTGAGGACCTGCGCGAGGCGACGTCGAGCCTGCGGCGCATGCTGATCGGCGGGGAGGCGGCCGCCCCCGGTGCGGTGCACCGGCTGCGCGCGCTGCTGCCCGGGCTGGAGGTCACCAACACGTTCGGGCCGACGGAGTGCTCGATCGGGTCGGTGTTTCACGACATCACGGATGCCGACGTGGACCGGATCCCCATCGGGCGTCCCATCGACAACACCGCCGCAATCGTGCTCGACGACGACCTCGAGCCCGTCCCGGTGAACACGCCAGGCGAGCTGTACCTCGGCGGTGAATGCATCGGAGCGGGCTACCTCAACGACCCCGACCGCACCGCCGGGGTGCTCGTGGCCAACCCCTTCCCCGACATCCCCGGCGAGAAGCTCTATCGGACCGGCGATCTGGCGAGGGTCGGCGAAGACGGGTTGCTGTACTACAACGGCCGGCTCGACGAACAGGTCAAGGTCGGCGGGGTACGGGTGGAGCTGGGCGATGTCGCATCCGCCCTGGCCGGCCATCCGCTCGTGGGCAGCGCCGTGGCGCTCGTACTCGGTGAGCCGCCCGAGTCCACGCTGGTCTGTTGCGTCACGCCGCGGTCGCCGGACAATCCACCCTCCGCGGCGGGGCTTCGCGCGTACGCGGCGGAGAAACTGCCGGCCGAGCAGGTCCCCCACCAGATCGTCGTGCTCGACGCGCTCCCGCTCAACCGCAACGGCAAAGCGGACCGCAAGGCCCTGGCCGCGCTCATCGTGGCCGAGACCGCGCGGCAGACACGCCCGGAGGAGCAGGTCGAGCCGCCGACCGACCCCATGGAGGAGCTGGTCTGCTCTGCGTGGCGGGAAGTGCTCGAACGAGACCAGATTTCGGTGGTCGTACCCTTCTCCGAATACGGGGGCACCTCGCTGCTCGCCTACCGGCTCACCACTGCGATCAGCGAGCGGCTGGGCCAGCCGGTACGTCCCCGGGATCTGCTCGTCGCGTCGACCGTGCGCGCGCAGGCGGCGCGGCTGACCAAGGGCGTCGACGACGACAGCGCCGAACTCGCCTACATCAAGCACGACCTGGCGTGGCGACCGCCGCAGACTCTGCTGATCACCGGCGCGACCGGCTTCGTCGGGGTGCACATCTTCGCCGAGTTGCTGATGCACTCCAGCGCCACGCTGATCTGCCTGGTACGGTGCTCCGACCCCCCGGACGGCGCCCGGCGGCTGACCGAGGTCCTCGACCAGTACGGTCTGACGTCCGCCTGGCAGGCGCTGCCCATGGCGCTCAAGACCGGGCGGGTCGAGGTGGTCCCCGGCGACCTGGGCAGCGAGCTACTCGGCCTGCCGCGGTGGCGATTCGACGCGATCGCGTCGACCGTGTCCGGGGTCGTCAACGCCGCGGGCGCGGTGAACTTCCTGTCCGGCTATCTGGACCACCGGCCCGCCAATGTGCTCGGCGTGCAAGAGCTCATCAAACTGGCCTCAGGCGGCGCCCGCCTGCACACCCTGTCCACGTTGAGCATCTTCCCGCCCCCCGGGCCCGGCGCTCCGCGCATCACCGAGGACCAGATCCCCGAGGCGGGGCAGGTCGCCGCGGACGGCTACAACCGATCGAAGTACGTCGCAGAAAGACTGCTCGCCGACGCGCACCGGCAGGGCGTCAGATCCGTGGTGTACCGCCTCGGCGAGGTCTGGCCGCACCGGGCGATCGGTGTGGCCAACCCGGACTCACTGGCGCACAACCTGCTGTACGCCTGCGCGCGCACCGGATGCGTGTTCCCCACCGAAGCCGAGACAGACGTGACGCCGGTGGACGTGGTCGGCGAGTTGGTGGCACGGGCCGCGACCGGCGACATCGAGGTGCCGGACGGCGCGATGCACCTGCTCTGCCCGGCCAGGCTGCGCTTCGCCGAGGCGTTCGGCGTGCTCGCCGACCGGTGCGGGCTCGACCTGGTGGGCTACGCGCGCTTCCGCGAGCGCCTGGAGGCCATCGCCGGGCCGGAGGAACGGCTCGCCAGGCTGTCCATGCTGCTGCCGCCTGCGAGCGCCGGCTGTGACGCGGCGCCGGCCGAGTTCGACCAGCTGTTCACCGACGGCACCCGGCACTTCGACACCCAGCGGTTCAGGCGGCACGCGGCCTCGTTGGCGCAGCCGACGGCAGACGGGCTCAGGACGCTCGATCGCTACCTCAATGAGCTGACCGACATTCCCGCCTTCGTACCACAGGAGAGGTAGGCGCAATGGAAGCGAATTACATCGTGGTGCTCAACCACGAGGAGCAGTACTCGATCTGGCCCGCCGGCCGGGACCTCCCCGCCGGCTGGCGCGAGGCCGGGGTCGAGGGCGGCAAGAGCGAATGCCTGGAACACATCGCGCGGGTGTGGACCGATCTGCGCCCGATCAGCGTGCGACGGTGAAGGAGGAACCCGAGATCATGTCCGCACCCAACGAACGAAACGTCGCCGACATCAGGCGCGCCTTGCTGGAGCGGAAGGTCCGCCAGCGAGTGGCGGAGAAGGCCGAGCGGGAGAAGATCGTCCCCGTCCCGCGTACCGGAAAGATGGCCATCGCCGAACAGCAGCGGTTCCTGTGGTTTCTGCACCAGATGGTCGCGGGCGCACCGGTCTACAACGTCCCGTTCGCGATGCGCCTGCGCGGGCCGCTCGACGTGGCCAGACTCTCCGAGGCGCTGCGCGGGATCGTCGCGCGGCACGAGAGCCTGCGTACGCGGTTCGGCGATGAGCACGGCGTGCCCTTCCAGACGGTCGATCCGCCACCCGAGAGCTGGGACCTGCCGGTGACCGACGGGAGCGAGGAGTCCATTCAGGACTGGATCGACGGGCAGGTGCGCGAGGAGTTCGACCTGCGCAACAGCCCGCCGTACCGGTTCGGCCTGCTGCGGCTGGGCCCTGAGGACCATGTGCTCTCCATCGTCTGGCATCACATCGTCATCGACGGATGGTCCTCGCGCCAGTTCGCCGAGGAGCTGACGGCCCGCTACGCCGATCCGGAGGGCGCGGACTTCCCCGAACTGACCCTTCAGCCCGCCGACTTCGCGGCGTGGCAGCGGCTCTGGCTGCTCAGCGATGAACCGGCCAAGCAGATCGAGTACTGGCACTCCGCGGTGGACGGGATGGAACCGCTGGAGTGGCGTACCGACCGGCAGCGCCCGTCGGCGCCCACCGGGGCCGGCCGCATCTACGAGACCCGCCTGCCCGACGACCTCGCACGCGGGATCCGCGATCTGGCCAAGGCCGAGGGCGTCTCCCTGCTCGCCCTGACGATGGCCGGATACCAGGTCCTGCTGAACCGCTACACCGGCCAGCAGGACATCGCGCTCGGGTCGGTCCTTTCCGGGCGGACGCGCTCGGAGATCGAACCCATGATGGGGTTCTTCGCCAACACGGTGGTGGTCCGCGGCGATCTCGGGGGCAACCCCGTCTTCCGCGACCTGGTGCACGCCGCCAACGACAACATCCTCGAGGCGATGGCCCACCAGGACGTGCCGTTCGGCCGCCTGGTGGAGGAGCTCAAACCGGAGCGGCTGCCGGGGCGGAATCCGCTGGTCGCGCACCTGTTCACGCTGCTGCCCGAGCAGATGATCGCGCGCTGGCGCCTGCCCGGCGTAGAGGTCGAGATGCTGACCCCGCAACCGGAGACGACCCGGTTCGACATCACGTTCCAGATCAACGACCTGCCGGACGGCGGCTTGGGCGTGTGGATCGAATACTCCTCCGAGCTGTTCGACCACGAGCGCATCGAGCGGCTGGTGGAACACTTCACCACGGTCATGGGCGACGCCCTGTCCAGGCCGGACGCTCGCGTGGACTCCTTGGACATCATGTCCGACGACGAATATCTGCGCGTGCTCACCGCATGGAATCCCGAGCCGGGCGAGCGGGACGAGCGCCTGCTGCACGAGCTGGTCGCGGCGCGCGCGGCCGAGGCGCCCGACGCGGTCGCGATGCGGTTCGCGGGAGAGGACCTCACCTACGCGCAACTGGACGAACGGTCCAGCCGGCTGGCGCACGCGCTCGTCGAGGAGTTCAAGGTGGCGCCGGGACGCGTGGTCGCGGTGCTGCTCGAGCGCGGCTTCGACCTGCCGGTCGCCGAACTCGGCGTGCTCAAGGCGGGCGGGGCGTGGCTGCCGCTCGACCCGCAGTATCCGCCGGAGCGGCTGGCCTACCAGCTCGGCGACGCCGACGTGGCGGCCGTGCTCACCACGTCGGATCTGGCCGGCGGCGTGCCCGCGGACGTGGCGCGGCTCCTGCTGGACACGGACGCGCTCGACCGATGGCCGGCTTCGCCGCCGTCGGTGCAGGTGTCGCAGGAGGACACGGCGTACGTCATCTACACCTCGGGCTCGACCGGCACCCCCAAGGGCGTCATGGTCCCGCACCGGGCCGTGGTGAACTTCTGCACCACCTTCCAGCAGATGTTCTCGGTGACGCCGGACGACCGGATCCTGCAGTTCTCCAACCCCGCCTTCGACGTGAGCGTGTCGGACGTGTTCTCGACGCTCACCGCGGGCGGCACCATCGTGGGCGCGCCGCGCTCCGAACTGCTCGACCCGGAGAAGTTGCAGGGGCTGCTGGCCCGCGAGCGGGTGACGATGGTCGACATCCCGCCCGCCGTGCTGGGGTTGCTCGATCCGTCCGCCCTCGACGATCTGCGGGTGTGCTTCATCGGCATGGAGCCGTTCGGCGCCGATCTGGTCAACCGGTGGAGCAAGCCCGGACGCGAGTTCCACAACGGGTACGGGCCGACAGAGGTCACGGTGACCTGCGTGGACTACCTGTGCCCGCCGGAGCCGTTGGACGGACCGCCGCCGATCGGCCGGGCGATGGCCAATCAGCGGGCCTACGTCCTGGACAAGGCACTGCGGCCGGTGCCGGTCGGCGTACCCGGGGAGCTTTACATGGCAGGCGCCGGTCTGGCCATCGGCTACCTCGGCCGGCCCGACCAGACCGCCGAGAAGTTCCTGCCCGACCCGTTCGCCACCACCCCGGGCGAGCGCATGTACGCCACCGGCGACCTGGTGCGCTGGAACTCCGACGGCAATCTGGAGTTCCTGGGCCGGGCCGACCGCCAGGTGAAGCTGCGCGGGCTGCGCGTGGAGCTCGGCGAGATCGAGCACGCCATCGAGACCTTCGACGGCGTGCGGCAGTGCGTCGTGACCGTACGCGACCAGGGCACGTCCTCGGCCTGGCTGGCCGCCTACGTGGTCGGCGAGTTCGAGCAGGACGCGCTCCGCGAACACCTGAGCGGGCTGCTCCCCCTGCACATGGTGCCCACCGACTATGTGCGCCTGGATCAGCTCCCGCTGACCTCGACCGGGAAGGTGGACCACGCACGGCTGCCCGATCCGCGCCCCGACGGCGGTGCGGGACAGGTCGAGCTGAGCACCGAGACGGAGCGCCGGGTGGCCGAGATCTGGCAGAGCCTGCTGAGCCTCGATGCCGGCAGCATCGGCGCGCAGGACAACTTCTTCGTCCTCGGCGGCAACTCCCTGCAGGTGACCCAGATGATCTCGCGGGTGCGCGACGCCTTCCAGGTGACACTCGACCCGCGGCGGCTGTTCAGCTACCCGCTGCTCAGCCAGTTCGCCGCCCAGATCGACGACGCGCAGCGCGCGTTGCTGGGCGACGACGAGGTGGCGCGGCTGGAGGCGCAGATCGCCGATCTGCCCGAAGAGGAACTCGATCGGCTCCTGAAGGAGTCGAGCTGATGACCGCTTCGCGTCCCGCCATCCTGGCGGAGAAGCGGCGCGCGGTGCTGCACCTCCGGCTACGGCGCAAGCGGGAGGAGGCCCTTGCCCGGCAGGGGACCTCCTCCGCTCCGCCGGAGGGGCGGCCGGGCTCCCCGCTCGTGCCGCTCCATCGCGCGGGTTCGAAGCCGCCGCTGTTTCTCGTGCACGCCGCGGGCGGATCGGTGGCGCCTTACGTCCCGCTGGCCCCGCTGCTGGGCGACGACCAGCCCGTCTACGCGCTGGAGGATCCCGGCCTGCACGGTGCCGCGACCGAGGGCCGGGGGCTGCCCGATCTCGCGGCCACCTATCTGGCCGCGGTCCGCGAGGTCCAGCCCGACGGGCCGCTGCAGGTGGGCGGCTGGTCGGTGGGTGGCGCGGTGGCGCTCGAGATGGCGCGTCAGGACGGCGATGTCGCGCTGACGTTCGTGCTCGACACCGCCATCCCCGACGAACCCTCCCATCCCCGCGACGATGAGCTGAACGCGTGGTTCGCCGCCGACGTCACGGCCATGGGCGCCGAACCGGATGAGCCCGAGCTGGCCGAGCGGTTCCCGGTGTTCGCCGCGAACGTGCGTGCGCTCCTGACGTTCCGTCCGTCGCGCGTGGACAGCCGGGTGGTGCTGCTGCGCGCCGAGGAGTCGGCGGCCGGGAGGATCGACCGGTGCCGTGCCTACGCGGATGAGACCCATGTGGTGCGTGGCGACCACTACACCATGCTCCGACCCCCACACATCGAGGCGCTGGCGGAAGTCATGCGCGACAGATCAAGCGAGGTGAGTGTCCGATGATGCCGGCCTTCACGCCGGAACAGGACAGCTTCCGGAAAGAAGTCTGCAAGCTGCTGTGCGAGGACGCGGTACGCGCGGAGATCGCGCAGTCCCGGCGGATGCCGTACGGGGAGGAGAGCGGCCTGCTCGACGTGCACCGGCGGCTCGGCAAGCTCGGGTGGCTCGCGATCAACTGGCCCGAGCGGTACGGCGGCGCGGGCGCGACGATCGTGGAGAAGGCGATCCTCACCGAGGAGATGATCCGCCACGGCGTGCCGGAGAACGTGCACTCCCTGGGCATCGACATCGTCGGGAACGCCATCCATCTGTTCGGCACGCAGGAGCAGAAGGAACGGTTCCTGCCGGGCCTCGCGCGCGGGGAGATCACCGCCAACGTGCTGTTCAGCGAGCCGGACATCGGATCCGACCTGGCGTCGCTGGGCACGCGCGCCGAGCCGGACGGCGACCACTGGCGCCTGTACGGCCGCAAGATCTACAACATGAAGGCGCAGCACAGTGATTTCGCGCTGTGCGCGGCCCGCACATCCTCCGGCCCGGTGAACTTCGCCGGGATCACGCTGTTCCTGGTGCCGCTGCAGAGCATGGGCGTGGTCATCGAGCCGGTGTGGAACCTGTCCGAGGAGCGGTTCGACCTCGTGACACTCGACGGGATCCGGGTCGGGTCCGAGGACGTGCTCGGCGAGGTCGACGACGGCTGGCAGGTGCTGGGCAAGGTGCTGCCGCTGGAGCGTACCGGGTTGGACCACTCCGCCAAGGCGGAGCGCACGCTGGCCGCGCTGCGTGAGCACGCGCCGCCCGGGTGCGAGCAGCGGCTGGTGCAGCTGGAGACGCGGGTACGCGCGGCGCGGCTGCTGGCCTGGCGGTGCGTGGCCAACCTGCAGGACGGGCGGCCCGACGAGGTGCACTCGGCGACCGCCAAGTGGTACACCTCGGAGACGGCCAAGGAAGTGTCGGTGGCGGCGGTCGAACTGCTCGGGCCGCGGGCGCTGCTGGACGCGCGCGACCCTGCGGCGATCGCCGAGGGCGTCTTCGACGCCGGGTTCCGGGAGGCTCCTGGGCTGACGCTCGCCCAGGGTTCTTCGGAGATCATGCTCTTCTCTGTCGCCACATCGAAATTGGGGTTGCCGTCATGACCGCAGTGGAGACCACGGCGATTGCCGACTTCTTCGACGAGGATCTGGCACCGCTGGTCCGGCGGATGGCCGATCGGCCGCGCGCCGAGGGCGGGGACGACGACAGTCGCGAGGTCCGCGCCATGGTGTGGGAGGGGCTGGTCAAGCTCAACGCGCTGGACTCCTCCGACACCGTGCGACTGGCCGAGCTGCTCGGGTCGGTGCTGTACCAGGGTCCGCTGCTCGACACGCTCACCGCGCGAGAGCTGCTGCCCGACCACGACCTCGGCCAGGCGCCGGTGGCACTGGCGGTCGCCGACGAGCCATGGACCGAGCAGAACGGTGCGATCTCCGCGCGGCGGGCCTTCGTCGGGTTCGCGGCGGAGGTGGACCACTTCCTGGTGGGCGGCGTCGACGGCGCCGGGCTGCGCCTGGCGCTCGTACGCGCCGGCCACCCGTCCATCACGATGCGGCGGTACGAGGAAACGAGCCGGGGCGAGGCGTACGAGGTCGAGTTCGCGGGCACGCCCGTGACCACGTGGGCCGGCTCCGCCCCCGAGTGGGAGGCGGCATTGGCCAACGCGCGGGTGCGCCAGGCGGCGTACCTGGTGGGTCTCGCCCAGGCCGCGCTCGACCACGCCGTCGACCACGCCAGGACGCGCCGCCAGTTCGGCCAGCCCATCGGCAAGTTCCAAGCCCTGGCGTTCCGGCTCAGCGAACTGTCGATGCACATCGACGCGACGCGCCTGCTGGTGCACGACTCCGGCGCGGCCGCGCACGCGGCCGCCGTCCTCGCGGCGGCCTCGGATCTGGCCCGCACCGTCACGACGCAGACCATGCAGATCAACGGCGCCGCGGGCATGCGGTCGGACAACGACGCCCAGTTGTACTACAGGTGGGCGGCGTTCGAATCGGTGCGACTCGGCACGCCGTACCGGCTGCGCGGCGAAAGCTGGGAACGGCGATGACGGAGACCGCGGCGAACGGCCGGCGAGTCCTTCGCACCCGCGGCACTGCGGGTGCGGCTCGACCGGCCGACCCGCACCCCCGGCTCCACCTGGCCGGATGGTCCGCAACAAACGATGTGGCGCAGGAAGAGAAGACCGATGGACCTGGTGATACAGAAGTACGGCGGAACATCACTAGGTGACGCGAGCAAGATCCGGCGCGCGGCGCGGCGCATAGCCGCCGCGGATGGGCCCGTGGTCGCCGTGGTCTCCGCGATGGGCCGCACCACCGACTCCATGCTCGGCCTGGCCCGCAGCCTCACCGACAACCCGCAGGCCCGGGAGCTGGACCTCCTGCTCAGTACCGGCGAACAGGCCTCCGCGGCCGCGCTCGCCCTGGCGCTGCACGAACTGGGGGTGCCCGCCCGTTCGTTCAGCGCCCACGACGGCGGCATCATCACCGACGGGGTGCACGGTTGTGCACGTATCGTCAATGTCGACCCTGCCCCCATCCGCGAATGCGTCCGGTCCGGCCTGGTCCCTGTGGTGACCGGTTTCCAGGGCATCGCCGCGGACAGCGGCGAGCTCACCACCCTGAGCCGAGGCGGCTCCGACACCACCGCCGTCGCCCTGGCCGCCGCGCTACGGGCTGCGGCGTGCGAGATATTCACCGACGTCGAGGGGGTGTTCACCGCCGATCCCCGACATGTCGCCGAGGCCCGCAAATGGGACCACCTCTCCTACGAGGACATGGCCGAGCTGGCCGCCTGCGGCGCCACGGTGCTCGCCCATTCCAGCGTCGAGTACGCCGGCATCCATCGCGTTCCGGTCCACGTCCGATCCAGCATGGCCGAGACCGCCGGCACGTGGGTGACCGACCTTCCCGCGGCGGCACTCGACAGCGAGCGATCCACCGCCATCGGCGTCGTCCACCGGACCGATCAACTCCGATGCCGGCTCGACGGCGTCGACCCCGCCGCCCTGACCACGATCGCCGCCGCGCTGGCCGATCCGATGCTCCCCGTCGACATGCTCGACCACCTGATCACCGACACCCCCGGTTCGCTCCGTTTCCTCGTCAACGCGACCGACCGGGACCAGATCGACGGGGTGCTCACCGACCTGCGCGCGGCCAACGCCTTCGCCGGATGCCAATGGTCCGGCCCCATGGGGAGAGTGTCACTGGTGGGCCGCGGTTTCTGTCCGCACCAGCCCGAGGTGCGCCTTCTGCTGGACACGCTCACCACCCACGGCGTCATCGTGCGGGACGTGACCGTCCATGCCCGGCGGATCTCCATCACGTGCGCCGAGCACGACGTACTCAACGCGCTGACGCATCTTCACCGCCTGTTTCTCGGCTCCCTCGGGGAGGCCCACACGCCCGCTCCGGAACCGACTCGGGTCCGCCCATGGTGCACTGCCCGATCGGGATGACCCATCACCAGAGGGGGCCGCCTGACCTATCGGAGCCGACGGCCGGCAGGAGCGAAAGGAACGGAAATGAAGCAAGCACCGTCACCGGCAACTGTTGAGAGCGAAGTCCGGTCCCGGCAGTTCTGGCAGCTCATCGTCATCTGCGGCACCCAGTTCCTGGTGGCTCTTGACTATTCCATCATCAACGTCGCCGCCCCCAGCATTCTCAAGTCCATGGACTTCTCGTCCGGGCTCGGCGTCGCCTGGGTCCTTTCCGCCTACCCGCTCGCCTTCTGCGGCTTCCTCCTCCTCGGGGGCAGGGTCGCCGATCTGTACGGAAGGAAGCGAGTGTTCATCTGGAGCCTGGCCGGCTTCCTCCTTGCTTCGCTGCTCGCGGGGCTTGCCTGGTCTCCGGCCTCTCTTGTCGCGGGCCGCGCCCTGCAAGGGGTGGCCGCCGCGTTCATCGCCCCGGCGGGGCTGGGGCTGCTCCAGGCGGCCATCCCGGAAGGACCGCAACGCGAACGCGCTCTCGGCATCTACGGGTCGGCCCTGTCGGCGGGGTTCGTCGCGGGCATGGTGCTCGGGGGCGTTCTCACCGAGTTCGCCGGCTGGAGGTCCGTCTTCCTGATCAACGTACCCATTGTCCTGGTCTTCGGTCTGCTCGCGAGAGCCCATCTCGACGAGAGCCGGGACAGGCACGCATCCCGCGACCTCGACGTCACCGGTGTCGCCCTGGCAACCACGGGCATGGTCGCGCTCGTGTTCGCCCTCACCGAAGGGGAGAAGTACGGCTGGACGTCAGCTCCGATCCTGCTCTCCGCGGTGATCGCGGTGCCCGCGGTCGCCCTCTTCATCTGGGTGGAGTCCAGAAGACACAACGCCCTCGTGCCGATCTCCATCTTCCGCCGAGCCGCCATCGGCGCGGCCAACCTGGTCACCATCCTGCTGATCTGCTCGTACGGTGGAATGCTGTTCGTTCTCACCCTCTACCTGCAGACGCATCTCGGTATGGGGGCGCTCCCGACCGGCTTGACGTTCGCGGTCTCGGGCGTGATCGCGATCGTCACCGGAATCTACGCGGGTAAGTTCGTCGAGCGCTTCGGGCTTTACCGGGTGCTCCTTCTCGGGATCGTCATCGAGACGTTCGGCATTCTGATCATGGTGGGACTGCCGGAGGGTCACGGGCTCGCCCTCGTCCTGATCGGCACCTCCGTGAACGCCTTCGGCCACATCATCGCGCTGATCACGACGAGCATCGCCGGCACGAACGGCGCCGAGGAGGGGCGGCAGGCCACCGCCGGCGCTCTGATCAATGTCTCCCAGCAGCTCGGGCTGGCCGTCGGTGTCAGCGTGGTGACCGCGGTGGCGGCCCACTTCGCCGCCTCCGGTGGACCCGAGGCCACTCTGGAGGGCTGGCGCTGGGCCCTGTGGTGCTCCGTCGTGTTCGCGGTCGGGGCGATCATCACGACCGTCCTGCTCCGGAGACGTTTCCAGGGGGAGGTCGCATAGCGGCTCTTCCCAACGCCGGAGAAACCATTTACATTCGGGAAGATGGTTACTTTGGGCGCTGAGGTCCAGGCGCCGTGGCAGGACGCCCACTTCGTCGGCGGCCACCCGGTGCTGGATCTCACCAATACCGTCTTCGACCGGAACCACCCGGTGGAGGACGGCGAGCTGCTGAAAGAACCCTCGGACGTCCTGACGTGGTGCGCGTCCGCGGGCCTGGTCGAGACGGTGCCGCCGCTGCCGGAGGCCTCCGCGAGCGGTCTCGTGCCGGAGGTGCAGGCAGTCCGCGAACAGGCGTGGGCCATCTTCAGCGCGATCGCTCATGGCGAGTCCGTACCGCCCGATCCGTTCGGCGCGCTGCTCGAGCGGGCCGGGAGAGGCGTGCGGGCGGGACAGGTCAAGCAGATCGGCGCCACGCCTGACCGCTTCACCGCGGACTGGACGGCGCCGGGAGCGATTCCCGCGGCCTTGTCCTTGCTGGTGGTCAACGCGGTGTTCACGCTTCCGCACGACCGGATCCGGGCGTGCGGAAGATGCGGCTGGCTGTTCCTGGATTCCTCGCGGGGTGGCCGGCGTCGCTGGTGCAGCATGAGCATTTGCGGAAATCGCGAGAAGGCGCGCCGTCACCGTCAGAGCCGGACGCGGCCCTGATCCGCCGCGCGCCTTCTCGCGATCTCCGGTGTCACCCGAGTTTCCGCCGCATGATCGGCCGATCCTTGCGCGGGCGCGCCACCTCGGAGAAGCCGGCCTTGAGGAAGGCGCTGGCGATCCCGGTCATCGCCGTGTCCGCGCCCGCGCGTTTCCCGTCGCGAGGTTCGACCGGATAGCCCTCAGCGGTCGTGTAACCCGCGGAGGCGGCATAGCCACAGACGGCTTCCAGAATGGCCGGCAGCAGCCCGGAGCCCCGATGCTTCTTGTGGACGAAGACGCACGCGAGCGCGCAGACCGGCTCGTCGTCGATGTTCGACAGGAGCGGCGAGCGCTCGAGTCTCGGGAACGAGGAGCGCGGCCCGAGTGAGCACCATGCCACCGGCGCGTCTTCGTCGTAGACGATGACGCCGGGCGCCGGTTCGCGCTGGGCGAGACGGCTCATGGCCTTCTTGTTCCCCTCGCCCTTTCCCTCCGTCCACTCGGCAATGGAGAGCCGCCAGTGCATGCACCAGCACCCGCGGGCGCCTCCGTTGTCTCCGAGAACCGTCTCGAAGTCGCTCCAGGTCTTCTTGGAGAGTTCTCTGACCGTCAGGGAGCCGGCCGCTTTCTGCTTGCTACGAGCGTTCATCGCCGCACCGCCAATCTGGTTGGAAGGCTTGCTGGAGGGCTTCCCCGGAGGGCTGGGATACTGCCTGACGAAGAATAACCGTTATGATGTTTTTACAGGTTACTCCGGGGCAGCAGAGCCGCATCGTTCATCAGGCATTTCTGCTCAACGACGACGGAGGGCCGAGACTTGGCCGAAGAACACGTCCTGGACAGGCTCGAGGCCGAGGCGATCCACGTCCTGCGTGAGGTCGCCGGGGCATTTCGCCGGCCGGTGTTGCTCTACTCGATCGGCAAGGACTCCTCAGTGCTGCTGCACCTGGCGATCAAGGCGTTCGCGCCCGGTCAGATGCCGTTTCCCGTGCTGCACGTGGACACCGGCTGGAAGTTCCGCGAGATGATCGCCTTCCGGGACGACACGGCCCGGCGGCTGGGGCTCGACCTACGGGTGCACACCAACCCCGAAGGAGCCACGCCGTTCACCCACGGCGCGCACGAGTACACGCGGATCATGAAGACCGTCACGCTGCGCCGGGCGCTCGACGACAGCGGGTTCGACGCGGCGATCGGCGGCGCGCGGCGCGACGAGGAGCGGTCGCGGGCCAAGGAGAGGATCTTCTCGCTGCGTGAGCCCCACCACCGCTGGGAGCCGCGCTCGCAGCGTCCGGAGTTCTGGTGGTCGGCCAACACCGAGCTGGCCGACGGCCAGACGATGCGGGTGTTCCCGCTGTCGAACTGGACGGAGCTGGACGTCTGGCGCTACATCAGGCGGGAGGACATCCCCGTGGTGCCGCTGTACTTCAGCGCACCGCGCCCGGTCGTCGAGCGGAACGGCTCATTGATCATGGTGGACGATGAGCGCTTCCCGCTGTTACCCGGCGAGCAGCCGCAACTGCGCCACGTACGGTTCCGCACCCTCGGCTGCTACCCGCTGACCGCGGCCGTCGAGTCGAAGGCCGCGAACCTCGACGAGATCATCGACGAGATGCGACTCGACCGCAGGTCCGAACGCGCAGGCCGGCTCATCGACGGTGAGGGCGGCACATCCATCGAGAGCAAGAAGTCTGAGGGGTACTTCTGATGATCTCCATGCTTCGAGTGATCGCGTGCGGGTCGGTCGACGACGGCAAGTCCACCCTCATCGGCCGGCTGCTCGCCAACACCGGCAGCGCCACCGAGGAGCAACTGGACTACGCGCGGCGGACCAGGCGCGGCGGTTCCACGATCCCGGCCGGAGAGGTGGACTACTCGCTCCTGACCGACGGGCTGGAGGCCGAGCACGAGCAGGGCATCACCATCGATGTCGCGTACCTCTTCCTGGACCTGCCGTCCGGGCGGCGGGTGATCATCGCCGACGCGCCGGGACACGAGCAGTACACCCGCAACATGGCTGTCGCGGCGTCCACCGCGGACATCGCCGTACTGCTCGTCGACGCCACCAAGGGGGTCCGCGAGCAGACCCATCGGCACCTGGCGATCTGCGCGCTGATGGGCGTGCGGGCCGTCATCGCGGTGGTCAACAAGCTCGACGCGATGGGCTACGACCAGGCGGTGTTCGACAAGCTCGCGAGCGAGGTGCTGGCGGCGGCGGGCGGGTTCGACATGGCGGCGACCGTGATACCGGCCAGCGCGCTCAGCGGGGACAACGTCGTCGAGCGGTCGCCGAATCTGCCTTGGTACAACGGGCCGACGCTGCTCGACGCGCTGACGACCTGGGAACCGTCGCGACCGGAGAGCACCGACGACTACCGGCTGCCCGTCCAGTACGTGATTCGCGCGGACGACTTCCGCGGTTTCGCGGGCACGGTGGTCGGCGGCCCGGTCCGGCCGGGCGACACCGTCGCGGTCGCCGGCGGCGGCGCGGCCTCGAAGATCGAGCGGGTTCTCGGCCCCGGCGGCGGCGACCTCGACCAGGCCGGCCCCGGCACCCCGGTGACGGTGACGCTGGCCGACGACGTCGACGTCCGCCGCGGAGATCTCCTGACCACGCCGGACACCGCCGGCAACGAGCTGTCCCCGGCGACGGCGTACTCCGCCACGTTGGTCTGGACCGCAGAGGAGCCACTGCGGCATGGCCGCTCCTACCTGCTGCTGGCCGGATCGCGGACCGTGCCAGCCATGGTCACGAACGTGCGCGGCCGGATGGAGGTGATGTCCGGCAAGCAACTCGCCGCGCGCACCCTCGGCCTCAACGACATCGGCACCGTCGAGCTGACCACCGACACCCCGGTCAGCCTGGACAGGTACGAGGCGTGCCGCGACACGGGCAGCTTCCTGCTCGTGGATCGGGTCAGCAAGGAGACCGTGGCGGCCGGCATGGTCCGGCACGCGCTGCGGCGCGGTCGCAACGTCGTGCCACACTCCTACACCGTCGACCGCGACGCCAGGCAGCGGCTGAAGGGGCAGCGAGCCATGGTGCTGTGGCTGACCGGTCTGCCGGGCGCCGGCAAGTCGACGATCGCCAACGCCGTAGAGCGGCGGCTGCACGGCATGGGGCTGCACACGTATGTGCTCGACGGCGACAACGTCCGGAGCGGGCTGAACAAGGACCTCGGGTTCACCCCCGAAGATCGCTCGGAGAACGTGCGCCGGGTCGCCGAGCTGGCCCGCATCCTGCTGGACGCCGGGCTGATCGTGATCGTCGCGCTGGTGTCGCCGTACCGGGCGGACCGGGCGACGGCCAGGAGCCTGTTCCAGCCGGACGATTTCGCCGAGGTCTGGGTGAACACCCCGGCCGAGGTGTGCGTGCGCCGCGATCCGAAGGGCCTGTACGCTCAGGCGAAGCTCGGCCGGCTGCCGAACATGACCGGCCTCGGCCAGATCTACGAGCCTCCGGAGCACCCCGACCTGGTGGTCGACGGCTCGGGTTCGCTCGACGACGTGACGGACGAGCTGTGCGCCCTCCTGGACCCCGCACCGGGCGAGCCCTGACGCACGGTGGCATGGCCGGGGCCTGCTTCGCCGTCAGCCACGGTGCGCCCGAGCCCGTGACGAGGCGACGCGGGCCCTCCAGCCTTGCACTATTTTCTGACCAAGGTGAAACTTTCCTAATTCCACGGAAACCTTGACGCAACACGTGCTCCCGATCCATAGTGAGCCAACAAACCCCACAAGCCCGATCCACGGATGGCGTACAGCACACCAGAATGTTAGCGCTAACAGAACAATTGCCCTTTCCACCCCTGTCGTAATGTCGCAGGTCAGCGGGCATATCGCCGAAGGCCCGGCCGCACGGTGGCCGCTCGCGCCTTTCGGTTGAACAACCCATGCCTGAAAAATCCCCGGCATTCCGCGGCGCCCCCTGAAAGGCAGAGGTTCATCATGATTGCCCGGTCCGGATTACGGCAACTCAAAAAGGCACTGCTGTCCGCGGGTGCGGCCGTCGCGCTCGCCGCCGGCCTGCTGGCCGGCATCTCCACGCCGACACAGGCCGCGACGTCCCAGTCGTGTGACATCTACGCCTCCGGCGGGACCCCGTGCGTGGCGGCGCACAGCACGACCCGCGCCCTGTACGGCTCCTACAACGGCCCGCTCTACCAGGTGCGCCGCGCTTCGGACAACACCACCCGGGACATCGGCCTCCTGAGCGCGGGCGGATACGCCAACGCCGCCACGCAGGATTCGTTCTGTGCCGGCACCACCTGCCTCATCACCATCATTTACGACCAGTCCGGCCGGGGTAACCACCTCACCCAGGCTCCCCCCGGCGGGTTCCAAGGTCCCGCTCCAGGCGGGTACGACAACCTCGCGAACGCGACCGCGGCGCCGACCATGATCAACGGCCACAAGGCGTACGGCGTCTTCGTCGCCCCCGGCACCGGCTACCGCAACAACAACACCAACGGCGTCGCCAGGGGGGACCAGCCGGAGGGGATGTACGCGGTCTTCGACGGCACGCACTACAACGGCGGCTGCTGCTTCGACTACGGCAACGCCGAGACCAACAGCCGTGACAACGGAAACGGCACCATGGAGGCCATCTACTTCGGCAACATCAAGGTCTGGGGCTACGGCACGGGCAACGGCCCCTGGGTCATGGCCGACCTCGAGAACGGCCTGTTCTCCGGAGTGAACGCCGGCTACAACGCCAACGACCCGAGCGTGAACTACCGGTACCTGACCGCCATCATCAAGGGCGAACCCAACCACTGGGCGATCCGAGCCGGCAACGCGCAGTCGGGCAACCTGTCGACCTTCTACAACGGACCCCGCCCCAACGTCGCGGGCTACAACCCGATGAAGAAGGAGGGGGCCATCATCCTCGGCATCGGCGGCGACAACAGCCACGGCTCCGCCGGCACCTTCTACGAGGGCGTGATGACCTCCGGCTATCCGACGGACGCCACCGAGAACGCGGTGCAGGCCAACATCGTCGCCGCCGGATACACGACCTCGACGGGCGGCCCGGGCGGAACGCTGACCCCCGGCTCGTCGATCTCGCTGCGCGCGACGACGGCCTGCTGCACCGGCCGCTACATCCGCCACCAGAACGACCAGGTCATCACGTCGGTGATCACCTCGTCCAGCTCGTCCGGCGACAAGAGCGACGCCACGTGGATCGTACGCAACGGCCTGGCCAACAGCTCCTGCGTGTCGCTGGAGTCCAAGAACTACCCCGGCGACTACCTGCGCCACCAGAACTACCAGTTGTACCGGCAGCACAACGACGGCAGTTCGCTGTTCGCCTCGGACGCCACCTTCTGCCCGCAGGCCGGCCAGAACGGCCAGGGCGTCTCGCTGGCCTCCTACAACTTCCCGGACCGGTACATCCGCCACTACAGCAACACCGTCTACATCGCCAGCAACGGCGGCTCGCACACCTTCGACAGCACCTCGCTCTGGGCCGACGACGTGAGCTGGGTCGTCGCCTCGCCCTGGGCATAGCCGCCGGCTCCTCCGCCCTTACTCGGGCGGCGGGGCCACCGAGGCGCGCTGGATGAGATGGGAGCGGAGGGTGTGCATGGTGCGGGCCGGCTCGGCGCCGCCCAGGATGTCGAGGAGGACCTCGGCCGCCTTGGCGCCGAGCTGGTGCACCGGCTGGGCGATCATCGTCAGGGGCGGGTCCATGACCGCCGCCCACGCGCTGTCGTCGAACCCGATCAGCGCCACGTCGTCCGGGTACGACAGCCCCGCCTTCCGCAGCGCCCGCAGGGAGCCGGTCATGCCGTCCGTCTCCGTGCAGAACACGGCGGTGACCCGGTCGGGGAGGGCGAGCATGCGGCCGACCTCCCCCACCACCCGCTCCTCCGTCTTGGGCCCGACCATCACGAGCTCGGGGTCGAACGGGATGTGCGCGTCGTCGAGCGCGTCGAGATAGCCGCGCAGCCGCTCGCCGTCGGTCCACAGGCTGGCGGAGGCCGCCGCCAGCAGCTCGCGCCTGGTCGACGGCGGCTGCGCCACCGGCGGACCCCACACGAACCCGATGCGGCGGTGGCCGGCCGCGATGAGCACCTCGACCGCCTCGCGGGCGGCGTCGCGGTTGTCGATGACGACCGCGTCGAGGTCGAGGGCGGCCACCGCGCGGTCGACGAGCACGACGGGGATGCCCCGATCCATGGCCGCCCTGATGTGCGCGACCTGGTCGCGGTCGAGGGCGGCCGAGGAGACGATGACGCCGTCGACCCGCTTGTCGATGAGCACGTTGGTGGCCGCGATCTCCTGCTGGAGGTTCTCGTACGTGCTCAGCACGATCACGTCGAACCCCCGCGCCCGCGCGGTGTCGGAGATCCCCCGCAGCAGCCCCGCGAAGAAGGGATTGCCGATGTCGGCCACGATCACGCCGAGGGTGTGGCTCACGCCGGTCGACATGCTGCGCGCGAGCGCGTTGGCGCGGTAGCCGAGTTTCTCGGCCGCCGCGAGCACCCGCGCGCGCAGCTCGGGGCTGACGTATCCGTAGCCGCCGAGCGTACGGGCCGCCGTGGCGCGGCCCACGCCGGCCTCCGCCGCGACCTCGGAGATCGTCGGCCCCTGGCCGCGGTCCGCTGGCATGGATCCCTTCCCCCGTTCCTGATCAGCCCATCACATCGTAGTCAGCCGGCCATGGCCGAAGGCGCCCTCGACGAAGCACTGGTCGCGGGCCGATTCGGCCCCGCGGCGCAGCGCCCGCGCGATCTGATCGGGCTCCGGCCGGTCCGCCGAGGTCCAGCCGTCGCGCAGCAGCGAGGCGGCGAACCCGGCGAGGAAGGCGTCGCCGCACCCCATCGTGTCGACGATGCCGTCGGCGTGCCGCGCGGGGGCGCTCACCGGGGCATGGCCGTCGTGGGCGATGGCGCCGCCCACGCCGCGGGTGCCGACCGCGAGCCGGGCGCCCCGCCGTACCGCCTCGGCGAGGAGGTCGGCGGTGGCGGCCTCGTCGAGGTCGGAGCAGGACAGCAGCACGAGGTCGGCGTGCGGGCAGACGCGGTCCAGGTAGTCGGGAGCGCGGTACTCCTCCTCGCTGGACAGGTCGAAGCTGACCAGCGTGGGGAGCGCGGCCAGCTTCGGCAGCTCGGGTTCGCTGCGCGAGTAGACGCTCGAATGCACGAGGTCGAAGCCGCGCACGTAGCCGAGCAGGCCGTCGTCGAGCACCAGGGGCTCGCGGACGGTGACGCCGCCGCCGTTCCAGCCGACGAAGACGCGGTCGCCGTCGTCGACCCGGAGGTGGGAGACGCCGCTCTCGCCCTCCCGGATGACGCACCGGTCGATGGAGACCCCCTCCGCGGCGATCGACTCCCGCAGGAAGGCGCCGAGCGAGTCGTCGCCGAACACGCCCAGGTACGCCGACTCGAGGCCGAGCCGGCGGGCGTAGACGGCGACGTTGACGCTGTTGCCGCCGGGGTAGTCGATGCCGCGGTCGATGAACCGGTCGACGATGTTGTCGCCGAAGCCGAGCACTCGCATCAGGGCCTCAGTAGTCCATGACCCGGTAGTAGCGGCGCAGGTCGAGGGAGTGGTCGCGGACCCGCTCCAGGTGCTTGCTGACGCGGCTCATCACGGTGTCGAGGACGAGGGGCGCGAGCAGGCCGCGGAACTCGGGGCTGATCCCGGTGAGCGGGTAGTCGCGGGTGTCGAAGACGGTCACGTCCTTGGAGACGCGCCGGGCGAAGGCCTCGGCGCGGTCGGTGAGCGCCCGCGTCTCGTCCTCACCCTGGAAAATGATCACGCTGGTGTTCTCCTCGAGCAGCTCGAGCGAGCCGTGGAAGAACTCCGCGCTGTGCACCCTGGTGGTGCGGAGCCACTGCATCTCCTCGAGGATGCACATGGAGTAGAGGTACGTGAACCCCCAGAGGTTCCCGCCGCCGATGAGGAAGTGGTAGTCGTTCTCCTTGTGGGCCTCGGCGAAGGCGGCGGCCACCGGCTCGGCCTGCTTGGCGACCTCGACGAGGATCCCCGGGATGCCCTCGAACTCGGCGGCGAACTTCTCGTACCCCTCGAACTCGCCCCGGCGGGAGAGCAGCCGCGTCATGAACAGCAGCAGCTGCATGTCGAAAGGCCAGGTCTTGGGCTGTGAGACGAGCGCCGTGTCCACCTTCGTGGCCACGGGCGAGTCGGGGTAGCCGGTGAAGGAGACCGTGTAGGCCCCCTTGGACTTGCAGTACTCGATGGCGCGGATGGTGTCGTCCGTGGTGCCGGAGACCGAGGTGAAGACCGCAACGGTGTCCTCGCCCAGGCGGGCGTCACCGGAGACGATCAGCTCGGCCGCGATCGCCGCGCGCACGTCGAACGTGGAGCTGCGCCGCGCGAGGTGCTCGTACGGCCACATCTGGGCGTAGGTGCCGCCGGCGCCGACGAGGAGCACGTGCTTGAACCCCTCGTTCACGAGCCGGTCGACCAGCTCCTCGATCTGTGGGCGCAGGCCCACCGCGCTCGTCACCTGGGAGACAAATTCCGGCTCGTTGAACCCGAGCATCTTCGCATCCTTTCCCGGGGAAATGTCACGTGACCGATCTGATACCGGTATCACGCGGCAGTCACGTTGGCACAGCGAGCCGCGATCCGTCAAACACCAAAGCTATGAACAGGGATTACAACGGCAGATTCGGGCTGCGACAGAAAAGATCTTGGCGCTAGGGCTGGTACCGGTATCAGACGCACTGTAGGGTCGGCCAACACCAAAGGCGTTCCTGAAAGAGAAAGGAAGCCCATGCGCCCTCGCGCACTGCCGACGTTCGCGGCACTCATCGGGACCCTCACGCTGGCCGCATGCTCCGGCGGCGGCGGCTCCGCGCAGGCCCCGGCGGCCGACGCGGCTGCCAAGCCGGACTTCTCCGGCACGCTCAGCGTGCTCACCAAGTTCGCCGGCGACCCGACGGACTCCTACTTCGAGAGCCTCGCGGCCGAGTACCAGAAGCAGCACCCGCAGGTGAAGGTCGAGCTCATCCAGGAGACCGACCAGAGCGTCAAGGACAAGCTCAAGACCCTCACGGCCTCGGACGCGCTGCCCGACGTCTACTTCACCTGGACCGGCAACTGGGCGGACAACTACATCCGCGGCGGCCGCGCCGCCGACCTCACCAAGGTGATCGGCCCGGACACGGAGTGGGGCAAGACGTTCAGCCCCGGCTCGCTGGCCGCCTTCGCCCGCGGCGGCAAGAACTACGGGATCCCGCTGTACGGCAACGGCAAGTTCATGGGCTACAGCAAGAGCGCCTTCGCCAAGGCCGGGGTCGAGGTGCCGAAGACGTTCGAGGACCTCATCGCCGCCTGCGGACCGCTGCGCAAGGCCGGGTACGAGCCCGTCGCCTTCGGCAACAAGGACGGCTGGCCCGCCCTGCACTACCTGCAGCAGCTGTTCGCCTACAACGTGCCGGACGCCGTGCTCCAGGCCGACTTCGTCCCGGAGACGGCCAAGCTGGACAACCCCGGCTACGTCACCGCGCTCAACCAGTTCAAGACGCTGGTCGACCAGTGCACGGACACGAAGAGCGGCACCAACGGCGTGCTCTACTCCTCCGCGCAGGAGGCCTTCGCCAACGGCAAGGCCGCCATGTACTACCAGGAGATCCTGGAGTTCGACAACGCGACGTCGAGCAAGCTCAAGCCCGAGGACTTCGGCATCTTCCAGCTCCCGGTCCCGAAGAACGCCCCCGGCGACCCGACGGTGCTGGAGGGCTCGCCCGAGGGATACCTGGTCAACGCCAAGTCGCCCAGGATCCCGCTCGCCGTCGACTTCATGAAGTTCGTCACGAGCGAGAAGAACGCCAAGACGCTCTCCGCGCCGCCGTACGGGCAGCCCAGCACGGTCGTCGGAGCGGTCACGCCGGAAACCTCAAGCAAGGCCGTCTACGAGGGCATCCAGCAGGTCAACAAGGCGCCGAAGCTGGCCATCTGGCTCGACATGGTCACCGTGCCCGAGGTGGCGGACGCGTGGCTGGCCGGCGGCGAGGCCATGGTCAGCGGCGACAAGACCGCCGAGCAGGTGCTCGAAAGCGTGCGCCAGGCCTCGGCCCAGGCCAAGTAGGGGAGAGCGTACGTGCGCGCCACGCTCAGGCTCGTGTGGGTCCTGCCGGCCCTCGTGCTGGTAGGAGTGTTCGTCTACCTGCCGCTCGTGCAGAACCTGCAGTTCAGCACGCTCAAGTGGGACATCTACAGCGGCAGCCAGGAGTACGTCGGGCTCGACAACTACGTCAAGCTCGTCGACGACCCGGTGTTCTGGACGTCGCTGGGGAACAACGTCCTGTACGCGGTGGTCTCCGTCGTGTTCCAGGTGTTCGGCGCGCTCCTGCTCGCCGCGCTCATCGAGAGCATCGGCAGCGAGCGGTGGCGGCGTGGCCTGCGCGCGGTCTACTTCATCCCCTCGGCGATCTCGCTGACCGTCTCCGGGCTGCTCTTCTACTTCCTGTACGAGCCGAACCTCGGCCCTCTCAACCACGCCCTGAAGGCGGTGGGCCTCGGCCAGTTCGCCCAGGCGTGGCTGGGTCAGGAGAGCACGGCCATGTCCGCGATCGTCGCGATGAGCCAGTGGCAGGGCTTCGGCTACTCCACGCTGCTGTTCGCGGTCGCGATCCAGCGCATCCCCTCGGAGATCTACGGCGCCGCCGCCATCGACGGCGTCGGCGCGGTCCGCCGGTTCTTCCACGTGACGGTGCCGCTCGTGCGCGAGATGACCGGGCTCATGGCGATCGTCACCATCTCGGGCGCCTTCCAGGTGTTCAACGAGGTCATGGTGATGACCGCCGGCGGGCCGAACAACTCGACCCAGGTGCTGGGCACCTGGCTGTACCGCAGCGGGTTCGTCCGCAACAACTTCGGCTACGCCGCCGCGATCGCGAACGTCCTGTTCCTGATCACGCTCGGCATCGCGGTGGCGCAGCTCTGGGTCACCCGCAGGAGAAGGGTGGAATGGTGACGCGCCTGAGCTTCCTCGGAGTGATCGCCCGCGTCTTCATGTGGGCCTTCCTGCTGTCCCTCGCGGTGGTCGTGCTCTATCCGCTGCTGTGGATGACGCTCAACGGGTTCAAGACCAACGCCGAGCTCTTCGGCGACCCGTTCGCGCTGCCCCTGCACTGGAGTTTCGAGAACTACGCCAAGGCGTGGAACCGCGGCGTCAGCGACTACCTCACCACCAGCGTGCTGGTCACGCTGACCTCGACGGTCGCCACCGTGTTCGTCAGCGCGTGGGCCGCCTACGGCCTCACCCGCGTGAACATCCCGCTCAACAGGACGCTCACGGCGGCGATACTCGGCGGGCTCATGCTCGCCCCCACCGTGGCGCTCGTGCCGCTGGTGAAGATGTTCCAGGCGATGGGGCTGTACAACACGTTCTGGGCGCTGCTCATCCTCTACACCGCCTTCCGGGTGCCGTTCACGACCTTCCTCATCCGCGCGTACATGATCGACCTGCCCCGCGAGGTGGACGAGGCGGCCGAGATGGACGGCGCGGGCCGGTGGACGGCGTTCTGGCGGATCATCCTGCCGATGTGCAAGCCGATCCTCACCTCGACGATCCTGCTGCACATCCTCTTCACCTGGAACGAGTACCTCTTCGCGATGATCTTCACCAGCGGGACCGGCGTGCAGACCCTGCCCGTGGGCCTGACGAGCCTGATGAGCAAGCACGGCACCGAGTACCCGGTCGTCTTCGCCGGGATGGTGATCGCGGCGCTCCCCGTGGTCCTGCTCTTCTTCCTCGGCCAGCGCTACATCATCAAGGGTCTCGCTGACGGAGTCGGCAAGTAGGCCCGCTGACGGAGTCGGCAAGTAGGGGCGGCTCAGGCCGCGGCCCACTCGAGCAGCCGCCCCACCGGCCAGGTGTTGACGATCCGGTCCGCCTCGACGCCGCATCTCGCCGCGCGCTCGCAGCCGTACCGCTGCCAGTCGAGCTGCCCGGGCGCGTGGGCGTCGGAGTCGATCGCGAACACGCACCCCATCTCGTACGCCAGCCGCATCAGCCGCTTGGGGGGATCGAGACGGTCGGGCCGGGAGTTGATCTCCACCGCCACCCCGAAGCGGCGGCACGCCTCGAAGACCAGCTCGGCGTCGAACGACGACTCGGGGCGGCGCTCGCCACGCTTGCCCCCGGCCTGCACCACCCGTCCCGTGCAGTGGCCGAGCACGTCCACCAGGGGGTTGGCGATGGCGGTGACCATCCGGCGGGTCATGTCCTCGCCGTCCATGCGGAGCTTGGAGTGGACGCTGGCCACCACCACGTCCAGCCGTCCGAGCAGCTCGTCGGTCTGGTCGAGCGAGCCGTCCAGGTTGATGTCCACCTCGATGCCGGTCAGGATCCTGAACGGGGCCAGCCGCTCGTTCAGCTTGGCCACCACGTCGAGCTGACGTTCCAGCCGCTCGGCCGACAGCCCCTTGGCGATGCTCAGCCGGGGTGAATGGTCGGTCAGCGCCAGGTAGGAGTGGCCGAGCCCGATGGCCGCCTCCGCCATCTCCTCGATCGGCGAGCCGCCGTCCGACCAGTCCGAATGGCTGTGCAGGTCCCCTTTCAGCGCGGATCGCAGGGCGGCGGTCTCCTCGTCGAGCTGGACTCCGGCGGTCGCCCGCATTCTGCGCAGATAGGTCGGAACCTGGCCCTCCAGCGCTTCGTTGATCACCAGTGTGGTGACCTTCCCGATGCCCGGCAGGTCACCGAGTCCGCCGGTGCGGGACAACCGCACCAGCTCGTCCCCGGGCAGGTCGGCGACGACCTCGGCGGCGCGGCGGAAGGCTCGCACGCGATACGTGGGCTCTCCGGCGCGCTCCAGCAGGAAGGCGATCTCGCGTAGTGCCTCAACCGGTTCCATGGGTCACTTCATACCCCCCGGCAGCCGGCACCCGCCAGATCGGCCACCTTCCGGATTGAACGCGGACAAGCACCACCGATAGGCTGATCGGCCCAGGAAAGCAGGAGCTTGATGGCACCACCGCCCCAGCACCAAGACGCGCCAGAGCGCAAGTCGTCCAAGGCCGTCGTGCTGACAGTCCTCGGCGCGCTGTCCGTGACGATGGTCGCCGTCTGGGCGATCGCCGAGTCCAACGACGACGACGTCACCGCCGACTGCGTCCTCCTCGTGGAGGAGGACACGCCCACGCTCACGACCGACGGCGCCACGCCGACTCCCGACCCGGGCTCCTACCAGGTCGTGGACGACTCCTACTGCGACGACGACGACAACAACAGCTCGTACCGGCTCAGCAACGGCGGCTCGCACGGGGCGTACCACTGGTACTACGGCGGCACCAGGAGGGGCGACCGGGTGTACAACGGCAGCACCTACCGCCCGTCCGACGTGACCATCAGCAGCCGCTCGGGGAAAGAGATCCAGCGCGGTGGCTTCGGCAACCGCTGGAGCAGCGGGAGCTGACACATGCGCCGTGAGCATGGCACTCCCAGGCCGGGCTGGGAGAAGACGATCGAGAGCCAGGGCCTGGCCTACCACCGGGCCGCGCACCCGTCGGGGCTGGCCCGGCCCTACTGGGACGAGTCCGTGCACTACGTCTTCTCGCTGGACGAGGTGGAGGCGCTGGAGGAGCAGGTCGGAGAGCTCCACGAGATGTGCCTGAGCGCCGCCGAACACGTGGTCACGACGGGGCGCTTCGCCGATTTCGCCATCCCCGAGTGGGCGTGGGAGGAGGTCGCGCGCTCGTGGGAGCGCCGCGACCCGCATCTGTACGCCCGCTTCGACCTGCGCTACGACGGCACGGGGCCGGCGAGGTTGCTGGAGTACAACGCCGACACGCCGACCTCGCTCGTGGAGTCGTCGGTTGTGCAGTGGTTCTGGCTGCAGGACGTCCACCCGGGCGCCGACCAGTGGAACTCCGTCCACGAACGGCTCATCGAGCGCTGGCGCGAGTTGCGGCTGCCGCCGGGGCCGACGCACTTCGCGTTCACGAACGCGGACGAGACCGGCGAGGAGGCCATGACGGTGGCCTACCTGCAGGAGACCGCCGAGCAGGGCGGCCTGCGGACGATGGCCATCGCCATGGAGGACATCGGCTGGGACTCACTCAACCGCCGCTTCGTGGACGTCGAGCAGCGCCCGATCCGCTCGGCGTTCAAGCTCTACCCCTGGGAGTGGATGCTGGCCGACGAGTTCGGGCGGCACGCCGTACGGCACGCCACCTGGGTCGAGCCGCTGTGGAAGACGCTGCTGTCCAACAAGGCGCTGCTGGCCGTCCTGTGGGAGCTCTTCCCCGGCCATCCCAACCTGCTGCCCGCCTACCTCGACGGGCCGCGCGAGCTGACCTCCTACATCGCCAAGCCGCTGCTCGGCAGGGAGGGCGCCTCCATGCGCATCGTCACCCCCGAGGGCGTCCAGGAGACGCCCGGCTCCTACGGCCAGGAGGGCTACGTCTTCCAGGGCTTCGAGGCGCTGCCCGAGTTCGAGGGGCAGCGGCCGGTGCTCGGTGCCTGGGTGGTCGCCGACGAGGCCGCCGGACTGGGTATCAGGGAGACGAGCGGCCTGATCACCGACGACACCTCCTCGTTCGTCCCCCACCTCATCGCCTGACCCCCTGAAGAGGAATCACCGTGACCCTTCTCGAGACCCTCGCCCGCGGCGCCGGCGCCATCGCCGCCTACGCCGCCGTCGGCGTGATCCTGATGATCGTCGGCTTCTACGTGATCGACTGGGCCACCCCCGGCAAACTGAGCGAGATCATCCGCACCCAGCGCAACCCCAACGCCACGCTGCTCACCACCTCCGCCCTGGCCGCCGTCGGCCTGATCGTGGCCTCCTCCATCTGGGCCTCCGGCGGCCGGCTCGCGGAGGGACTGGCGGGCACGGCCGTGTTCGGCCTGGTCGGCATCGTGGTGCAGACCGTGGCGATGCTGGTGTTCGACCGCGTCGTGGGCATCTCCGTACGCGACCTGGTGAAGGAGCAGGAGCTGCAGCCGGGCGCGCGGCTGCTCGCCGTCACGCACGTGGCGATCGGCCTCATCACCGCGGTCGCGGTCATCTAGCCGCCCGTACGTACGGCGTCCTGACCGCGGCAGAGCGGCCGGCGGCCGTCGCGGCGTCGCGACAGGCACCGAGCGGCCGTCGCGGTCATCCGGGCGGAGCTGGCACTCTAGGAGGCGTGACAGACCGGACCCGCGAGGACACCACACGCAGGCTCGAGCGGGCCATGGGCTCGCTCGGCACGGCCGCGATGGCTCGCATGGACGAGCAGCTGCCGTGGTTCCGCGCGCTCAGCGCGGAGGACCGGTCGTGGGTGGGGCTCGTGGCGCAGGCCGGCATCGCCGCGTTCGTCGAGTGGTTCTCGACCGCCGGCGAGGATCGCCCCACCCCCAGCATCGAGTTCTTCGGCACGGCCCCGCGCGAGCTCAAGCGCTCCATCTCGCTCCAGCAGACCGTCGACATCGTCAGGGTCGTGGTCGAGGTGGTCGAGGCGCAGGCCCACGAGCTGGCCGCGCCCGGCGGTGAGGACCAGCTCCAGCAGGCGATGCTCCGCTACACCCGCGACGTCGCCTTCGCCGCCGCCCACGTCTACGCCCGCGAGGCCGAGGCCAGGGGGTCGTGGGACGCCAGGCTCGAGGCCCTGATCGTGGACGCCCTCGTACGCGGCGAGGTCGACGACGGCCTGCACTCCTGGGCGGCCGCGCTGGGCTGGACCTCCTCTCCCGTGGTCGTCATCGCCGGCCACGCCCCCGACGACGATCCCCGCGCGGTGATCGACGGCCTGCGGGAGAAGGGCCGCCGCATCGGCATGGACCTGCTGGCCGGCGTGCAGGGCGACCGGCTGATCGTGATCGTGGGCGGCGCGGGCAGCGTCAACGACGCGGCCAAGCAGGTCGTGCACCGCTTCGGGATGGGCCCCATCGTCATCGGCCCCGAGGTCGCCGACCTGCACGCCGCCGCGAGCTCCGCCAGGGCGGCGCTGGCCGGGCTGAAGGCGTCGTGCGGCTGGCCCGACGCGCCGAGGCCGGTGCACTCGGAGGAGCTGCTGGCCGAGCGGGCGCTCGACGGCGACGACGACGCCAGGCAGCAGCTCATCGAGAACGTCTACCTGCCGCTCGCCGGCACGCCGCTGCTCGACACGCTGGCCACGTACCTGGAGCAGGGCACCTCGCTGGAGGCGACGGCGCGGCTGCTGTTCGTCCACCCCAACACCGTCCGCTACCGCCTGAAGAAGATCACCGAGCTGACCGGATACCAGCCCACCGAGGGCAGGTCGGCCTTCACTCTCCAGGTCGGACTGATTCTCGGGCGGTTGTCGGAGAGCGCCGAAACATGGCGCGCCCTAACGTAATGGCGGCGAAACCCCCACTGTAGGCTTCCTACAAAACCCCCCGGAGGAAGTTCGTGCGGATCATTATCCGCGTGTCGGAGTTCTACAGGGCAAGGTGGGGTTTGTGCTTGTACTCGTCGCTCCGGGCCAAGGTGCCCAAACGCCAGGCTTCCTGGCCCCCTGGCTCGAGCTGCCTGGCGTGGCCGACAGAATCGGCACCTGGTCGGAGGTCGTCGGGCTCGATCTGATCGCCTACGGCACCACCGCCGGCGCCGACGAGATCCGCGACACCGCGGTCGCGCAGCCCCTGCTCGTGGCCGCCGCGCTGGCCTCGGCCGAGGTGCTCGGCGCGGCTCCCGACGTGGTCGCCGGCCACAGTGTGGGCGAGTTCGCCGCCGCCGCGCTGGCCGGGGTGCTCACCCAGGAGCAGGCGCTCACGCTGGTCCGCGAGCGCGCCAAGGCCATGGCCAAGGCCGCCGCCGTCACCGAGACCGGCATGACCGCCGTGCTCGGCGGCGCCGAGGACGAGGTCCTGGCCGCCATCGACAAGCACGGCCTGACCCCCGCCAACATCAACGGCGCCGGCCAGATCGTGGCGGGCGGCACGCTCGAGCAGCTCGCCGCGCTCAAGGACGACCCGCCGGCCCGCGCCCGCCTCATCCCGCTGAAGGTGGCAGGCGCCTTCCACACCCGCCACATGGCCTCCGCGGTGGAGAGCCTGCGCGAGGCCGCCGCCACCGTCGTGCCCGCCGACCCCGGCATCACGCTGCTGTCCAACTCGGACGGCCAGGCGGTCTCCGGCGGCGCCGAGTTCGTGGAGCGGCTGGTCAAGCAGATCAGCAGCCCCGTGCGGTGGGACTCGTGCATGCAGACCATGGGCGCGCTCGGCGCCACCAAGATGATCGAGCTGCTGCCCGGCGGCACGCTCACCGGCCTGGCCAGGCGCGGCCTGTCCGGCGTTCAGACCGTGGCGCTGAAGACCCCCGACGACCTCGAAGCGGCCAGGGAGCTGATCAAGTGAAGGTCCCCGACATCGCCCCGGGCGGCAAGATTCTCGCCTTCGGCCACTACCAGCCGGCGAACGTCGTCACCAACGACGACCTGGCCAAGACCATGGACACCAACGACGAGTGGATCCAGTCCCGCGTCGGCATCAAGGAGCGCCGGATCGCCCCCTACGGCGAGTCCGTCGAGGACATGGCCACCATCGCCGGCGGCAAGGCGCTGGCCGCGAGCGGCCTGTCGCCGGAGGACGTCGACCTGGTCATCGTGGCCACCTGCACGCTCGAGACCCAGATCCCCAACGCCTCCGCCGTCGTGGCCCACCGCCTCGGCATCAAGGCGCCCGGCGCGTTCGACGTGAACGCCGCCTGCGCCGGGTTCTGCTACGCGCTCGCCACCGCGAGCGCCGCCGTCCGCGGGGGCGCGGCCAGGAACGTGCTGGTCATCGGCGCGGAGAAGCTGTCGCAGTGGGTCGACTGGACCGACAGGTCCACCGCCGTGATCTTCGCCGACGGCGCGGGCGCCGCGGTGGTGGCCGCCTCCGAGACCCCGGGCATCGGCCCCGTGGTGTGGGGCAGCGCCGGCGACAAGTCCGAGGCCATCAACGTCGCGGACCGCGAGCACTTCCTCCACCAGGAGGGCCAGACCGTCTTCCGCTGGGCGACCACCGCGCTCCACCCGGTGGCGCTCGAAGCCTGCGAGCGGGGGGGCGTGGACCCCGCGGAGCTGGGCGCGTTCGTGCCGCACCAGGCCAACCTCCGCATCATCGAGGCCATCGCCCGCAAGCTGGGCGCCGACAAGGCCGTGATCGCCCGCGACATCGTCAACGCGGGCAACACCTCGGCCGCCTCGATCCCGCTGGCGCTCTCGCGCATGATCGAGCGCGGCGAGGTCCGCTCCGGCGACCTCGCGCTGCTGCTCGGCTTCGGCGCGGGCCTCACGTACGCGGCCCAAGTGATCGAGATCCCTTAGCCTCCCCCCACCCATCAAGAGCTTGTACGGCGCTGCCGTACAGAACCCAGAAATCAAAGGAGAACCATCGACATGGCTGCCACCGAGCAGGAGATCCTCGCGGGCCTCGGCAAGATCATCAACGAGATCACCGGCATCCCGGCCTCGGACGTGACCCCCGAGAAGAGCTTCGTGGACGACCTCGACATCGACTCCCTGTCCATGGTCGAGATCGCCGTGGCCGCCCAGGACGAGTTCGGCGTCGAGATCCCCGACGACCAGCTCAAGAACCTGAAGACGGTCAAGGACGTCCTCAACTTCATCCAGGGCTGAGACCAACCCCATTCATTCTGGCTAGCAAGGAGCGCGAAAAAGTGAGTGCGAACCGGGCACGTGTCGTCGTCACCGGGCTTGGCGCGACGACGCCCGTCGGTGGAGACGTCACCTCGACCTGGACGGCGCTCCTCGCCGGTCAGTCGGGTGTCGAGACCCTCACCACGGACTGGATCGACGCCGTCCCCGTGAAGTTCGCGGGGACGGCAGCTGTCGATCCCACCGAGGTGCTGCCCCGGCCCGAGTCCCGCCGCCTCGACCGCAGCGAGCAGTTCGCGCTGGTCGCCGCCAGGGAGGCCTGGCAGGACGCCGGCGCTCCCGAGGTGGCGCCGGAGCGGCTGGGCGTCGTGGTCTCCAGCGGCATCGGCGGCATCAGCACCACGCTGAGCGCCTACGACACCTGGCGCGAGAAGGGCTGGAATCGGCTCTCGCCGTTCACGGTGCCGATGCTCATGCCCAACGGGCCTGCCGCCTGGATCGGCCTCGACCTGGGTGCCCAGGCCGGCGTGCACGCCACCGTGTCGGCGTGCGCGTCCGGAGCAGAGGCCATCGGCCACGCGATGGACATGATCAGGGCCGGCCGCGCCGACATCGTGGTCGCCGGCGGCACCGAGGCCGCCATCCACGGGCTCAACATGGCCGCCTTCGCCGCCGCGCGGGCCATGTCCCAGCGCAACGACGACCCGCAGGGCGCCTCCCGGCCGTGGGACCGCGACCGTGACGGGTTCGTGCTCGGCGAGGGCGCCGGCATCGTGGTGCTGGAGTCCGAGGAGCACGCCAAGGCGCGCGGCGCGCGGATCTACGCCTACTGCGCCGGCGTCGGCTACTCCGCCGACGCCCACCACATCACCCAGCCCGAACCCGAGGGCCGCGGCATCATCATGGCGATGACGCAGGCGCTGAACGACGCGGACATCACCGGTCTCGACGTCAAGCACGTCAACGCGCACGCCACCTCCACCCCCGCGGGAGACGTCGGCGAGGTGCAGGCGGTGGCCAAGGCCATCGGCAACCACCCGCTGGTGACCTCCACCAAGTCCATGACCGGCCACCTGCTCGGCGGGGCCGGGGGCATCGAATCCGTCTTCACGATCAAGGCGCTGCAGGAGCGGATCGTTCCCGCCACCATCAACCTCGACAACCCCGACGACGGCATCGAGGTGGACCTCGTTTACGGGGCCAACCGCACGCTCCCCGAAGGTGACATCGCCGCGGTCAACAACTCGTTCGGGTTCGGCGGCCACAACGTGGCCGTCGTGTTCAAGGGAGCCTGACATGACCGTGCTGGACAACAGGGTGACGGCAGACGGCTCCTCACAGGAGCCTGCGGATCCCCGTGATCCCGTCGTCCGGCTGGCCGCGCTGCTCGACGAGGGCTCGCTGCGGCTGATCACTCCCCAGGACAAGAGCGGTGTGCTGGCCGCCATGGGCCGCGTCGAGGGTGTTCCCGTCGTCGCCTTCTGCAGTGACGCCCGCTTCCAGGGCGGCGCGATGGGCAGCGAGGGCTGCGAGCACATCGTGCACGCCTACGACGTGGCCGTCCGTGAACGGGTGCCGATCATCGGGATCTGGCACTCCGGCGGTGCGCGACTCGCCGAAGGCGTCGAGTCGCTGCACGCCGTCGGCACGGTCTTCGCCGCCATGACGAAGGCGTCCGGCGTGGTGCCGCAGATCTCCGTGGTCGTCGGCGCGGCCGCCGGCGGCGCCGCCTACGGCCCCGCGCTGACCGACCTGGTCATCCTGGCCGACTCCGGCCGCATCTTCGTCACCGGCCCCGACGTGGTCCGCAGCGTCACCGGCGAGAGTGTCGACGCCGCGGCACTGGGCGGCCCCGAGCCCCACAGCAAGCGCAGCGGCGTCGTGCACGTCGTCACCAAGTCCGAGACCGACGCGTACGTCAAGGCGCGCCAGCTCGCCACGCTCCTCGGCCACCAGGGCCGGGTGCGCACCGGAGAAATCGAGGAAGTGGACTTCTCCACGCTGCTGCCCGACTCGGCGAGGCGCGCATACGACGTCAAGCCGCTGGTCAACGGCCTGCTCGACGAGACCGGCATCGAGCTGCACCCGAAGTGGGCGCCCAACATCGTCACGTCGCTCGGCCGCCTCGGGGGCCGGACGGTCGGTGTGATCGCCAACAACCCGATGCGGCTCGGCGGCTGCCTCGACGCCACGTCCGCCGAGAAGGCCGCCCGATTCGTTCGTATGTGTGACGCGTTCGGAGTGCCGCTGGTTGTCCTCGTGGACGTGCCCGGTTACCTGCCCGGGGTCGGGCAGGAGCACGACGGGGTCGTCCGGCGGGGGGCCAAGCTGCTGCACGCCTTCGCCGAGGCCTCGGTGCCGCGGGTCACGCTGGTGACGCGGAAGGCGTACGGCGGGGCGTACATCGCGATGAACTCCCGCGCGCTCGGCGCCACCAAGGTGTTCGCCTGGCCGACCACCGAGGTGGCGGTCATGGGGGCGGTGGCGGCCGTACGCATCCTCAAGCGGCGCGAGCTGGCCGCGGCGCCGGAGGAGGAGCGGGCGGAGCTGGAGCAGCAGCTGGCCGCCGAGCACGAGAAGCTGGCCGGTGGGCTCGTACGGGCGCAGGAGCTGGGGGTCATCGACGAGGTGATCAAGCCCGCGGAGACGCGCGGCGCCATCGCCAAGGTCCTCGCCCAGGCCACGCCTGCCCGCGGCGCCCACGGCAACATCCCCCTGTAACCCCACTCCGAGCTCTTCCGAAGGACCTCGCCGGCATCGGCGGGGTCCTTTCGGCGTGTGCCTCCCCTGCCCTTGGGGGCGAGGCCCGGCCGACTTCCCAAGAGGCCCCGCACCGGCGTCGGTGCGGGGCCTCTTGGGTGACGGGAGCCCGTGGCGCGGGTCAGACGGCGGCGTGGAGCCAGCGGACCGGGGCGCCGTCGCCCGCGTACCGGAACGGCTCCAGCTCCTCGTCCCAGGGCCGCCCGAGCATCTTGTCCAGCTCGTCCTCCAGCACACACCGCCCCTGGGCCGCCATCATCATCGCGGTCCTGAGCCGGTCCTCGGGGATCATGATGTCGCCCGCGACGCCGATGACCGCGGTGAAGGCGCCGAGGGTCGGCGTGTAGGCGTGGCGGGACCCGTCCACACCCGGCGAGGCGTCCTCGGTGATCTCGAACCGGAGGCGCTGCCAGCCCATGAGCGAGGAGGCGATGGCCGCGGCGATGCCCGGCCTGCCTTCCCACTCCGCCTGCGCGCGCACGACGTTGGGCGCGGCGGGTTGCGGCGTCCACGTCAGGTCTACGGGCACGCCAAGGACACCCGCGACTGCCCATTCGATGTGAGGGCACAGCGCGGGCTGAGCCGAGTGGACGTAAAGGACGCCACGAGCAGACACCGGACCTCCCGTTTCGGTACGAGGTGCGCCTTCCCCAACGGCCTCGCCCCGGGATGATCACAAGTGACTAGGGAGAGACTACCGTCGGTCGCTATCTGACACCAGAGGGGGGCCATACCAACTTGGTGCGGGAGTGGCATGTGACAGTTGGACGAGCGGGGAAACATACCGCCTCATGGAAATGCAATCTGTCGGCGCGGCGTTCATCCGGCCTGGTCAGGTGCTGACTGACCGCCCCGCGCTCTCCGCCGCCAGGCGGTGGACCCAGGCGGTCTCGGAGGCGGACGGCGTCTGCGTGATCCACCTGTCGCCCGGCGCCGACCCCTGCGAGATCACGGCCGAACTACGCGAACAGGGCCTCAGAGCGTCGCCGAACCACGTCCTCCGCGGCCAGCCCCTGTTCTTCGGCGGTCCCGCGTCCAGACCTTTCCCCGTCCCGCCCATCCCCCACAAACCGGGCCGGTCCCACTCGGACGTGGTCGTGGGGCTGCTCGACACCGGCGTGGCCAAGCACCCGTGGTGGGCCGGCAGCGACTGGTACGGCGAGACCGCCCCGGAGGACGCCGACGCGACCGAGGGCTCGCAGGCCGGCCACGGCACGTTCATCGCCGGCCTGCTGGCCCGCCGGGCACCGGGCGCGGCGCTGCGGGTGCACCGGGTGCTCGACGGCGACGGCATCAGCGACGAGGCGTCCGTCGCACGCGCCCTCTTCCGCATGCGTGAGCGACCGCCACACGTGCTCAACCTCTCCTTCGGCTGCCACACCTTCGACGACCGGCCGCCTCAGCTCCTGGGCGACGCCATCGCCGCGCTGCAGGACACGGTGACGGTGGCCTGCGCGGGCAACACCGGGTCCGACCGGCCGTTCTGGCCCGCGGCGCTGCCCAATGTGGTGGGCGTGGCCGCCGTGGACGCGTCCGAGGAGCGCAGGGCCCCCTACTCCGGCTACGGCACCTGGGTGGACGCCTGCGCCCGCGGCGACTGGCTGACCAGCAGTTTTCTGGACGGGGGCGACTTCGCCGGCTACGCGACGTGGAGTGGCACGTCCTTCGCCACCGCCCTGGTGGCGGGGGCCGTCGCGGACGCGGCCAAGAGCGAGCCGGCCAAGGAGGTGGCCAGGCGCCTGTTCGACTCGGAGGGCGCCCGGCAAATTCCCGATCTGGGAGTTCACATCCCGGCGAGTCTGTAGAGTTTACGCTCAGTCCTCAGGTAATCACGGGGAGGCATGATCGCCTGTCCGTGCCGGGCGAAAGGAGGCCGCATGCGGGATCCAGCGGAGCTGCTTGTCGCGGCCGCTGAGGGAGACCGCTCGGCTTGGGACGAGCTGGAGTCCAGGTTCGGGCCGCGTATGTGGGCTGTGGCCCGCGCGTGCGGCCTGAGCCCCTCCGACGCGGCGGACGCGGTCCAGGGCTCCTGGCTGCGCCTGCTGCAGCACTTGCAGAGCATCAGGGATCCAGCGGGGGTGGGGGGCTGGCTCATGACGACCGTGCGCCGCGAAGCCCTCCTGCTGCTGCGGAAGGAGAGCCCGCGCCTCTCCTCCTTCGAGGTCGTCGAAGACCCTGACCCGGAGTCCGCCGTCCTGGAGGCCGACGGCAGGCGCCTGCTCTGGAAGACGGTCTCCACCCTGCCCGAACCCTGCCGGTCACTCCTCCAGCTGGTCGCCATCGACGTCGGCAACCAGCAGATCGCGGCTCGGCTCGGGCTCCCCGTAGGCAGCATCGGACCGACCAAGGCCCGCTGCCTGGAAAAACTGCGCACTCTGCTCTCACTACAGGAGACAGCGCAATGATCAACGATGAATACTTCCTGGCGGCCCTCCGGTTGGCCTCCGGGAACGACCCGATCCCCGGTCACGTGTCCGCCGCCGCACGTGACGTGTACGGGCTTCGGGTCCCGGGAGCGGTCACGGCCGCTCCCGGCGAGTGCGCCGCAGCCGGCGGCGTACGCGATGGCGAGGGCTCCCACCTGGTGCGCTTCGTCACGGCGGATCTCACCTTCGATCTGGAGGTGACGATCGGCGACGGCCTCATCGATGTCGCCGGACACATCTCCCCCAACCCCGGAGAGGGCGCCCTCATCGATGTGAAAACCCCTCATCTGACACTGTCCCGGCGGGTCACGCCCACGGGCGAGTTCGCCGTCACCGGCCTGCCACCGGGCTGGCTCAGCATCGTGTGCCACCGGGTCGGCCAGAAACCCGTCCAGACCAGATGGGTACGCATCCGTCCCTGACCCCCCGACCCGACGACCCACCGACCAGCCGAGAGAGCCGCGATCCCTCTCTCGGCCATTTCGTATCAAGGCCCCGACATGAGCGCGACACCAGACCCGCCCGGCGACCGCGACCCACTCGTCGTGGCGGCCGAGGCCGCCGTCATGCGCTCCCTGGTCGATCCCGATCACGCACTCCAGGCAGGCCGCTTCGTCCTGGCCGCCGCCCGCCGCGCCCGCCATCCCGAGGCCGAGGCCGTCGCACTCAGAGCCATCGCGCTGGCCGCCCGCGAGCTGGGCGATCTCCGCAGCGCCGAGCACCATCTCCGCGAGGCCATCGCCACCGAGGACGCCCCGCCGGAGCGGGTCGCCCAGGCCCGCCTCTCCCTCGTCACCGTACGCACCGAACGCGGTCACCCACGCCAGGCCCTGCACGTGGCCGCCCTGGCCTGGTCGCATCTTTCGCCGCTCGACCGCGCCAAGCTCGACACGCAGCGCGCGGTGGCCCTGGCCCGCCTCGGCCGCCACCAGGAGGCCATCGCCGCCTGCGACCGCGCGCTGCGGGTGCTCGTGACCGCTCCCGGCACCATCGACGACCGCCGGTTCCTGGCGGGCGGGCTGCTCAACCGCGGCCTCGTCCACTCCTACCGCGGCGACTGGGACGCCGCCATGCGCGACCTCACCGCCTGCCTGGAGATCTCCCAGAGCTCGGGGCTGCGGCACCTGGCCCGCCTGTCCGCGGCGAACCTGCCCTTCCTCGCCGTACGGCGTGGCGACATCGCGGGGGCGTTCAAGCACTACCGCGAGGCCGAGGACACCCTGTTCGGCTTCCCCGAGCGGCTGGCCACGATGCGGGCCGACTTCGCCGGCGCCCTGCTGGCCGCCCATCTGCCCGGCGAGGCCAGGGCCATGCTGAGCCTGGCCGTACCCGATCTCGAGGCGTCGGGCGCGCACGTGGCACTGGCCGAGGCGCGGCTGAAGCTGGCCCAGGTGGAGCTGCTCACCGGCGACGCGCACCGGGCGCGGCAGGTGGCCGAGCAGGCGGCCGCCGAGCTGGCCGCGCAGGGCCGCACCTCGTGGCTGCCGCTGGCGAACGAGGTCGTCCTGCGTGCCCGGCTGGCGCTCGAGCCCGTCACCCCCGCTCTGCTCGCCGAGCTGATCGCGTGCGCGGACGAGCTGGAGGACGACTCCGCCCACCTCGAGGGGGCGGCCGCGCTGCGGCTGGTGGCGGCCGAGGCGGCGCTGGCCCTCGACGACCACCCGACAGCCTCGGCGCAGCTCGCCCGCCTCACCGAGCACGCCGAGCGCGAGGAGCCGTGGACCCCGGTCGGTACCCGGCTGACCTCCCTGGCCGCCGAGCCCGCGCGGACGCCGGACATCCTGGCGCCCGTACGCCAGCACGCGCTCGCGCTGGAGGCGTCGCTGCAGGAGGACGCCACGGGTGCGTTCCGGGCGGTCCGCAACGGGCTGTCGGAGGTGAGCGAGCGGGTGGAGACGTTCGACGACCCCTCGCTGCGCGCCCACGCGGCCAGGGCCGGGGAGCGGCTGGCGGCCTTCGGGCTGGGGCTGGCGGTGCGTGGAGGGCGCGCGCGGGAAGTGTTCGAGTTCGCGGAGCGGTGGCGGGCGGTGGCGGCACCCTCGCATGCGTGCTCGCCGGTGACGCCCGATCGGGTGCGGGCCGGGCTGGGGTCCGGGGCGCTGGTGGAGTTCGTGGCGGACGAGGACGCCCTGCTGGCCGTGGTGATCACTGGGGAGCGGGTGGCGCTGCGGCGGGTGGGCGACCTGCGGACGATCAAGGAGGCGATCGTCCGCCTGCGGTACGCGCTACGCCGCCGCTCCGCCGCACCGGTCGGGTGCTCGCCCTGCGACGTTGGGAACGTCGAGGCGGCGGGCCTGGAGGTCGAGCGGCTGCTGTTGCACCCGCTGCTGGCGGAGCTGGGCGACGGGCCGTTGGTGATGGTGCCGGTGGGCGCCCTGCACACGCTGCCGTGGGGTGCGCTGCCGTGCCTGCGCGAACGTCCGGTGAGCGTGGCCGCCGGCGCCGCCGCCTGGGTGCATGCCAGGGAGGCCTGGGTGCACGCCAGGGAGGTCGCTCTCTCCGGTCAGGGCGGGCCACCGGTGGTGGTGGCGGCGGCCGGACCCGCTCTGACGCACGCGCACGCCGAGGTGGCGGACGTACTGGCCTGCCACCCGGACGGCCGCGAGGTGCCGGGGCGCACCAAGGCGGTGCTGGAGGCGCTGGAGGCGGCTGACGTGCTGCATCTGGCCGCGCACGGGGTCTTTCACGCGCGGAGTCCGCTGGTGTCCGGGATCACCATGGAGGACGGGTCGCTCATGGCGTACGACCTGCTGGACATCCCGCGGTCGCCGGGGTTGGTGGTGCTGTCGGCCTGCAACTCCGGGATGTCGCGCGCGCCGGTCGAGGGGGCGCCGCTGGGCCTGCCGGGGGCGTTCCTGGCCAAGGGGTCGTCGTGCGTGGTGGCCGGGCTGGTGCCGGTGCGCGACGAGGCGGCTCGGGCGCTGATGAGCATGTTCCACGAACTCGTGGCGACCGGCCTGCCACCGGACGCGGCGCTGGCGTCCGCCGCCGCCAAGACGGGCGAAACCGGCTTCGCCTGCTTCGGCGCAGGCAGCCGCCCGTTGTACTGACGCGGAGAGCCCGCGGCAGGCCACGGCCCTCTGGAGAGGCGGCCGAACGACCGGAGCGGCCGGCCCTCCCGAGCAGCCGCACGGCCGGAGCGGCCGGCGCAGTCGGACAGCCGGCGCCGCCGCACGGCCCGCGCCTCGGCACAGCTACCGCCTCGGACGGCCAACGCCTCCGCACAGCCAACGCCTCGGACGGCCAACGCCTCCGCACAGCCAACGCCTCGGACGGCCAACGCCTCCGCACAGCCAACGCCTCGGAAGGCCAACGCCTCCGCACGGCCCGCGCCTCCGCACAGCCCGCGCCGCACGGCCGGCTGCTCAGCCCGTGGCGGCCGGTCACTGGGACTGCCAGTCACCGGGACGACCAGCCACCGGAACGACGGGGTCAGCCCGTGGCGACGGGTCTGGAGGGGTCGGCGACCCAGTTGGACCAGGAGCCCACATAGAGCGCGGCAGGCAGGCCCGCCACCTCCAGCGCCAGCACCTCGTGCGCGGCCGTCACGCCAGAGCCGCAGTACGCACCCACCGGTACGCCCTCGCCGGCCCCGAGCCCGGCGAAGCGGTCACGAAGAGCGGCTGGGGCGAGGAAGCGGCCGTCGGCCCCCACGTTCTCGGTCGTGGGCGCGCTGACCGCCCCCGGGACGTGCCCGGCCACCGGGTCGATCGGCTCGACCTCGCCCCGGTAGCGTTCGGCGGCCCGGGCGTCGAGCAGCACGCCCTGGGTGGCCAGCGCCGCCGCCTCGTCGGCGGTCAGCACCGGCATCCCGCCCGGCCTCGCGGTGAAGTCACCCTCGGTGCGGCCGGACGCCGGCACGTCCTTCGTCGTGGGCAGCCCGGCCTCGGTCCACGCGGGCAGTCCGCCGTCGAGCACGCGAACGTCCTGGTGGCCGAAGTAGCGCAGCGCCCACCACGCCCTGGCCGCGACCGTGGAGGCGGTGTCGTCGTAGACCACCACCGGCCGCCCGTCGGAGACCCCGAGCCGCCGCATCGCGCTCTGGAACGCCTCCGCCTCGGGCAGCGGATGCCGGCCGCCCTCGCCGGGAGGCGCCGCGAGGTCTTTGTCCAGGTCGCAGAAGACGGCGCCGGGAATGTGCCCCTCGCGATAGGACTCCACGCCGGGCGGTCCGCCCAGCCGCCAGCGAACGTCGAGCACCGTGACGTCGTCGAGCGCGTCGAGCGCGGCAGGTGTGATCAGCGGGCTGGTCAAGTGCGTACCTCCAGGAGCGGGACATGCTGCTCGGCCGCCGTCATCGAACCGTGGTATCCGATGAAGAGCGCCTCGATCGGGTTGCGGGTGGGGGCGGTGATGGCCAGGTCGGTGTGGGGCACGGCCACGACGTCGCCGATGCGTTCCAGCCACGCGTCCCGCACCCGTGGCCCGAACCAGCCCGACTCCACCGCCTCCTGCCTGGACACTACCCAGGCCTTGTCTCGGAGGGTGTCGCGCCACGCCTCCAGCACGTCTTTCCCCGCGCCCCGCTCGGCGTAGACGTGCCTGGCCCTGGCCTCCCCGCCGAGCAGTGCCACGCCCTCCATCAGCCCGGGCACCTGCTCGGCGTCGATCTTCTCGGTGGCGTTGACCATGCCGTGGTCGGCGGTCACGTAGAGCGCGGAGCCGGGAGGCAGTCCCTCGGCGAGCCGGCGCGCCATGTCGTCGACGACGGCGAGCTGCCGGAGCCACTCCTCGCTCCCCCATCCCGTCATGTGGCCGGCGGCGTCCAGGTCGCCGTAGTAGACGGTGACGTGCGCCGAACCCGCCCGCAGGGCCTCGTGCACCCGCGCCACGCGGTCGCCCACGGCGTCGGCGGCCACGTAACGCACGCCTCGATAGACGGCCCTGGTCAGCCCGGTGCCCTCGAACTGCGCGGGACCGACGTAGACGGAGTCGATCCCGGCCCGTACGGCGCGCTGGTAGACGGTCGGGGCGGGCTGCCACTGATCCGGATCCATGGTCAGGCCGCCGGGCAGGCTCCACCGCAGGCAGTTGAACAGGTGACCGGTGCCGGGCACGGCCAGCGTCAGCCCGAGCATGCCGTGCTCGCCCGGTGTCAGGCCGGTGCCCAGGGAGCAGAGGCTGGTGACGGTGGTGGCGGGGAATCCGGCGGTGAGCGTCCTGCCCGCCATCGAGGAGAGGAACGGGGCGGCATCGGCGTGCGACCGCAGCAGCTCGGCGCCCAGACCGTCCACCAGGAAGAGGCAGACGCGCTCGGCGGGCTCCAGGACAAGCGGGGGGACGTTTGACGTGGTGGAGGTGGGGGCCCTGTCGGGCGCGGTCGCCGAGTCTCGCGTGGTCGCCGTGTCCGGCGCGGTCGCCGTGGCCGACGCGGTGGCCGAGTCGCGCGCGGTCGCCGTGCCAGGCCCTTCGGAGGTCGTCTCGGGAGCGCTCGACGTAGCAGAGGTGCCGGGCTCGTGGACGCCCAGCGCCGCCAGCAACGCCCCAGGCAGATCTGCCAGCGACCCGCCGCCGTACCCCGGCACCAGCATGCCCATCATCCTATGCCTTGGCGAATTTCTCCCTTTTCGCGCGGACCTCTCCACCCCTCGGGCGGCGGTTTCAGGAGGCGGCGCGGGCGGTGGCCTCGGACAGGGCCTTGGCGAAGGCGAGAACGTGGGTGACCGCCTCCGGGCCGTCGGCCGCCTCGCTGACCCTGAGCGACAGGTCGTCGGCCGTGATCGCGCCCGTGTAGCCGTGGTCGGCCTCGCAGTTTTCGTCACCGCACGTCGCCGGCTCCAGGTCCACGTGGGAGATGGCGCCCCAGCCGATCGTGAGGGTCGCCTCCGTCGGAGGGACACCCGGCACGTACGAGGCGGGATCGGGCACCACGCGGGTGACCGCGACCGACTGGATACGGCTCAGCCGGACGGCCTCCGTGGTCGTCGAGGCGTGGGATGTCGAGACGCCCTCCACCGCGGGGTGCTCGTCGGTGTGGCAGACCAGCAGCCGCGTCGCCGACAGCACCAGGACGGTGACGTGCCGGCGCACCTCCATCGCGGGATCGAACGTGGCCTCGTGATGGACCACGAAGGCGGTCACCGCCTCCTTGCCCAGCGCGGATTCGACCGCGTCGGTGACGAGGTCGGGATAGTAGCCGCTGCGCTCGATCGCTTCGCGCAGGCCCGCGGCGGAGACTCGGGTTTCCCTCATGGGTCCATCCTGCCAGGGACGGGCAGTACACTCACCCGCCGGATATAACGCTCTATAACGTCTTTTATCCAGGCATCAGATGGCACTTGGGTTCACTTCATTTGCCGCCATTCGCCGTCATTCGCTGAGAGCGGATCAGGAGAGTCTCCGAGGGCCGCCGTCGAGGCGCGGGCCGGCCGGAGTGCGCAGGGTGGCGCGGGCGCCGAGGATGATGACATTCGACTCGCCGACGAGCACCTGGTCCAGGTCCAGCCTGGCGACCTCCGGTAGGTCCCCGGCCAGGCGGCCGACGCGTACGAGGAGGTCTTCCAGGGCCTGCACGGCCACGGGCGGGTAGCCGTACTGGCCGAAGAGCAGGGGGGCCGCCCGCACGGAGCGCACGAGGGCGGCGGCGTCCTCACGGGTCAGGGGCGCCAGCCGGAACCCCTGGTCGAGCAGGAGGCGCGCGGTCACCTCGCCGAGCCCGAACGACACGACGGGGCCGAACGCGGGGTCCTCGACGGCGCCCACGACGGTCGGCACGGCGGGCTGCGGCGCCATCCGCTGGACCGCCAGCTCGACCTCCTGGCCCAGCTGGCCCGCGAACCCGGCGAAGGCGTGCCGCACCATCTCGGGGCCGGTCAGGCCGAGGCGTACGGTGCCCGCGCGGCGCGAGGCGCCGGGATCGGCCACCTTGAGCACCACGGGCCACCCGAGCCGCTCGGCCGCCTCCACCGCCTCGTCCGGCGAGCGCACCACCTCGGACGGCCAGACGGTCAGGCCGTAGCAGGAGAGCAACTCGGTGGCGTCGACCTCGACCGGCGGCCCGGGCTGCGCGAACACACCCGACGGCGACTCGTTGACGGCGCCCCGCGACTCGGCGGGAGCGGCCGCCGACCCGGCGGAAGCGGTCGTCGACCCGGCGGGGGGTGATGGCTCCGAGGTGCTCGGAGGGGCCAACTCGGTGGATGCGCCCGGCGACCGGCCCGAGGGCACGTCGGAGGAGCCCGCCGCCGTCGGGCTGGGACCACCCGCCACCTCAGCCGGAACGCTCGCCACACTCGCGGAGGCGTCCCTGAGGTCGTCCGGTGTGGATGACGGTTCGGCGGCCGGAGCGGACGGCGGTTCGGTGGCCCGAGCGGACGGCGGTTCAGCGGCCCCAGCGGGCGACGAACCCCGTGCGGCGGGGTGGGGGGCGGCGATGGACAGGGCTGTGCGGACCAGGTGCTTGGCGCGGGCCGTGTCGATGCCGTCGAGCTCCGGTGGCGGCACCGCCGGGTGGGCGCGCCACCTCGCATAGCGGACCACGTGGGCCAGCGCCCTGACCGCCTCCTCCGGCGCCGCGTACGACGGGATCGAGCCGCGCGACGGCGTCACCTCGCACCCCGGCACCCGGGTCCCGACGCGCAGCGACGGGTGCATACCCAGATGGCCCTGGAACGTCGCGAGCACCGGCTTGGCGGAGTCCTTGGAGACCCGTAGCAGCTCGGCCGCCACCTCGTCCGTGTCGCCGGGGATGGGCGGCATGTAGATCACGACGGCGGCGTCCACGTCGGGGGAGGCCAGTTCGCCGGCGAGCGCCGTACCGAACTCCGAGGCTCCGGCGGCGGGACCGAGGTTGACCGGCGGGCGCGGCTCCAGCCCGGCTGCCAGGCAGGAGTCGGCGGCGAGCAGGCCGAGCGCGTCGGAGTTGGTCACGAGCGCGACCCTGGGCCCGGCCGGCAGCGGCTGGTACGCCAGCAACTGGCCGACGTCGAAGAGCTGGATGAGGTCGTCGACCCTGATCAGCCCCGCCTGCTCGAACAGCGAGCTGATCGCCGAGTCCGGCAGGCCCAGCTCCTCCGCCGAGTGGCCGGCGGGCGTGCCGCCGCTCTTGACCACCACGACCGGCTTGCTCCGGGAGATGCGCCTGGCCAGCCGGGTGAACTTGCGCGGATTGCCGAGCGACTCCAGGTAGAGCAGGATCACCTCGGTCGAGTCGTCCTCCTCCCAGTACTGCAGCAGGTCGTTGCCGGAGACGTCGGCCCGGTTGCCTGCGGAGACGAACGACGAGATGCCCATGCCGCGCTGCGCCACCCGCTGGAGCAGCGCGGTGCCGAGCGCGCCCGACTGGCTGAAGAACCCCACCTTGCCCCGGCACGGCAGGGTGGCGGCGAGGGTGGCGTTGAGCTTGACGGCGGGGTCGGTGTTGGCGATGCCCAGGCAGTTGGGGCCCACGACGCGCAGCCCGTACGAACGCGCGATGCGGGCCAGCTCGTCCTGCCTGGCCCTGCCCTCCGGGCCCGTCTCGCCGAAGCCCGAGGAGACCACCACCAGCCCGTGGACGCCCTTCTCCGCGCACTCCTTGACCACGTCGACCACGCCCGAGGCGGGCACGGCCACCACGGCCAGGTCCACGTCGCCGTCGATGGCCCCCACGCTCGGATAGGCCCGCACGCCCGCCACGGCCCGCACCTCCCGGTGCACCGGATAGACGGGGCCGGTGAAATCGGCGGCCAGCAGGTTGCGGAGGACGGTCTGGCCGACCCCGCCGGGCTCGCGCGAGGCGCCGATGACGGCGACCGAGCCGGGGGTGAGCAGCCTGGCGATGGACCTGGACTCGGCCCGGTGCTCGCGCGCGAGCGTGACCTCCGTCGAGGTCTCGGTGGGGGTCAGGTCGAGCGTCATGCGTACGACGCCGTCCTCGAACTGGCTCTGGGCCGTGTAACCGGCCTGGCGCAGCAGGCCCGTCATGCGCATGTTGGCGGGCAGGACGTCGGCGACGAAGCGTTCGATGCCGTTCTCGCGGGCGGTGGCCGCCAGGTGCTCCAGGAGCACGGAGGCCACTCCCCTGCCCTGGTGCGCGTCCTCGACGAGGAAGGCCACCTCGGCCTCTCCCGGCCCGGTCCGGTCGTAACGGATGACGGCCACCATCTCGGTGCCGATGGTGGCGATCAGGGCGACGCGGTTGACGTAGTCGACGTTCGTGAACCGCTCGACTTCCCTGTCGGACAGCCGGGGCCTCGGCCCGAAGAACCGGAAATAGATCGACTCGTCTGACAGCCGCGAGTAAAAAGAGCGGAGACGGTCCGCGTCGGCGGGCTTGATCGGACGGACATGTGCCGTGCCGCCGTCGGCCAGGACGACATCGGCCTCCCAGTGGGCCGGATAGTGTGCCTCCACAACGACGAGGGTAAACCCGCATCCCACATGCCAAGACCCGAGCCCCTGTTGGACAACGCTTGTGCATCGACTGCAGCCCGGTGTCCTGGGACCGCCCCACGGGCAGCCCGGAAGCTGTTACTTTTGCCGTGGCCAGGCTCGTTCTGAAGGCAGCAAGGTGGTGACATCATGACGCGGGTCGTCGTGGTGGGCGATCTCATGACCGACGCGGTCGCGCGCGCCCGTTATGCGCTCGCCAGGGCGAGCGACACCCCGGCGATCGTGACCATGCACGGCGGCGGCTCGGGGGCGAACATCGCCTCGTGGCTGGCCGTCGAGGGCGCCGAGGTGGCCTTCATCGGCCGCAGGGGCGCCGACATCACGGGGCGCAACCGTGACATGGAGTTGATGGGCTACGGCGTCGACGCCCGGCTCGTCATGGACCCCGAGCGCCCCACCGGCACCTGCGTGGTGCTCGTCACGCACAAGGGCGAGCGGACCATGCTCTCCGACCCGGGCGCCAACGCGGCGCTGTCGCCCGAGGACCTGCCGCGTGACCTGTTCACGGGGGGCTCGCACCTCCATCTGTCGGGCTACACGCTGATCAACGAGGGCTCGCGTGACGCGGGCCTCGCGGCGCTCGACATGGCCAGGCGCGGCGGCATGTCGATCTCGGTCGACTGTGCCTCGTCCGCGCCTCTGGACCGCACGGGGGCGGAGCCGTTCCTGGAGTGGACCAACGGGGCCAAGCTGCTGTTCGCCAACACCGAGCAGGCCAAGGTGCTGACCGGGCGCGACGACGCCGAGGCCGCCGCCAAGGTGCTGACCGCGTGGTTCCCGCAGGTCGTCATCAAGATGAACGCCGAAGGCGCCCTCTGGTACAGCAACGGCCGCCCCGACCCGGTCCGCGTGGCCGCCGAGCCGGTCGACAAGATCGTGGACGGCACCGGCGCCGGCGACGCGTTCTCGGCCGGCTTCCTGCCGGCCTGGCTGGCGGGCAAGCCGCCGGCGGAGGCGCTCGCCTCGGGCTGCCGGCTGGCGGCGAAGGCGATCATGCACCTGGGCGCCCGCCCGCCGTTCTGACCGGCCCCGCCCCCCTTCTGGCCGGCCCCTCAGACCGTTCTGACCGGCCCCGCGCGCCAGGCCGGTCAGGCTTGAGCGTTGATCCCCTTGTGGGCGGCTCTGCGATGGCTATGGCGGCGAGCAGGTCGGGATTGAGCGCGACATGAGGGAGCCGGATGCAGGGCGTGCATCCGTCACGGCCGGGCGGTCCCACGTCGGTCGGCTCGTACGAGGTCACCGGCTTTCTGGGCGAGGGCGACCATGGCAGCGTCTACCTCGGCGTCTCCCCGGCCGTGCTCGTCCCGCCGGCCTGGACGAGCACGCTGCTGCTGCGCGGCCGGAACGCCACGAATGTCCACGTCAGCCCGGTCCATGGCGACTACGACCTGCTGACCATGGGCGTCAGGTAGTGGTGGCCAGCGCGAGCGGGAGCACCGCCGGGGCGCCCGCGTGCCGGATGAGGGCCGCAGCCAGCGTCATCGTCCACCCCGTGTCGACGCGGTCGTCCACGAGCAGCACCGGCCCGCCGCAGCCGGCGATGGACGCGCTCAGCTCCTTGGGCATGGCGAGCGTGGCCCGGACCGCCTGCACCCGCTTGGCGCTGTTGAACTGCTGCCCCGGCGAGCCCGCCCGATAGCCCAGCTCCCCCAGGTAGGCCAGCCGCCCCACCGACGCCAGCCGCTCGGCGAACGCGCGCACGAGCGCGGGCCGCGTCGCGGACGGAACGTTCACCACGGCGACAGGGCGCTCACGCCACTCCCAGGCCGACAGCACCTGCACCACGGCCTTGAACATGTCGTCGGCCATGGGCCCGTCGTCCCCGTTGAACAGCTCCCGCAGCCGGTTGCCCCACCCGATGTCGGTCAGCCGGCCGAGGGCCCTGCCGGGCTCGGCGCCCAGCTCGGGCTTGATCCGCCCGGACAGGTCGGGCAGCCCGGTCGGCCACTGCTTGCGTGCCTCGATCTCGACGCCCGGCCTGCTCAGCCGCCGGCGGGCGCTCTCGACGGCCTGCGTGCCGATCTCCGGCGAGCGGTGCCGCCCGGTGCAGTTGTCACAGCGCCCGCACGGCGTGGCGGCCTCGTCGTCGAGGTGCCTGCGCAGGAACTGCTCCCTGCACTCGGACGTCGTCAGGTACGCGAGCATGGCCTCCTGCTCGGCGCGGCGCTCGGCGGCGATGCGGGCGTAACGCTCGGCGTCGTAGGTCCACGGCTCGCCGGTGGCCTCCCAGCCGCCCTTGACCCGCCGGACCGCGCCGTCCACGTCGAGCACCTTGAGCATCATCTCCAGCCGGCTCCGGCTCAGGTCGACGGCCGTCTCGAGCGCCGGTGTGGACATGACGCCGCCCTCTTCGAGCGCGCGGAGCGTCGCCTGCACGACGGGCTCGGGCGGGAACGCCAGCGAGGCGAAGTACGCCCAGATCTCGCGGTCCTCGACCCCCGGCAGCAGGATGACCTCGGCCCGCTCCACGCCGCGCCCCGCCCGGCCGACCTGCTGGTAGTAGGCGACGGGCGACTGCGGCGCCCCCACGTGCACCACGAACCCCAGGTCCGGCTTGTCGAACCCCATCCCCAGCGCGCTCGTCGCCACCAGCGCCTTGAGCTTGTTGGTCAGCAGCGCCTCCTCGGCCGCCAGCCGCTCGGCCGGGTCGGTCTGCCCGGAGTAGGCGGCTACCTCGAAGCCCTGCTCGCGCAGGTATCCGGCGATCTCGTGGGCGGCGGCGACGGTGAGCGTGTAGACGATGCCGGAGCCGGGCAGCTCGCGCAGCGTCTGCGCGAGCCAGGCCAGCCGCTGCTCGGCGGTGGGCAGGCGGACGACGCTCAGGTGCAGGCTCTCCCGCTCCAACGGCCCGCGCAGCACGAGCGTGCCGTCACCGCCGTCGTCGGGCAGGCGCATCTGCTCGGCCACGTCACGGGTGACGCGGGCGTTCGCGGTGGCGGTGGTGGCCAGGACGGGGATGCCCGGCGGCAGCTCCCCGAAGAGCGTGGCCAGCCGGCGGTAGTCCGGCCGGAAGTCGTGACCCCAGTCGGAGATGCAGTGGGCCTCGTCCACCACCACGAGCCCGGCGCTCTCGGCCAGCTCGGGCAGGACGTTGTCGCGGAAGTCGGGGTTGTTGAGCCGCTCCGGACTGACCAGCAGCACGTCGACCATGCCGTCGGCGACCTGGCCGTAGACCTCCTCCCACGCCTCGGGGTTGGCGGAGTTGATCGTGACGGCCCTGATGCCGGCCCGCTCGGCGGCGGCGATCTGGTTGCGCATGAGCGCCAGCAGCGGCGAGACGATGACCGTGGGACCCTCGCCCAGCTCGCGCAGGAGCGCGGTGGCCACGAAGTAGACGGCCGACTTGCCCCAGCCGGTGCGCTGCACGACGAGCACCCGCCGCCGGTCCACCACCAGGGCCTCGATGGCGGCCCACTGGTCGTCGCGGAGCACGGCGTGCTCGCCCGCCAGCGCCCGCAAGCGCTCCTCGGCCTCTTCCCGCAGCATCGCCACATCAGGGGCTTCAATCATTCCCCCTTGTTACCACGCTCCCGCGGCCACCATGACCGTCCTCGCGGTCAGGCGGGATCGGCGTGCTCGGGGAAGGCGTTGATCGTGACGCGGTGCATGCGGCGGCGTTCGGTGTAGTCGGCCACGGCGTAGTGCTGTGTCGGCCGGTTGTCCCAGAAGGCGAGGGTGCCGGGCCGCCAGCGCAGGCGCACCTGGTACTCGGGTGAGCGGATGTGGTCGACTAGGAGCGGCAGCAGCGCCTCGTTCTCGCGGTCCGTCAGCCCCACCAGGCGCGTCGTGGAGGCGCGGTTGACGAACAGGGCCTTGCGGCCGGTCTCCGCGTGCACGCGCACCACCGGGCGCTCCACCGGCGGCCACTTCGCCTGGATCTCGGCCAGATCGAACGGGTGGCCCTTCGCGATCGCCTTCTTCATCGACATCGTGATGTCGTGCACGGCCGTCAGCTCGTCGCACAGCCGCTGCAGCCAGGGCGAGAGCGTCTCGTACGCCAGGTACGTGTTCGCCCAGCACGTGTCCCCGCCCACACTGGGCAGCTGGACGCAGCGGAGCAGGGAGCCCATCGGCGGAGTGGGTTCGAAGGTGTTGTCGCTGTGCCATTCGTCCCCGCCCTCGCCCTTGGGAGAGGTCTGGTCGAGGACGTGGATGGGGCTGGCGGAGTCCTTCTTGAAGGCGGGGTGGTTGAGCGTGCCGAAGTTCAGGGCGAACTGCAGGTGCTGCTCGTCGTCGATGTGCTGGTCGCGGAAGAACAGCACGAGGTGCTCGAGCCAGCCGGCGCGCAGGGCCGCGACCTCTTCCTGCGACAGCGGCTTGCGCAGATCGACCCCGGTGACCTCGGCGCCGATGTGCTTGGTCACGGGATGGAACTCGATCATGACGCCTCCGTGAGAGCCGTATCCTCGTGCCGCGAACGTAACACCAAGCAATTGCTTGGTCAAGAGAGTGGGTCGGCGGCGCGCATCGAACACGTATGCGATAAGCGACCGGCATCGAGTATCATCTTGACGTCGGCGCAATGCTCGGCCATCGGCGAGGAGGTGCTGCGGTGACGTGAGCGCCTTCACCCGCCGACGTATGAGGCGCGATGGATACGTCACAGTGAACGTCGCTCGTGCCATCATCTCCAGGGGCAAACACCCCGCAACCCGCCGCCTCAGCCGCCGATCTGACGCTTCTCCAGCGAGCTGACGGATACGGTTACAGCACAAGGACAGAAGGAGGATGCGCTTCCCCTCGGCGCGACGGCCGAGGTAGCCGCGCAGCACAAGATGGCCCGACGCACGACTGCACCCCCTACTGAGGACTTCGAGGAGCGGATCGTCGACATCGACGTCACCTCGGAGATGCGCACCAGCTATCTCGAGTACGCGTACTCGGTGATCTACCAGCGTGCCCTGCCCGACGCGCGTGACGGCCTCAAGCCCGTGCAGCGGCGCATCCTCTACTCGATGAGCGAGATGGGCCTGCGGCCCGACCGCGGGCACGTCAAGTCGTCGCGCGTCGTCGGCGACGTCATGGGCAAGCTGCATCCCCACGGCGACAGCGCGATCTACGACGCCCTCGTACGCCTGGCGCAGCCGTTCTCCATGCGCCTGCCGCTCGTCGACGGCCACGGCAACTTCGGCTCCCCCGACGACATGCCCGCCGCCATGCGTTACACCGAGGCCAGGCTGGCCCCGGCGGCGATGCTCATGGTCGAGTCGCTCGACGAGGACACCGTCGACTTCAAGCCCAACTACGACGGGCAGGAGACCGAGCCGGTCGTCATGCCGTCGGCCTTCCCCAACCTGCTGGTCAACGGCACGAGCGGCATCGCGGTCGGCATGGCCACCAACATGGCGCCGCACAACCTCGTCGAGGTCGTGGCCGCCGCCCGCCACCTGATCAAGAAGCCGGACGCGTCGCTGGACGAGCTGATGACGTTCGTGCCGGGTCCGGACCTGCCGACGGGCGGCTCGATCATCGGGCTCCAGGGGGTGCGCGACGCGTACGAGACCGGGCGCGGCACCTTCCGCATGCGGGCCAGGTGCACGGTGGAGCAGATCACGCCGCGCCGCAAGGGCATCGTCGTCACCGAGCTCCCCTACAACGTCGGCCCCGAGCGTGTCGTCACCAAGATCAAGGAGCTGGTGACGGCCAAGAAGCTGCAGGGCATCGCCGATCTCAAGGACCTCACCGACCGCCACAAGGGCCTGCGGCTGGTCATCGAGATCAAGAACGGCTTCATCCCCGAGGCGGTCCTCGAGGAGCTCTACCGGCTGACGCCGATGGAGGAGACGTTCGGCATCAACAACGTCGCCCTCGTCGACGGCGAGCCCCGCACGCTCGGGCTGCGCGAGATGCTCCAGGTCTACGTCGGCCACCGGCTCGAGGTGGTGCGCCGCAGGTCGGAGTTCCGGCGGCGCAAGCGCGAGGAGCGCCTCCACCTGGTCGACGGCCTCATCATCGCCCTGCTCAACATCGACGAGGTCATCCAGGTCATCCGCGCCTCCGACGACTCGGCGCAGGCGCGCACGCGGCTGATGGACGTGTTCGACCTGACCGAGATCCAGGCCGCCTACATCCTGGACACGCCGCTGCGGCGGCTCACCCGCTACGACAAGCTCGAGCTCGACCGGGAGAAGGAGACGCTGAGCGAGGAGATCGCGCGGCTCAACGAGATCCTCTCCTCGGAGACCAAGCTCCGCCAGGTGGTCTCGGGCGAGCTGGCCGACGTGGCGAAGAAGTACGGCACGCCGCGCCGCACCGTGCTGCTGGAGGCGCCGGGCGTCACCCGCACCCCGGTCGTGGACCTGCAGGTGGCCGACGACCCGTGCCTGGCGCTGCTCTCCTCGACCGGCCTGCTGGCCCGCACCTCCGACGCCACGCCGCTGCCGGGCGAGGGCGAGCGCTCGGCGCACGACGTGCTGGTGTCGGTCGTCAAGACGTCCGTACGCGGTGAGGTCGGCGTGGTGACGTCGCTGGGCCGGTTGATCCGAGTCCAGGTCGTGGACCTGCCGACGCTGCCCACCACGGCCAATCCGCCGTCCCTGTCGGGCGGGCACCCGGTCTCCGAGTACGTCTCGCTGCAGCCCGACGAGAAGGTGGTCGGCCTGGGCTCGCTCGACCCCGACAGCCCCGGCCTGGCCCTGGGCACGGCGCAGGGCGTGGTCAAGCGGGTGGTGCCCGACTACCCGGCCAACCGCGACGACTTCGAAGTGATCACGTTGAAGGACGGCGACAGCGTGGTCGGCGCCGTCGAGCTCGTGTCCGAGTCCCACGACCTGGTGTTCATCTCCTCCGACGCCCAGCTCCTGCGCTACCCGGCCTCGCTGGTGCGCCCGCAGGGCCGCCCGGCGGGCGGCATGGCGGGGATCCGGCTGGACGGCGGCGCCCGGGTGATCTGGTTCGGGGTGGTGGATCCCGAACGTCCCGCGCACGTGGTCACGGTCGCCGGCTCCTCCACGGCACTGCCCGGCACGCAGGTGGGAGGCGGCAAGGTGTCCGACTACGCCGAGTTCCCCGCCAAGGGCCGGGCGACGGGCGGGGTGCGGGCCCAGCGCTTCCTGAAGGGCGAGGACGAGCTGCTGCTGGCCTGGGCGGGTCCGGCTCCGGCCAAGGCGGTCTCCAACGTGGGCAAGCCCGTGCCGCTTCCGGAGGAGCTGGGCCGCCGGGACGGCTCCGGCGTCCGCCTCACCCACACCATCGGCGCCGTCGGCGGCGCTCTCGCCTCGACCCCCGAATCCCTGCTCACGGAGGTCACGGCGGCGGCCCCGGCCGCCTCGGAGGACGAGCAAGCATAGTCATGACGCTGCACCGGGCGGGGGCCGGACTCTTTCACGGGTCCGGCCCCCGCCCGGTGTGGCGCTGTTATGAAATGCCTCCGGGCGCCGATCTCTTCTGAGAGAGCGCTCTCTTCGCCAGCCGGAGGTACCGTGTCCCGATCCAGACCCCCGTTATGGGCGGCCCTTGCCCTGGTCGCGTCCCTGATCGTCACGCCGCACGCCGCCGTGGCGGCCGAGCCGGGCACCATCACCGACTTCGAGTCGGACGCCGTTCCCACCGGCGTGTACGCCTGGGGCAACGACGCGGCCTCGACGCCCGCGCTCACGATCGAACCGGGCCAGGATCGGCCAGGGGCGGCGGAGAGCAACCGGGTGCTCAGGTCCGTCTACCACGTGAGCCAGTGGGGCGGCTGGTCGCACGATCTGGCCGCCACGCAGGACTGGTCCCCGTACGAGGGCTTCTCCTTCTGGGTGAAGGGCGCCGGCTCAGGCCAGAAGATCTTCTTCGAGATCAAGGACGGCGGCGCCGGAGCGGGCGCCGCCGAGCTGTTCGAGTCGTCGTTCACCGACGACGCGGCGGGCTGGCGGCAGGTGAAGGTGCCGTTCTCGAGCTTCACCAGGCGCACCGACTACCAGCCGGGCGGCGCGCCCACCGACGGTGAGCTGGATCTGGTGGCCATGTGGGGCTACTCGATGCGGCTGCCGACCGCGCAGGGCACGCTCGAATGGGACCAGGTCGAGCTCTACGGGACGGCGCCCCCGCGCCCCGCCAGGCTCTCCACCGACAGGCCCGTCTACCCGGTGAACGAGCAGGGCGAGGCGAAGGTGGTCGTCACCGTCACCACCGCCGCCGGCCGCCCCCTGCCCGCCGACCTGGCCGTGACCTACCGGACCGGTACGGGCACCGCCACCCCCGGCAGCGACTACACGCCCGCCGAGGGCACCCTGACGTTCCCGGCGGGAACGGCTTCCGGGGCCGCCAGGTCGTTCACGATCAGGACGCTGAAGGACGGCCAGGACGAGGTCGCCGAGACCATCCCGATCGAGCTGTCCGGCGCCGGGACCAGGCCCCCGGCCGAGGCGCCGGTCGTCGTGATCAACGCGCACGGCCTCCCGTACGTGAACCCCCGCAAGCCCGTCAAGGAGCGCGTGGCCGACCTGCTCCAGCGGATGACGCTGGAGGAGAAGATCGGGCAGATGACGCAGGCCGAGCGGAACGCGCTGGGCAAGCAGAGCGACATCGCCACGTACGCGCTCGGCTCGCTCCTGTCGGGCGGCGGCTCCGCACCCACGCCCAACACGCCGCAGGCGTGGGCCGACATGATCGACGGGTTCCAGCTCCAGGCGCAGCGGACCAGGCTCCAGGTGCCGCTGATCTACGGGGTGGACGCGGTGCACGGCCACAACAACGTGACCGGCGCGACGATCTTCCCGCACAACGTCGGCATGGGCGCCACCCGCGACCCCGAGCTCGTGAAGCGGGAGGGCGAGATCACCGCGCGGGAGGTGAAGGCGACCGGCATCCCGTGGGACTTCGCGCCGTGCCTGTGCGTGTCGCGCGACGACCGCTGGGGCCGGGCGTACGAGTCGTTCGGGGAGGACCCGGCGCTGGTGTCGCGGATGGCCACGATCATCGACGGCCTCCAGGACCACGGCGTGCTGGCCACCGCCAAGCACTACGTCGGCGACGGCGGCACCGCGTACGGCTCCTCGACGAGCGGCGACTACACCATCGACCAGGGCGTCACCAAGGTCGGCCGGCAGGAGCTGGAGGCGGTTCACCTGGCGCCGTTCAAGGAGGCGGTCAGGCGGGGCGTGGCCACCGTCATGCCGTCGTTCTCGAGCGTGGACCTCGGCGACGGCCCGCTCAAGATGCACGCCCACAAGGAGCTGATCACGGACGTGCTCAAGGGCCGGCTCGGCTTCACGGGGTTCGTGATCAGCGACTGGCAGGCCATCGACCAGATCCCCGGCGACTACGCGAGCGACGTGCGCACCTCGATCAACGCCGGACTGGACATGATCATGGTGCCGTACGCCTACCCGGCGTTCGAGAGCACGCTCAAGGCCGAGGTGGAGGCCGGGCGCGTGCCCGTGCGGCGCGTGGACGACGCGGTCGCGCGGATCCTGGCGCAGAAGTTCCGGCTGGGGCTGTTCGAGCACCCGTACGCCGACCGGTCGGGGATCGGCGACGTCGGCTCCGCGGCGCACCGGGCGGTCGCCCGCACGGCCGCGGCCAAGTCGCAGGTGCTGCTGAAGAACGACGGCGGCCTGCTGCCCCTGCGCCGCGACGCCAAGGTCTACGTGGCCGGCTCGAACGCCGACGACATCGGCAACCAGACCGGCGGCTGGACGATCAGCTGGCAGGGCTCGTCGGGGCCGATCACCCCCGGCACCACGATCCTGCAGGCCATCCGCTCCCGTGCCGCCTCGGTGACCTACTCGAGGGACGCCTCCGCCGGCCTGTCCGGGCACGACGTGGGCGTCGTGGTGGTGGGCGAGACACCGTACGCCGAGGGCCAAGGGGACGTGGGCCGCGCCGGCCGCACCCTGAACCTGGCCGCCGCCGACCGGGCGGCGATCGACAAGGTGTGCGGGGCGATGAAGTGCGTCGTCCTGGTCGTCTCGGGGCGTCCGCTGCTGCTCGGCGACCTGTCCGGCGTCGAGGCCGTGGTGGCCTCCTGGCTGCCGGGCACCGAGGGCGACGGCGTGGCCGACCCGCTGTTCGGCGCGCTGCCGTACACCGGGCGGCTGCCGTTCACCTGGTTCCGCTCGGCGGAGCAGCTGCCGATCAACGTGGGCGACGCCGCGTACGACCCGCTCTGGCCGTACGGGTGGGGCCTGCGCACGGACCGGCCCCGTGACCGGCTCAAGGCCGCACGCGACCGGCTGGCCTCCGGCGACGGCCTCTCCAAGGCCGCGGCGGCGGTCCTGACGCTGCCTGTCCGCGGCTGGAACGCCGACGGGTCGGTACGTGACGCGCGCGCCGTCCTGGCCGCCCTGGGCACGGCCGCGGCGCTGCTCGAACGGTCGAAGACCGACACGTACGCCGTGGACGACGCCGTCGTCTCGGTGGCCAGGGACATCGCGCAGAGCGCGGGCAGGCGTCCCGACCTGCAGGCGTCGGCCGACCACGAGCTGGCGGCGGGCAACCTGCGCAAGGCGGTGGACCTGCTGGCCCAGGCCGCCCGCTGAAACGACGGGGGCTGACCCCGCGCCGCGCGGGGTCAGCCCCTCTTCCCGGGACTCTTCCGCTAGTCCCTGCAGAGGCAGAACGGGTGCCCGGTCGGGTCCAGGAACACCCGGAAGCTGTCGTCCTCGCTGGGCTGGTGCTCGTGCTTGGTCGCGCCGATCTCGAGCACCTGCTGCTCCGCCTTGTCCATGTCGGTGACCGTCAGGTCGATGTGGAGCTGCTGCGGCCGTTCGGCACAGTGGTGCGGAACTCCGCGATGCCTCTCACTCGATTCACCTCTCAGGTTCGTTTTGCCGGCACCACGTCAGACAAGAATGAATGCCATGGCTGCCAACTCCTTCATGGTGCCGCTGGGCACTCCAGCGCCCGCCTTCGACCTGACCGCCATCAACGGTGGCAGCGTGTCGCTCGAAGACCTCAAAGATTCACCCGCCACTCTGGTGGTCTTCCTCTCCAACCACTGCCCGTACGTGCGGCACATCGAGAAGGGCCTCGGCGCCCTTGCCGCCGACTACGGCGCCAGGCTGTCGATCGTCGCGATCTGCAGCAACGACAGCGTGAACTACCCGGACGATGATCCGACACACCTGGCGGAGCAGGCCGCCCGCGCCGGATTCACGTTTCCGTACCTGCTGGACGACACCCAGGAGGTGGCCAAGGCGTACCGGGCGGCGTGCACGCCGGACTTCTTCCTGTATGACGCGCAGCTGCGGCTCGTCTACCGGGGCGAGTTCGACGGGGCGAGGCCCGGCAACGCGCTGCCGGTGACCGGGGAGTCGCTGCGTGCGGCCATCGACGCCCTGCTCGACGGCCGGCCGGTGCCCGAGGAGCAGAACCCCTCGCTGGGCTGCGGCATCAAGTGGAAGCCGGGCAACGCACCCGCGTGATTCACGCCGTCGGCGGCTACTGGCCGGCGGTCGTGATGGCGGAGGGGAGCGCGAGCAGCAGTTCGTGCGGCTCGCCTCCCTGCCAGTGGCGGATCAGCCGGTCGCCCGCCTCCCCCGGGTCGAAGCCCTCACAACCCAGAGGCCCGAAGCAGCCCGCCTGGTCCAGCATGAGGATCAACGGGTCGTCGTCGGGCAGCCTGGCCGCGTAGGCGGCGGTGTCGAGGAGGGCCAGGGCTGTCCTGGCGTTGCGGCCCTCGTCCTTGGACTCCACGCGGTCGAGGCGGCGCCATGCCTGGGCACGGAGATACGCGGCGAGCGATTCGGACCTACTCACGACAGACCTTCTTCGATCACGTACAAAGGGCTACGACATCATCACGCAAAGTTAGGCGCTTTCGTGGGATGTTTGCCAACTCCCGCCAGTCGCGACCCCGTTCACCACCAGCTATGAGGCGCAGGGCATCATTTGTGGCATGAGTGCGTTCGACGACCTGTATGCCGCCAACGCGGAATTTGCCAACACGTTCGCGAACTCCGGGCTCACCGGCCGCGCCGCTCGCGGGCTCGCCGTGGTGACCTGCATGGACTCCCGCATCGACCCGCTCGGCCTGCTCGGCCTCAAGTCCGGCGACGCCAAGATCCTCCGTAACGCCGGCGCCCGGGTGACGGACGACGTGCTGCGTACCCTGGTGCTGGCCGTGTACGTGCTCGGGGTGGAGCGCGTGCTCGTCATGCCGCACACGGACTGCGGCATGGCCAAGGTGACGGACCCGGACGTCCATGCGCTGACCCAGGCACGCGGGGTGGACACGCGCAGCCTGGAGTTCCACACGGTGCCCGACCAGAACGAGGCGCTCCGCCACGACCTCACCCGGATCAGGTCCACGCCGTTCCTGCCTCAGGGGATGCCGGTGGCGGGCGCCATCTACGACGTCCACACCGGCCGCCTGGCGCCTGCGCCGTTCTGACCGTGCTGCCCGGTTGTGCGGACGTGAAGCACGACCGGGCACCCGTAACCCTGAGGTTCTGCCGGAAATGGCCCCCAGAGCCTGCCAGGGCGCCGAGAAGCGAGGCAATGGCTGCCCAGGCTGAATGACCGCTGTACGGGCCTGAGAGGCGCTCAGAGCCGTCTCAGGAGCCTCACGCGGTCTCCCACCACCTCTTCCGGCCCACAGGCCCGTGCTCGGCCGAGGAACAGCCGATCAACCACCACCACGACACCGTCCCCGAGCACGACGTCACCACCACGACACCGCCCCCCGGGCACGACGTCACCACCATGACGGCATCGCGGGCCAGGAACGCCCTGCCCTCAGCGGCTCAGACGTGCTCAGCGGGCGATCGCCTACGCGTCGATGTGGTCGCGGTCCACCTCGGCGGCGCTCTTGACGATGAACTCCCGCCGAGGCGCCACGTCGCTGCCCATCAGCAGGTTGAAGATGGCCTCGGCCTCTTGGACGTCCTCGATGCGGACCCGGCGCAGGATGCGGTGGCGCGGGTCCATGGTCGTCTCGGCCAGCTGGTCGGCGTCCATCTCGCCCAGACCCTTGTAACGCTGCACCGGGTCCTTCCACCGCTTGCCGCGCCGTTCGAGATCCCGCAGCACCTTCTGCAGCTCGCCGTCGGAGTAGCAGTAGATGTACTTCTCCTTGCCCCGCCCGGGGTTGGTCAGCTCGATGCGGTGCAGCGGCGGCACGGCGGCGAACACGCGCCCCGCCTCCACCATCGGCCGCATGTAACGGTGGAAGAGGGTCAGGAGCAGGCAGCGGATGTGCGCGCCGTCGACGTCGGCGTCGGCCATGAGGATGATCTTGCCGTAGCGGGCTGACTCGATGTCGAACGAGCGCCCGGAGCCGGCTCCGACCACCTGGATGATGGCGGCGCACTCGGCGTTCTTGAGCATGTCGCTCATGGACGCCTTCTGCACGTTGAGGATCTTGCCCCGGATCGGCAGCAGCGCCTGGAACTCCGAGTCGCGGGCCAGCTTGGCCGTGCCGAGCGCCGAGTCACCCTCGACGATGAACAGCTCGCTGCGGTCCACCGCGTCGTTGCGGCAGTCGACCAGCTTCGCGGGGAGCGCGGAGTTCTCCAGGGCGCTCTTGCGCCGCTGGTTGTCACGGTGCTCGCGGGCCGCGATGCGGGCCTTGGCCGCGGCGACGATCTTCTCGAGAACGGCGCGGAGCGGCTGCTTGTAGCCGCGCGGCGGGTTGGTGAACAGCTCCCTGAGCTCGCGGGAGACCACGTGGGAGACGATGCGGGTGGCCGCCGAGGTGCCGAGCACCTCCTTGGTCTGGCCCTCGAACTGCGGCTCCGGCACCCGGACCGTGACCACGCCGGTCAGGCCCTCGGAGATGTCGTCCTTGGTGACGGGGTCGTCGCCGTTCTTCAGCAGGCGGGTCTCGCGCAGCAGCTCGTTGATCGTGCGGACCAGGCCGCGCTCGAAGCCCGTCAGGTGGGTGCCGCCCTTGGGGGTGGCGATCACGTTGACGAAGGAGCGGACGGTCGACTCGTAGCCCTTGCCCCAGCGGACCGCCACGTCGACGGTGAGCTCGCGCTGCACCTCGGTGGGCGTCATGTGGCCCTGGTCGTCGAGGACCGGCACGGTCTCGTGGAAGTGGCCCTCGCCCTGCAGCCGCAGCACGTCGCAGATGGCCTCGTCGCGGGCCAGGAACTCGGTGAACTCGGAGATGCCGCCGTCGAAGCGGAACTCCTCCTCGACGCGCTCCTCCTGCCTGCTGTCATAGACGGCCAGGGTCAGGCCGGGCACCAGGAACGCGGTCTGCCGCAGCCGCACGTGGATCTCGTCGAGCGAGACCTCCGCGTCGGGCAGGAAGATCTGCTTGTCGGCCCAGAAGCGCACGCGGGTGCCGGTGACGTTCTTGGGGAGCGTGGCGCCGAGCCGGAGCCCGGACTTCTTCTTGAACTTCGCGTTGGGCCCGGGGCCGTCGAAGACGCCGGTGACGCCGCGGCGGAAGCTGATCTCGTGCACGCGGCCGTCGCGGTCGACCTCGACGTCCACCCGCGAGGACAGGGCGTTGACCACGGACGCGCCGACGCCGTGGAGGCCGCCGGAGGCGCCGTAGGAGCCGCCGCCGAACTTGCCGCCCGCGTGCAGCTTGGTGTAGACGAGCTCGACCCCGGCCAGGCCGCTCTTGGGCTCGACGTCGACGGGAATGCCCCGGCCGTTGTCGCGCACCTCGATGGAGCCGTCTGCGTAGAGCTCGACCTCGATGCGGTCGCAGTGCCCTGCGAGCGCCTCGTCGACGCCGTTGTCCACGATCTCCCAGAGGCAGTGCATGAGCCCGCGGCTGTCGGTGGACCCGATGTACATGCCCGGCCGCTTGCGGACCGCTTCAAGGCCCTCAAGCACCGACAGGTGACGAGCCGTGTAACCCGCCTCCACTAGCGTCACTCCAGCTCCCCTGGTCTAGGCATCGAACACGTGTGCGTAGCCTACCGTTCTTCCCGTACGCGCGCGTACAAGCTTGCCACGCCGACACGTTTGCCGTTACCAACCGGCTGATCGTCATTACTTTGGGACACATTCCGCTCTGGGCGTAGCGAGGGGGCGGTTGGGAACGTCCACGTCCGGTTAGATGTTGTTCCAAGTGACTGACGCCAGATCCTCGCTTCGGCGGGGGTGACCCGAAAGGCGATACGTGACTGGAGCTCTCGCCCCCGTTAAGCCGCTGACGGCCCTCGACCGCTGCGACCGCTGCGGCGCCCAGGCCTACATTCGCGCGACCCTGCCTGTGGGTGGGGAGTTGCTGTTCTGCGCCCATCACGGGCGTCAGCACATCGCAGCGCTGCGCGAAAAGGGCGCCGACATCCTGGACGAGTCGGCTCGACTCAGCGAAACCCCTTCAATTGCCCATAACGACGAGCGCTGAGGCAGCGCTGGTCGTGCTGAGATAACCACATATCGTGTCACACAGGACGGCGACCCCGGGCCACACCCGGGGCCGCCGTTCTGTGCGTCCGCGCCCCGGGAAACGCCCTCCGCGGCAGAGCGGGCGGGTCAGCGCACCCGGTAGTGATACCGGCCCGCGACCTCCAGGCCCTCGCCGCGATAGAGCGCCTGGGCCGCCAGGTTCGCGGCGGTGGTGACCAGGTAGGCGGATCCGGCGTCCGCGTGCCGCACCAGCGCGCGCAGGACCGCGCGGGCCAGTCCCCGGCGGCGGGCCTGAGGCAGGGTGGCCATGCAGTAGATCCCGAGCGTGTCGCCATGGGGCACTCCTGACACCTCCCTCCCCGGCGCTTTCGCCGGATCCCCCTGCGGCACGGCGCGCCCGACGGCGAGCGCCACGCCGTCCTCCTCGTACGCCGCGTACCACGCCGGCACCCCCGTGCAGATCCGCTCCGCGTCCTCGAAACCGCTGCCGTACCGGCCGTCCACGGCCCACCACGCCTCCAGCCAGCCCCGCCACGGCCGGTCCTCGATCCTCACCTTGTACGCGGGCGGACCGGCGGTGGGCGAACCGGCCATGACGACGGTCGGGTCGACCGGCTCGTAGCCTCTCCGCTCCAACTCCTCGTCCAGCCCGGGCGTGGCGTTCAGGCCCAGCGAGAAGACGCAGCGCTGCCCGCGCGCCGCGTAGAACGCCTCCGCCGCCTCGATGGCGCCGCCCAGGTCGGCGGGCTCGCCGAGAGCGAGCACGGAGTTGGCCCGCTTGGTCACACCACCGGCATGACGGAACACCCATCCGTCGTGGATGTGCTGCTCGTAGGCAGGCCAGGCCTCGTGGACAAGGAGGTCGAAATTCACCCGCGCAGCCTAACCGACCTCCAGAAGCCTCCTTGACCAACCGGACCGCAGTCCGATAAATTCCACAGCGCAGATAATCGGACCGCAGTCCAGTTAATTGGAGGAACGCCATGACCGCGCTCATCACCCGGGAAGAGCTCAAGGCCGCCATCGACGCCGGCACCGTCACAGTCATCGACGCGCTCGGCGGCGACTACTACGCCAAGCAGCACCTCCCCGGCGCGATCCCGCTGGTGGAGGCCGAGGTCGCCGACCGGGCCGCGCAGCTGCTGCCCGACCGGAACGCGGCGATCGTCACCTACTGCAGCAACCCCGCCTGCAACAACAGTCAGGCCGTCGCCACGCGCCTGGAGGGCTTCGGCTACACCCAGGTCCGCAAGTACCGCGAGGGCATCGAGGACTGGGCCGCGGCGGGCCTGCCGCTGGAGGGCGCGGCCATCGCCTAGCCGTACGGTGTCGAGATGCGGCGGTGAGAAGCCTCCTACCAGGAGCAATAAGGTAGGGGGCGTGCTGATCCTGTTGCCGCCGTCCGAGGGGAAAGCTTCTGAAGGCAGCGGACCGCCCGTCGGCGAGCTGTCTTTCCCCTCCCTCGACAAGGCCCGCAAGCGCGTGCTGAACGCGCTCATCCGGGCTTCCAAGCGCCGCGACGCCCTCGACGTGCTCGGCCTCACACCCGGGCTGGCGGGCGAGCTGGCCAAGAACGCGGCACTCAGAACGGCCCCCACCCTCCCCGCGGCCGGCCTCTACACCGGCGTCCTCTACGACAACCTCGGCCTCGACACCCTGGAGGAGGAGCCGAGAAGGCGGGCGGAGGAGTCGGTGCTGATCTTCTCCGGCCTGTGGGGCGTGGTGCGGATCACCGACCGCATCCCGCCGTACCGCCTCTCCATGGGCGTGAATCTGCCGCCCGTCGGCGGGCTGGCCGCGTTCTGGCGTCCACTGATCGCCAAGGAGCTGGATCGGACGCCGGGGCTGGTGGTGGATCTCCGATCGGCCACGTACGCGGGGGCCTGGCAGGCCGGTGAGCGTTCGGTGACGGTACGGGTGTTCCGCGACGGCAAGGTCGTCAGCCACATGGCCAAGGCGACCAGGGGCGAGATCGCCCGAGCCCTCCTACGGCACGACACCGAGCCCGGCACGCCTGACGAGCTGGCTAAGACCCTCGACGCCCTGGGCTACTCCGTCGACCTCACCGCACCCACGCGCGCCAAGCGCCCATGGACCCTCGACGTTCACGTCACCGAACCGTCCTGATCCGTTACCGTCCCGACCACGTTAAGCGCCGACCACCGCCGCCCAACACCTCACCGACCCGGCGCGGGCTGGTGGCCGGTGGGCGCGGCGACCGGCACAGGCGGGACACGCCACCGGCACCAGCATGAGCGCCACAACCGGCACAGGCGGGACACGCCACCGGCACCAGCATGAGCGCCACAACCGGCACAGGCGGGACACCCCAGCGGCACCATCGTCAGCCCCACACGAGTGCGGATGGGAGCGCGGCCGTAGCCGCCGCCGTAGCCGCAGTGGGGTGAAAAGCCGCCGCCCCGCGCCGGAAAGCTCCGGGCGGGGCGGCGGGTGGGGCAGAGGTCAGTCCAAGTAGTCCCGGAGGACCTGGGAGCGCGACGGGTGGCGCAGCTTGGACATGGTCTTCGACTCGATCTGGCGGATGCGCTCGCGCGTCACCCCGTAAACCTTGCCGATCTCGTCCAGCGTCTTGGGCTGCCCGTCGGTGAGACCGAAGCGCATCGAGACGACGCCCGCCTCCCGCTCCGACAACGTGTCGAGAACGGAGTGCAGCTGCTCCTGGAGCAGCGTGAAGCTGACGGCGTCGGCGGGGACGATGGCCTCGGAGTCCTCGATGAGGTCGCCGAACTCGCTGTCACCCTCCTCACCCAGCGGGGTGTGGAGCGAGATGGGCTCACGGCCGTACTTCTGGACCTCGACGACCTTCTCGGGCGTCATGTCCAGCTCGCGGGCCAGCTCTTCCGGCGTCGGCTCGCGGCCGAGGTCCTGCAGCATCTGCCGCTGGACGCGGGCCAGCTTGTTGATCACTTCGACCATGTGGACCGGGATGCGGATGGTCCGCGCCTGGTCGGCCATGGCACGCGTGATCGCCTGCCGGATCCACCACGTGGCGTAGGTGGAGAACTTGTAGCCCTTGGTGTAGTCGAACTTCTCGACGGCCCTGATCAGGCCCAGGTTGCCTTCCTGGATCAGGTCGAGGAAGAGCATGCCGCGCCCGGTGTAGCGCTTGGCCAGCGAGACCACGAGCCGGAGGTTGGCCTCCAGCAGGTGGTTCTTGGCCCGGCGGCCGTCCTCGGCGATCCACTCCAGCTCGGCCTTGACGTCGACCGGCAGGCCGTCGGCCTCCCCGCCGCCCAGCTGCTCCTCGGCGAACAGGCCCGCCTCGATGCGCTTGGCCAGCTCGACCTCCTGCTCGGCGTTGAGCAGGGGGACCTTGCCGATCTGCTTGAGGTAGTCCTTGACCGGGTCGGCCGTGGCGCCGGCGGCGGCGACCTGCGCGACCGGGGCGTCATCGTCGTCGTCGGAGAGGATGAGGACCTCGTCCTCAGTCTTCGCCGCCGCGGCGACGTCGGCGGCCTTGGGCTCGTCGTCGGAGTCGTCGTCGGAGTCGGAGTCACCCTCGTCGGAGTCGCCCTCGGCGACGATCTCCTCGTCGTCGACGTCGATGTCCTCGAGGTCCTCCAGCTCGACGTCGCCGTCGAGCTCGAGGTCCTCGTCGTCGTCCACGTCGGCCCGCGGGGCCTCGGGTGCCTTCGGCTTGGTCTCGGCAGGCCCAGCGCTCTTAGGCTCGGCCTTCTTGGCGGCGGCGGGAGCCGCGGCCTTCTTCGCCGCCGGAGCGGCCTTCTTGGCTGGGGCCGCCTTCTTGGCGGCCGGCTCGGCTTCAGCGGTGCCCACGACCGCGGTCACGGTCTCAGGCTGCTGCTCTTTGGCGGCCGCCGCCGTCTTGGTCTTGACGGGGGCGGCGGTGCGACGCTTTGCTGGACCACGAGACTTCTTCGGCGCAGCCGAATCCGCGGCGGTCACCACCACGGTCACGCCCTCTTTGCTGAGGTTCCGCAAGAACGCGGCGGCGTGCGACATGGGGATGTCCGCCTCCTCGAAGGCCTGACGAACATCCTCAGACTCGAGGAAACCCTGCGAGCGCCCACGCTCGAGCAGTCGCTGAATGACGGGCTCGTTCAGCTCTTGTGGCTTCGAGCGAGTCGAACTTGCAGGCGACACGAACACCTCTCGAACGAACGCGTGGCGACAATGGACCCAGATGCCCGCTGGGGGGCTGTTGCCTCTCTCGGAGATCGGTGAGGCCGTGCGGACCGCGACGGACCTGCACAGCATTGTGGCACGACCCCGCGCTCCATACGGCCACCTCCCGGCGGTTGACCTCCACCCTAGGCCGACCGAGACAGTAGTGCGTACGGAAGCGGGGCACTGATACCCGAAAGCAACCGTTATGACTGTTTCATTCAGTCACTCTTCGTGGCTGGCGGGACGTGTATAGCTAGCGCGGTAACGTCATCATCCTGTTCATATCCAGACAGCATCCGGTCAACCAGGAAGTCCAGCAACATATGCGGACTACTCACCACCTCAGGCGGCGCTTCGGTCACAACACTGCAAAGGTCTGCCAAACCCGCGTCCAATCCGCGCTTCCTGTTCTCCACGAGGCCGTCGGAGTAGAGCACGGCGGTGTGTCCGGGCGGCACCACGAACCGGAACTGCCTGCGACTGGTGGGCCAGCCTAGCGGCGTGCCCGGCTCCCCGTCGCTCAGGATCGCGGTGCCCTGGGGCGAGACCAGGACGGGTGGCGGATGTCCGGCCAGGGCCAGCGTGCCCTCGCCGGTGCCCGGCTCGACGACCATGTACGCCAGGGTCGTGACCTGCTCTTCCTCCTCCGTGGCCTCGAAGACCCGGTCGAGACCGGTGAGCACGGCCGCGGGCGGCGGGTTGGTCAGCGCCAGCGCCCGCATGGCGTTGCGGATGCGGCCCATGCCCGCTGCGGCCTTGACGCCCTTGCCCATGACGTCGCCGACGACCGCCGCGACCCGCCCGTCCTGCAGGACGAACGCGTCGTACCAGTCGCCGCCGACCTGGACGTGGCGGCTGCCCGAGCGGAAGCGCTGGGCCAGCACCAGGCCCTTGACCACGGGCAGGCGGTCGGGCAGCAGGCTGCGCTGGAGCGTCTCGGCGGTCTTGTGCTCGCGCTCGAAGAGCGTGGCCCGCTCGACCGCCAGCGCGCACTGGCCGGCCAGCGCCTCCAGGAAGACGCCGTCCTCCTGGGAGATCTTCTGTGGCCTGGTGAAGGAGAATCGGAGCGCTCCCAAGGCCCGCCCTGCGGCCAGCAGCGGCAGGCCCACCCAGGCGCGCTCGTCGCCGTGGGTGAGGAAGCCGGCCAGGACCTGCTCGTCGTCGCCCGCCTCGAGCAGCTGAGCCTTCAGCGACTCGGGCGACTCGGCGAAGACCGGCCTGCGGCTGTTGACCGCCATGGTCATCACGTTGGAGTGGGACAGCGGGATCTCGTCGCCGGTGACCCCGGAGGCCTCCAGGATGCCCTCGCCGTTGATCACCTTGAGCGCCGCGCGGTCGGGGTCGAGCAGCGCCACGGCCGAGCGGTCGGCGGCCAGAGCGGTGCGGCCGACGTCGATGATGACCTGCACCACCTGCTCGACCGTCAGCGCCTCGGCCAGCTGGGCCGTCGCGCCCTGGAGCCTGGCGGTGCGCAGGGCGGCGGCGCCGAGCTGGTCGGTCAGCCTGCCGCGCATCTCCTCGGCCTCGCGCTGCGGCGTGACGTCGGTGTTGGCGCCGACCCACTCGACGACCCTGCCGTGCCTGATGATCGGCACGGCGCGCACCTCGAAGTGGCGGTAACCGCTGGCGCGGGTGCGCACGCGGTAGTTCCACTCGAACATGGTGCGCCCGCGCAGCGCCTCCCGCCACGCCTCCTCGGTCTGCTGCCGCTCGTCGGGATGGACGACCTCCAGCCACCCGCTGGCCAGGTATTCCTCCAGGCCCTGGCCGGTGATGGCGCGCCACTGGGGCGCGTCCTCGACGACGGCGCCGGTGGGCGAGGTGATCCAGACCAGCTGCGACTGGGCCTCGACCAGCGAGCGGTAGCGCTCCTCGCTGCGGCGCAGCGCCTCCTCGGTCTGGCGGCTCTCGGTGACGTCCTGCCCGATCAGGGCGACCGCGCGCAGCTCGCCCGCCTCGTCGTGGACCGGCGAGAACGACAGCGACCAGTGCCGGGTGTCGCCCTCCGCCGACCGCACGCGCACGCGGCTCTCGGTGACCGGCGCGTCGCTCTCGATGACGGCCTGCACGGCGTGGGTGATGATCTGGCTGAGGTCGGCGGCGAGCACCTCGACGGGCTGCCGGCCGGCCAGCCGCTCGGCGGGCACGTTGACGACGTCGCTGAAGACGTCGTTGACCCGCTGGATGAGGCCATCGCCATCGAAGAACGCGAAGGCGAACTCGGCCTCCGACAGCATGCCCTTGAAGAGGGCGGAGTCTGAGATGTCCACATCCGACTCCCGGGGACGGGGAACGGAGGTCTCGGCGCCCATGGTCGGCACCTCCGTCGCGTGCCAGGGTCTCCCACGCGGCACATCTCCATAACTGTGTATCGGCGTAGCGCAGCTCCGGGCGACCGGATCCTGCAGTACATCATCGGCGATGGGCCGGTGCGGACGGAAGCCCCCGCCGCGGCTCGGTCGCCTTTAGGGTCTACGCATCCTGTCAAAGTCGCTCCACGTTGCGCAGCAAGATCAGGTTACAGCGCCAGATTGCCGGGAGCCGAGTCCCGGCCACCAACTACTTGGCCGCGCGCTTGGCCTCCTGCTTGGCGGCCCGTACGCGGGCCAGGCTGTCGCCGTCGACCACGTCGGCGACCGATCGGTGTGACCCCTCCTCGCCGTAGAGTCCGGCCGCCTCACGCCAGCCTGGCGGTTGGACCCCCAACTGCTTCCCCAGCAATGCCAGAAAAATCTGGGCCTTCTGCTTGCCGTATCCTGGCAGGGCCATCAGTCGTTTCAACAACTCTGTGCCGTCGGCCGCGTCGGCCCACATCTTCTCCGGCCGGCCGTCGTAGTGCTCGACGAGGTAGGCCGCGAGCTGCTGGATCCTGGCCGCCATGGACTTGGGATAGCGGTGGACGGCCGGCTTGCCGGCCAGCAGCGCGGCGAACGCCTCCGGGTCGTAGGAGGCGATCTCCCCGGCGGTGAGGTCGTGCCCCAGCCGCTGGGAAATCGTGTACGGACCCGTGAACGCCCACTCCATGGGAATCTGCTGGTCGAGGAGCATGCCGACGAGCAGGGCGAGCGGACTTCGGCCCAGGAGCTCGTCTGCCTCGCTCCGCTGGGCGAGCTGGATGCGCATGGAGACAGCTTCGCATGAATGGGCACCTGGTGAAGTGAACACAACCATCGCGGAGCCTTGACACTCGCCCGAGAAAAGGTGGAATGGGAGCGCAAGTCGCCCTGCAGACATTCCTGGGGGTTTGCCCCTGGGTCTCCAGAGGAATCTCACATCTATGCTCGCTCTGGCCACACGGTTCCTGCGGGAACCGGTCAGTCTCAGGCTGGCCGAAGAGTTCCTGACCGTGCCCGTGGACACGATCGACCGCTGCGTGGCCGACGTGTGCGCGTGTGCGCAGCATCTCGGCGTCTCCGCGACGCCGGAGATCGTGGAGCGCATCGCTCGCGAGCATCTGCTCGCGATCGTCAACTCAGCGCCTCCACCCCGAAGTTCCCGGTAAGACAAAGAAGGCCCGAAACTTCAGTTAAGTCCCATCCGGAAGTCCCCGATAACATCGGGGTCACCAGGCCGAGTTCTACGCACCGTTTACGCCTGGAATACGAGAGAGTGAGGGCGTGCGCCGACACCGACGAGATCCCCGGGAGAGCACCCCGCCAGACGACGTGTTCAAGGAGATGGTGCAGGCGGCTCGCGAGCTGCTGGCCGTACGCACCCCGCTGGACGCGGAGCTGATGGTCTCCGACATGATCGGCGCCTGGTGGGGCAGGCGGGTCAGGGGCGGCGACGTCGAGCAGGTGCTCGGGGAGGGGCTGGTCGACTACGCCGCCAAGGCCGGCACGCCGGCCTCGCTGACGTTGCTGATCTGCCTGGCCTATCTCGGCACGGCCCGCCAGGGCGCCAAGGCCGAGGGCGCGGCGCTGGCCATGATGGAGTCGGGCGTGGCCAGGCCCGGCTGGGCGGACCGGGTGGGCGCGGTGAAGCCGGCCGGATGCTACGTCTCCCGCGACGCGTACGGCGACCAGGACACGGTGATCTGCACCTTCGCCTACCGCTGGAACGCGGACTCGCTCCCTGCCGACCGCCACGCGCTGGTCATGGTCGTCGACTACAACATGAGCGGCATGGCCCGCGACGCCTGGGTCTCCTCGCAGGTCGACAAGTTGCTGGAGCAGGCCAGGGCCGAGGCGGCGGGCAATCCGCTGCTGCTGTTCGAGGAGATCGAGCCCGACCAGGCCAGGGCGCTGCTGGAGTCGGCCATGAAGGCCACGCGTGAGCCGAAGACGCCGCCGCCCGTCAGCGACAGCTACAGCGCCTACCACGCCTTCGCCAGGGCCAGGCTCAAGGCGCTGCCGCCTGGGCGCAAGAGGCCGGCGCCACGGCACACCGAGGCCCCGTACAGCAGGGAGCGGCGGGCCATGCTGGCGGCGGAGTTCCTGGCGTCCGACGCGGCCGAGCACCTGTCCGACCCCTCGGCGGCCTCGCGCTGCGCCGACCACATCATCGACTACGGCTGCGACCAGGACTTCAGCCGGCCGCTGCGGGTCAGCCCGACCAAGTGTGAGACGTTCCTGCTCGACTGGCTGCCGCGCAAGGTGATGCTGAGCGTGGCCGAGCAGGAGGCCATGCCGCACGTGCTGTCGGCGTGGGTGCGCTTCGCCGCCGCCCGCACGGGCCTGCCCGAGCAGGGGCTCAAGGCCACGCTGGACGCGGTGTGGGAGGCGATCGGCAAGTTCCCCGAGGCCTACCGCGACCCGACGTCGTTCGGCCTCGACAGGCCGCTGCTGGAGCGGCTGCTGCCGGACGGCGACCTGTCGGCGCTGGCCAGGCGGGCCTTCGCCTTCCCGTTCCTGCAGGGCACGCACAACGGGATCGAGCTCGACAAGCTCAACCCGGCCGACGAGGCCGACCGGCGCACGCTGCTCGAGATCGACCACGGCGCCACGATCGACCAGGAGCACCTGGCCTGGCACGAGGAGATCGCCACCCGGCTGTGGGAGGGCGACCCGCCGCAGCTCTGGGAGGCCGCGCAGCGCCTGCTCGACCTCGGCCACGACCGTCACGACGTGCTCCACGTGCTGATCGAGATCGCCGAGCGGATCGGCGACGACCCGGACGAGCTGGCGGCCGCGCTCGACGACATCGCCGACATTCCCGACGAAATCTAGGGAGCAATCCACCTGGTACGGCGACTCAGACGGTGTTCACCACACCGGAAGAGGCGTCGAGATAGCCTCTACTGCCATGGTGATCGACCTCAACGCCGACCTGGGCGAAGGCTTCGGGATCTGGCGGCTCGGCGACGACCTCGCGCTGCTCGACATCGTCACGAGCGCCAACGTGGCCTGCGGCTTCCACGCGGGCGACCCCGTGACGATCAGGCGCACGTGCGCGGCGGCCGTCGACCGCGGGGTGACGATCGGGGCGCAGGTGTCCTACCGCGACCTGGCGCACTTCGGGCGCAGGGAGATGGAGGTCGAGCCGGAGGAGCTCTGCGCCGAGGTGCTCTACCAGATCGCGGCGGTCGACGGCATCGCCAGGGCGATGGGCGGCCGGGTCTCCTACGTCAAGCCGCACGGCGCGCTCTACAACCGGATCTGCCGTGACGAGGTGCAGGCCGCGGCGGTGATCGACGCGGTGGCCGACTACGACCCCGCGCTGCCGGTGCTCACGCTGCCCGGTTCGGCGGTGCATCCGGTGGCGGCGGCCGCGGGAGTGCCGACGGTGAGCGAGGCGTTCGCCGACCGGGCGTACACCCCCGAGGGCACGCTGGTGCCGCGCAGGGAGCCGGGCGCGGTCGTCCACGACGCCGCCGCGGTGGCCGGCCGGGCCCGCCAGATGGCCGTGGAAGGCTCTGTGACGGCCGTCGACGGCAGCCGCGTGCCGATTTCCGCCCGTTCCATCTGCGTCCACGGAGACACGCCTGACGCCGTCCGGCTGGCGCAGGGGGTGCGGGACGCGTTGCTGACGGCCGGAGTGGTCCTGCAGGCGTTCGCGTGATCCGTACGGCCGGGGAGCACGGGCTGCTCGTGGAGACCGGGTCGCTGGAGCTCTCGCACCGGCTGGACGCGGCGCTTCGGGCCGATCGGCCCGCCGGGGTCGTCGAGATCGTGCCGGGGCCCGAGACCGTGCTCGTGCTGGCTCCAGGAGCGGATCAGGGGCGGTTGCGGGCGCGTCTGGCGGACGTCGTGGAGCGGGAGCGCGGCAAGGGCGGCGCGGCGGCGGCCGAAGGAGCGGCCGTGACGATTCCCGTCGTCTATGACGGGGCTGATCTCGATTCCGTCGCGGCGCTGGCGGGGATCACGGCCGACGAGGTGATCTCCCGGCATTCGGGGCGCGAGCTGGTGGTGGGGTGGCTGGGGTTCGCCCCGGGGTTCGCCTATCTGACGGGGCTCGATCCGGTGCTGGAGATGCCCAGGCTGGACACGCCGCGCACGTCGGTGCCCGCCGGCTCCGTGGCGGTGGCGGGGCCGTACTCCGCGGTCTACCCGACCGCCTCGCCGGGCGGTTGGCGACTGCTCGGGCGCACGTCGGTGCGGGTGTGGGACGTGGCGGCCGACCCGCCCTCCCTGTTCAGGCCGGGCATGCGCGTGCGGTTCGAGCCGGCATGATCGAGGTTCTGGCGCCCGGTCCGTACGCGACCGTCCAGGATCTGGGTCGGCCCGGTTTCGCCCATGTGGGGGTGCCTCGCTCGGGAGCGGCCGACACGAGGAGTCTGCGGCTGGCCAACAGGCTTGTGGGCAACGCGGAGGGGCTGGCGGGGATCGAGCTGACGCTGGGGATGGCGCGGCTGCTCTTCCACGACGGCGCCTGGGTGGCGCTGGCGGGCGCGCCGGTACCTGCCGGCGTCACGGCGGGCGTGCCCCTGGCCGCCGCGGCGGGGATGGGGGCGCCGTTCTGGGTGCCGCCGGGGGCGGAGCTGCGGCTCGGCATGCCCGCCCGGGGGCTGCGCACCTACCTGGCCGTGCGCGGCGGGATCGCGGTCGAGCCGGTGCTGGGCAGCCGCTCCACCGACTCGCTGTCCGGGCTGGGGCCCGAGCCGCTGCGGGCGGGCACGCTGCTGCCCGTCGGCCCGCCGGAAGGTCAGATCTCCGTCGATCTGGCGCCGCCGCCCGAGCCCAGGCCCGCCGTGCTGGGGGTGACGCCCGGGCCGCGGGACGACTGGTTCGCGCCGGACGCGCTGGCCGTGCTGTGCGCGCGGCCGTACACCGTGAGCCAGGACAGCAACCGCGTCGGGGTGCGCCTCAGCGGCGCCGCGCTGGTCAGGGCCAGGGCGGGCGAGCTGCCGAGCGAGGGCATGGTCACGGGGGCCGTCCAGGTGCCGCCGAGCGGGCAGCCGATCGTCTTCCTCGCCGACCACCCGCCGACCGGCGGCTATCCGGTGATCGGCGTCGTCCGCGAGGCGGACCTGCCGGTCGCCGCCCAGCTCAGGCCGGGCGACGAGGTGCGGTTCACAGCTCGACCTGGCCGGTGACGCAGGTCACGACGGAGCCGCCCACCCACACGTTCCCCTCCTCGTCGGTGGAGATGTGCACCCGTCCTGAACGGTCGAGCACCGTGCCCTGGCTCGCCACGTACGGCGCCTTGGCCCGGCCCGTGCGCAGCAGCCACTGCGCCATTGAGGCGTTGAGGCTGCCCGTCACGGGGTCCTCGATGGTGGAGCCGTGCGCGTGCGTGAACGCCCGCACCTCGTAGTCGTACGGTGACCCCTCGGGGTACGGGCCCGCCACGCCCAAGAAGTTGGGCACCAGGCCGGGCCGCAGCGCGAGCACCGACTCGGCGTCCGCGAGGAGCACCGCGATCCAGCCGGGCCCGTTGTCGGCCCACTCCACGTCCACGATGTCGTCGCGCTTGATCCGCAGGGACTCGGCTATCTGCTCGACCAGCGCTTCCTCCACGGGTCCCGACTTCACGAGGGGCGGCGCCTGGAACGCCAGCCTGCCCTCGGTCTTGCGCACCCGCACCAGTCCGGCCCCGCACTCCTGGACGATCTCCCCCTCCTTGTGCGGCACTCCCCCGGCTTCCAGCCAGGCGTGGCAGGTGCCCAGCGTCGGGTGTCCGGCGAAGGGCAGCTCGACTGACGCGGTGAAGATCCGCACCCGGTAGTCCGCCTCGGGTGTGCTCGGGGGCAGCAGGAAGGTGGTCTCGGCGAGGTTCGTCCACGAGGCGAACCGCTGCATCTCCTCGGCCGTCAGGCCCTCGCCGTCGAGCACGACCGCGAGCGCGTTTCCGTGGTACGGGGTGGCCGTGAAGACGTCCACCTCGGTAAATGGGCGCAACATACCTGGAGTCTCGCAGACAGGGTCTTTTCCCGCCGCCACGGCGCCCCCAGACTGGACGGTGTGGCGGACTTTGACGTTGTGGTCCTGGGTTCCGGGCCAGGTGGGCAGAAGGCCGCGATCGCGGCGGCGAAGCTCGGCAGGCGCGTCGCGGTGGTCGAGAAACGGCACATGATCGGCGGCGTGTGCATCAACACGGGGACGATCCCCTCGAAGACCCTTCGCGAGGCCGTCCTCTACCTCACCGGGCTCAACCAGCGGGAGCTGTACGGCGCCAGCTACCGCGTCAAGGACGAGATCACGGTCGCCGACCTCGGGATGCGCACCCAGCACGTGATCGGCCGGGAGATCCAGGTCATCCGCAGCCAGCTCGCCCGCAACCACGTGACCGTGTTACAGGGCACCGGCCGCTTCCTGGACCCGCACACCATCGGGATCACCCACGAGGAGGGCAAGACCGAGGAGACGAAGATCTCCGCCGAGAAGATCGTGATCGCCACCGGCACGTCGCCCGCCCGTCCCGCAAGCGTCGAGTTCGACGACCGGACGATCATCGACTCCGACGCGATCCTGCATCTCGACCGGATCCCGGAGACGCTCGTCGTGGTGGGGGCCGGGGTCATCGGCATCGAGTACGCCTCCATGTTCGCCGCGCTCGGCACCAAGGTGACGGTGGTGGAGCGGCGCGAACGCATGCTGGAGTTCTGCGACCTGGAGATCGTGGAGGCGCTGAAGTACCACCTGCGCGATCTGGCCGTGACGTTCCGCTTCGGGGAGAACGTGGCCGCGGTCGAACGCCGCCCGGGCGGGGCGCTGACCCTGTTGGAGAGCGGCAAGAAGATCCCCGCCGACTGCGTCATGTACTCGGCCGGGCGCCAGGGCAAGACCGCCGAACTGTGCCTGGAGGCCGCCGGCCTGGCCGCCGACGACCGCGGGCGGATCTCGGTGGACGCCTGCTATGCCACCGAGGTGCCGCACATCTACGCCGTGGGCGACGTGATCGGCTTTCCCGCGCTGGCGGCCACCTCCATGGAGCAGGGCAGGCTGGCCGCGCAGCACGCGTGCGGCGAGCCGGTCGACGACATGCGCGAGCTGCCGCCCATCGGGATCTACACCATTCCCGAGATCAGCTTCGTCGGGCGGTCGGAGGACGAGCTGACCCGGGACAAGGTCCCGTTCGAGGTGGGCATCTCGCGGTACCGGGAGCTGGCCAGGGGGCAGATCATCGGCGACTCGTACGGGATGCTCAAGCTGCTCGTCTCCCCCGAGGACCGCAGGTTGCTGGGCGTCCATGTGTTCGGCACGGGGGCGACAGAGCTCGTGCACATCGGGCAGACGGTCATGGGGTGCGGCGGGACCATCGACTACCTGGTCAACGCCGTGTTCAACTATCCGACGCTGGCCGAGTCGTACAAGGTGGCCGCGCTGGACGCGATGAACAAGATGCGGGTGGTCGCCCGGCTGACCTCCGGCATGTGATCACCCGCAGGGGGGCGGCGTCAGTCGGCGGCGGGGCGGCGTGGGCGGGGCGTGGGCTTCTTGCGGCCTGCCACCAGCGTGTCGCCCGGCGCCGGGGCCGGGCCCTCCGCCCGTGCGGTGTCCCCCTTCTGGGTGCGCGGGCGCGGGTGCGGTGCCGTGTCCTCGGTGGCCGACGCCGGGGGCTCCTCCGGCTTCTGGGCGGGTGGCTTGTCGGGATCACGGAGTGAGGCGATGACGCGGTCGGCCTCCGTGTCCGCGGCGAACTCGTTCGCCGCCTCCGTCTCCCTCCTCCTGATCACCACCATGTGGTCCACGGAGACCCGTCCCGCGCCCACCACGGCGAGCAGGAGGGAGGCGGCCCCGAGGAGGATGAGCTCGTTCATGCTGATCGGGTTGAGCGGCGGGGCGACGAGGAAGACCGCCAGCGCCTCGGCGAACAGGACCAGCCCGGTGATCGAGACGGCCAGGCCGGCGATCAGCAGCGCGCCGCCGATGAGCTCGGTGAGCATGGTGACCGTGGCCCAGGCGCCGGGCGCGGGCGCTCCTTGCTGGAGAAACTTCACTCCGGTGGCCTTGAGCCCGTCTTCCAGCTTGGTCCAGCCGTTGGCGAAGAAGATGCCGCCCACGCCGACGCGGGCGACTAAAGCGGCAAGATCACGGAGGGCCTGTTTCACGGTAGTTGTTTGCCCTAATCGGGACATGGCACACCTCAATCACGGCTGAGCAGCATGGCCACCGCGACGGCGGTCAGGCTGAGCAGGACGACGCTCACGACCACGGTCGTGTGCAGGGCGTTCACGAAGGCCCACCGGGCGGCGTCCATGAGCGCGCCGCCCGCGCTGCCGCCGATCTCGTGGGCGACGTGCGCGGCGCCCGCGAGCGACTGCCGGGCCTGGTCCATGCCGCTCGCGGACACGCCCGGCACGGAGGGCAGGCCGGGGGCGTACACGATGGTGGTGATGGTGCCGAGCACGGCCACGCCCAGACCGGCGCCCAGCTCGTACGCGGTCTCCTCGATGGCCGCGGCCCCGCCCGCCTGGGACTCCGACGCCGACGACATGATCGTGTCGGAGGCCGCGAGCAGTGCCACCTGCACCCCGAACCCGATGCCCACGAAACAGAGCGCCAGCGTCACGGGGTGGGCCTCGACCCCCCAGCTCAGGGTGGGGGCCAGGGAGAGGGCGACGAGCCCGAGCCCGCCGCTCATCGTGGCCCGCATGCCGATCCTCGGCAGGATGTGGGCGGCGGCGAGCCCGCCGGAGATGGCCGAGATCACCAGCGGCAACATCCTGACGGCCGCGTGCAACGGACTGTCGCCGAGCACGAGCTGCAGGTATTGGGCGAGCATGAGCTGCAGGCCCACCAGCGAGAACACGCCGAGCAGCACGCCCGCCACCCCGGTCGCGAATTCGCGCCGCCTGAAGAGCCCCACCTCCAGCAGCGGCGCGCGCAACCGCAGCTGCCGTCGTACGAACAGGCCCAGCAGGGCGAGCCCGCCGAGGAACACCAGGACCGACGCCCACAGCGGCATCAGGCTGCCCGCGCCCGCCTCCTTCAGCCCGAACGCCAGCGCCAGGATGCCGAAGACCGACAGCACCGCGCTCACGCCGTCCCACGGGCGGTCCTTGCGCACGGGCGAGTCAGGGAGCAGGCGTACGGCGGCGGGCAGCAGCGCCAGGAGGATCGGCACGTTGATCAGGAAGACGGCGCCCCACCAGATGCCGACGAGCACGCCGCCGATGAGCGGGCCGACCGCCGCTCCGGCCGCCGCGACCGCGCTCCAGACGCCCAGGGCGATGGCCCGCTCGCGCCTGTCGGTGAAGACCTGGCGGATCAGCGAGAGCGTGGCCGGCATGATCATCGCGCCGCCGACGCCGAGCAGCGCCCTGGCGAGGATGAGGGTCAGCGGCGTCGGGGCGAACGCGGCCCCGGCCGAGGCCAGGCCGAACAGCAGGTAGCCGCCCAGGACCAGCCGTTTGCGCCCGTACCGGTCGCCGAGCGTGCCGAACATGATCAGCAGTGGCGCGACCACCAGAGAATAGGTGTCGATGATCCACAGCAGCTCCACCGCGGACGGCTCGAGCGCGGCGGTGAGGGCGGGCACCGCGATGTGCAGCACCGTGGCGTCGACCGTGATCAGCAGCAAGCTCACGCAGAGCAGCACGAGAACGGACCAGCGGCGGTCCCGGTGCTCCTGATCGGCAGTCCGTATGAAAGGTGCGGCCTGTGTGACGGTCATGGGGCTCCTTGCAGGCCGATCCGTTGACAGGGCCCGCACGTGCTCTAGGTCGGTGGTGCGGGAAGCCCGGCTCGACGCTCGCTCCTCCCGAGCTGCTCAGCCTCGACTCCCACCGCTCCGGCTTGCGTCGCAGCTTAGGGTATGTCAGGCGCTCGTCATAGCGGTATCGGACGATCCACCCCTGACCGGAACCTCTCTAGAGAGATACAGCCATATGTCGGCATCTATCCAACATTGGCTCGCCAACCGATCATGGACCTGTGGGGACCGACGCAAGTGGCAGAAATGGCGATATTGCCGATAGGTCCGCACGCGAATGGTGTGACGAGGCTCTCGCCAGGCTGACCGCCGGCCGTCCGGAGTCCGCGCTCGAGGCCGCCCGCCGCGCGGCCGACCTCGACCCGGGCGCCGAATGGGCGTACCGGCTCATCAGCCTCGCCCACGAACGGCTGGGCCGCGACGCCGACGCGGCGCCGGCCGCAGAACAGGCCGTGGAGCTGGCCCGCGGCTCCTGGCCGGCCCGGCTGCGCCTGGCGGCGGTCCTGCGCCGCGTCCCCGGCCGCTGGCGGGAGGCGGTGGAGCACGCCACGCTCGCCGCGAGGTTCGCGCCGGAGGAGCCGGGCCCCGAGGTCATGCGGGGCGACCTGGCCCTGCTGCGCGGCGACCACACCTGCGCCGAACAGGCGTACCGGGCGGCGCTCGCCATCGACCCCGGCCACCCCCAGGCCCGCGTGAACCTCGGCCTGGCCCTGCTGTGCTGGGACCGGCCGCGCCCGCACCACGATCTTGCCTGGTCCGTGGACCCGCGTGACACGGGCAGGGCCAGGCGGGCGCTGGAGATCTGGTCGCGGCAGGCCCGCCTCCTGGTCGCCGTCGCCACGCTCGCGATCGCCGGGGCGGCGCTCTTCCTCGACTGGGGCTCGCGGGCCGTGCTCGGCGGGTTCGCGGTGCTCGTGCTGCTGGTGCCGCTGACGGTCAGGCAGGCGCGGCGGGTGGGCCTCTGGTCGTACGTGCCCGCGATGCTCTGCAGGGACCCTTGGCTCGGCGCGGCACTCGTGTCGACCGCTGTGTCGGTGCTCGCGTTCGCCGCCTGGCTGCTGCTGGGCGCGATGCCGTCCGTGCCGTCCGCGTTCGATCCGGTATGGGCGGGGCTGGCGGGCATCGTGGTGCTGGGCTGGCCGGCGCTGGCGGCCGTACGGGCGCTGGCGGAGGCGTGGCGCGGCCGCCCGCTGTCGGCGTTGGCCGAGACGGAGCGCGCTCTTTCTTCGGGTCAGGTCCAGGCGCAGGCGGAGCGCACTCTTTCGGATCAGGCCCAGGCGCAGGCGGAGCGTGTTCTTCCGGATCAGGGCCGGGCGCAGGCGGAGCGGACCGCGAAGAGGAACGTGGGCGTGATGCTCTGGATCGTCCTCGGCCGGACCTGGTCCGTACTGGTCCCCCTGGTGGGCGGTGCCCTGGCCGTGGAGCCGAGGGCGGCCGTCGCGGCGGTCGCGGTGCCGTACCCGGTGATCCGCGGCTACCTGCGCGCCCGCCACCGCGACGACCGGTGGCTGCCGGTCGCCGTCGCGCTCGTCGTCCTGTCCGCCGCCGCCTGCGCGGTGGGCGGCCTGCTGGAGCTCTGGCGGATCGACCCGGCCGCCGCATGGGCGTGGCGGGCCGGGCTGGGCGCGATGGCCGCGGCCCTGGCCGTGTTCGCCGCGCGGGCCGCGCGTGCCTGGTGGCGGGGCGGGCCGGGCCCGTGGCGGGCGTCCCTGATCATGTGCGACCTGCCCGTGGGCGCCGAGCCCTCCGTCGCGCTCGACCCGGAGGTGCGCCAGACCTTCTCGTACGCCCGCAGCATCGTGCTCTCTTTCGCCGACTCCCTCGGTCCCAGGGTCGCGGGCGCGGTCGCGTCCGTCACCTCGTCGGGCGAGCTGCGGGTGATCACGGAGACCGAGGCGTGGGACGCCGTCGAGACCGATCCACGGGTGGCGGTGTTCGCGGCGGACCCGCTGCAGCGGCGGTTCTGGGTCGAGGTGCGCGGGATCGCCATGGCCGACTCCGACGTGCTGCGCGTCACCCCCAAGCAGGTCCTCGTCGGGGAGTTCCCCGGCCGGCACCAGCGACGCTAGCCGGCACGTCGTTCTAGGCGGACTTCGCGCACGCATCGCGAGGCTCGTCCAGGCGGGCCGCGGGACGGAGCGATCGCCGCTTTCGTGACCTTCACCTAGCGTGTCAGGAGCGCCCAATCGTCGGTCCGGTGCGGTATAACCGGGGGCGGACCGGGGAGGCGTGATGCAGGAGTCCGGCAGGGCCCAGGCCGCGGGGCGGGTCGCGGCGCGGGATCTGTTCGAGAAGGTTCGGCTGCGTTATTACCAGATTCCCCCGGCCGTGCGCCGGGTGCTCTACATGGTCGTGCTGGTCGCCACCATGGGCGTGGGCGCGGCGCTCGGGTGGAACCTGCTCACGACCTTCCCCGTCGTCCTGCTGCTGCTCGGGTTCGTCGCGCTGACCATGCGCTTCCCCCGCGCGGCGGCCACCGTCCTGGTGGTGGCGGGCTGGATCCCCCTGGCGCTGGTCATCTTCTCCGGGCTCGAGCTGTTCCCCCCGGGCTCCAACGCGGTGCACCTGATGGTGGCGCTGGCCCTGCCCGTCGCCGCGGGCGCCCACCTCATCCGCTGGGTGGCGCCGTGGGCCACCACGCTGCTGGCGCTCGCGCCCGCCGCCGTCCTGGCCGTGCCATTCTCCTTCGTCACCGCGAGCGTGGCGGTCTGGGTGGCGTACGCCGTGGCCGCCGCGGTGCTGGTCTACCGTTTCCTGCTGGCCCGCAAGGTCAGGGCGGAGCGCGCCGCCGCCGAGGAGCAGCAGGTACGGGTCAGGGTGCGCGAGGGCAGGCTCGAGTCGCCGCAGGACAAGTCGGGCGCGCCGCCGCAGATCTCCGTCGAGGAGGCGCTCGGCGAGCTCGAGAGCATGGTCGGCCTGGCCCCGGTCAAGGAGCAGGTGCGCTCGATCGCGGCCTCCATCGAGGCGTCCCGGCTGCGTGCCGAGGCGGGCTACACCACCGAGCGGCCCACCAGGCACTTCGTGTTCGTCGGCCCGCCCGGCACCGGCAAGACCAGCGTGGCGCGCGCGCTGGCCAAGATCTTCTACGCGTTCGGCCTGCTGGAGACCCCTTACGTGGTCGAGGCGCAGCGGGCCGACCTGGTGGGCGAGTTCCTGGGCGCGACCGCCATCAAGACCAACGAGCTGGTCGACAGGGCGCTCGGCGGCGTGCTCTTCATCGACGAGGCGTACGGGCTGGTCAACTCCTCCGACGGGCAGCCCGACAGGTTCGGCGCCGAGGCCGTGCAGACGCTGCTCAAGCGGGCCGAGGACGACCGCGAGCGGCTGATCATCATCCTGGCCGGCTACGAGCAGGAGATGAGCACGTTCCTGTCCAGCAACCCCGGCCTGGCCAGCAGGTTCGCCACCCGGGTGCGCTTCCCCGGCTACTCCCCCGCCGAGCTGGTCGAGGTCACCGAGCTGCTCCAGCGGCGCAGGGGCGACACGATGGACGCCGAGACCAGGCGGGTGCTGCTCGGCCTGTTCGAGGACGTGCACCGGCGCGGCCTGGTCGACGAGCTGGGCAACGCCCGGTTCGCGCGCAGCCTGGTCGAGGCCGCCGCACAGGCCCGCGACGTGCGCGTGGTGGGCGCGGGCGGCACCCCGACCACCCAGGACCTGGTGACCACCATGACGCCCGACGTGACCAAGGCGTTCGACGAGCTGACCGCACGCTTCCGCGGTTACGTCGCCACGCCCACGCTGGAGGAGGCACTGGCCGACCTCGACAGGATGGCTGGCCTGGCGCCGGTCAAGCGGCAGGTGCACGCGATCGCGGCCCAGCTCCAGGTGGCGCGGATGCGGCAGGAGCGCGGGCTGCCCACGCCGCAGCAGATGCGGCACTTCGTGTTCGTCGGCCCGCCCGGCACCGGCAAGACCACGGTCGCCAGGGTCGTGGGCCGCATCTTCGCCGCGCTCGGCCTGCTGGCCAGGCCCGACGTGGTCGAGGCGCACCGGGCCGACCTGGTCGGCCAGCACCTCGGCTCGACCGCGATCAAGACCAACGAGCTGGTCGACAGGGCGCTCGGCGGCGTGCTCTTCATCGACGAGGCCTACAGCCTGGTCAACCCCGGCTACCAGGGCGGCGACGCGTTCGGCGCCGAGGCCGTGCAGACGCTGCTCAAGCGGGCCGAGGACGACCGCGACCGCCTCGTGATCGTGCTGGCCGGCTACGAGCGCGAGATGGACGCGTTCCTGGCCACCAACCCGGGCCTGGCCAGCCGGTTCAACCAGCGCGTGGCCTTCCCCAGCTACTCGCCCCGCGAGCTGTCCGAGATCGCGGTGCTGCTGGCGGAGAAGGCCGGCGACACCTTCGACGACGAGGCGCTGCGCGACCTCGACGAGGTGTTCGCCTGGGTGTGCGAGGAGCGGCTGATCGACGGCCTCGGCAACGGCCGCTTCGCCAGGTCGCTGTTCGAGCGCGCCGCCATGCGCCGCGACGTGCGGCTGGCCGCCCACGCGTCACGCGGCGGCTCCGCCAGCTCGGCCGACCTGACGACGATCACGAGCGAGGACGTGCGCACGGCGGTCGACGAGCTCTCCGGGCGCTGACGTCCTCGCCGGCCGCCTGCGGGGCGGAGGCGGAGTCCCGGTCCATGTTCCCCCACAGTGACGGGGCGATGTCGTAGAGTGAGCGGCGTCGGCGGTGACCAGGCCGATGTGCGGTGCACGGCGGAAGGGGAGCGATGGCGGGGTTCTTGGCCCGCAGGCTGCTCAACTACGTCGTGCTGGTCGTTGTGGCCGCCAGCCTCGCCTACCTTCTGGCGGCCACGGCCCTCGATCCGCGTTCCAACTACGCGCAGCGCACGCCCAAGCCTCCGCCCGCCGTCGTGGACGCGCAGCTCACGGCGCTCAACCTCAACGACAAGACGCCGCTGCTGCAGCGGTACGCCACCTGGGCGAGCGGGGTGCTGCACGGCGACTTCGGCAGGTCCGTCGGCGGCGCTCCCGTCAACGACGATCTCAAGCGGCGCATGGGCGTGACGTTCCGGCTGGTCCTGCTCGGGATGGTGTTCGGGAGCCTGTTCGGGGTGCTGCTGGGCGCCTTCGCGGCGGTCAGGCAGTACGGGTGGTTCGACCGGGTCTCGACGGCCCTGTCCTTCGTGCTGCTCGCCGTGCCGGTCGTCGTGCTGGCCAACACGCTGATCCTGGCCGGCTCCTGGGCCAACGAGCACATCTTCCGGACCCTGGTGTTCATGGTGAGCGGCGAATACAGCATCGGGCTCGACGCCGGCTTCTGGAGACAGCTGCTCGACCGGCTCCAGCACCTGATCCTGCCGACGATCTCGCTGTCGCTGGGCCTCGTCGCGGTCTTCAGCCGCTACCAGCGGAACATGATGCTCGACGTGCTCGGCGCCGACTTCGTCCGCACGGCGAGGGCCAAGGGGCTGACCCGGCGCCAGGCGCTCGTCAAGCACGCGCTGCGGACCGCGCTCATCCCGGTGGCGACCTATTTCGCGTTCACGTTCGCGGCGCTGCTGATGGGGGCCACGTTCACCGAGAAGATCTTCGGCTGGCACGGGCTCGGCGAGCAGCTGATCAACTCCATCTTCAGCAACGACGTCAACACCGTCGCCGCCATCTCCCTGCTGGCGGCCATCGCCGTGCTCTGCGCCTCGCTCGCCTCCGACCTGCTGCAGGCCGCGCTCGACCCGAGGGTGCGGGCGTGATGACGCTTTCCGACGAGGAGCTGGCCGAGGAGCTGTCCGGCGGCGCTCTGGCGCGGGCGCCGTCCCGGGTGCGGGTGGTCTCCGGGCGCTTCTTCCGCTCCACGCAGGGCCGGATCGGGTTCGCGGTGCTGGCGCTGATGTTCCTGCTGGCCTTCGCCGGGCCGCTGTTCAGCAGGTGGACCTACACCGACAAGGACTTCACCGCGTTCATGCAGCCGCCGTCGGCCACCCACTGGTTCGGAACGCTCCAAACCGGGTCAGACGTGTACGCGGTGACGCTGCGCGGCATGCAGAAGTCCCTGGTTGTGGGGCTGCTCGCGGCCCTGGTCTCCACGGCGCTGGCGGCCATGGTCGGGGCGTTCGGCGGCTACTTCCTGGGGTGGACGGACCGGGCGCTGAGCTGGATCACGGACCTGCTGCTCGTGCTGCCCGGCTTCCTGATCCTGGCCATCATGTCGCCGCTGTTCGGGGCCGGTCAGTGGCCGCTGTTCGTGATCATGCTGGCGCTGTTCCTGTGGATGGTCACCTCCAAGATCGTCAGGGGGATGACGATCTCGGTGAAGGAGCGGGAGTTCATCCAGGCCGCCCGCTACATGGGCGTCTCCCCCGTACGGATCATCTTCCGCCACGTGCTCCCCAACCTGTCGTCGCTGCTCATAGTGGACGCCACGCTCAACGTCAGCAGCGCCATCCTCACCGAGACCTCGCTCTCCTACTTCGGGTTCGGCATCCAGCCGCCCGACGTGTCGTTCGGGACGCTCATCGCCGACGGGTCCAGGACGGCCGTCTACGCGCCGTGGACGTTCTGGTTCGTGGCGGGGCTGCTGGTGGTCACCGTGCTCGCGGTCAACCTGGTCGGCGACGCGCTGCGTGACGCGTTCGACCCGTCGGCCTCACGGAAGGCGCGGCGGTGAGCCCGGTTCTCGAGGTCAGCGATCTGCACGTGTCGTTCGACGGCGTCCCGGCCGTGCGCGGGGTGAGTCTCGAGGTACGGCCGGGCGAGGTCCTCGGCATCGTCGGCGAGTCGGGCTCCGGCAAGTCGGTCACCTCGGCGGCCGTCATGGGGCTGCTGCCGCCGGGCGCGCGCGTCACCGGGTCCGTGCGGCTGCACGGCAGGGAGCTGATCGGGACCTCGGACCGGGAGCTGACGTCCTTCCGCGGCAAGTCCATCTCGATGGTCTTCCAGGACCCGCTCTCCGCACTGACCCCCGTCTACCGGGTGGGCGACCAGATCGCCGAGGCCGTACGCGTGCACCAGCGGGTGAGCAAGGAGACGGCCATGGTCAAGGCCGTCGAGCTGCTCGAACTCGTGGGCATCCCGCATCCGGCCGAGCGGGCGCTGGCCTTCCCGCACGAGTTCTCCGGCGGCATGCGGCAGCGCGTGGTGATCGCGATGGCCATCGCCAACGACCCCGACGTGATCATCTGTGACGAGCCGACCACGGCGCTCGACGTGACCATCCAGGCGCAGGTGCTGGAGGTGCTGAAGAGGGCGCAGCGCAAGACCGGCGCCGCGATCATCATGATCACGCATGATCTCGGGGTGGTGGCGGGATTCGCCGACCGGGTGCTGGTCATGTACGCGGGGCGGCCCGTCGAGGTGGGCGACGTCGACGACATCTTCTACGGGATGCGGATGCCGTACACGGTGGGGTTGCTCGGCTCGATCCCGCGCGTGGACCGGGGCGGGCGGCAGCCGCTGGCGCCCATCGAGGGCAACCCGCCCACGCCGCGGGCGCTGCCGCCGGGGTGCCCGTTCGCGCCGCGCTGCCCGATGAAGATCGACGCGTGCGACGAGCGGGAGCCGCCGCTGTTCGAGGTGGGGGCCGGGCACCGGGCGGCCTGCATCCGCTGGTCCGAGGTGCGCCCGCGCGTGCCCGAGCCCGTCCACGCGGAGCCGGGGCCGCGGGTGCGCGAGGAGCGTACGGTGCTCGAGATCAGCGACCTGGTCAAGGAATATCCGCTGCTCAAAGGGGCGATTTTCAAGCGCAGGGTGGGCACCGTGCACGCGGTGGCGGGGGTCAGCTTCGACCTGCGGCACGGCGAGACGCTGGGCCTGGTCGGCGAGTCGGGCAGTGGCAAGACCACCACGCTGACGCAGATCCTGGAGCTGGCGCAGCCCCAGGGCGGCCGCATCGTCGTGCTCGGGCACGACACCGCGCGGCTCGGCGGCTCCGAGCGCAGGGCGATCAGGCGCGACATGCAGGTGGTCTTCCAGGATCCGCTGGCCTCACTCGACCCGCGCATGACGGTCCACGACATCCTGGCCGAGCCGCTGCGTACGCACGGGCAGCGGCGCCCGGGGCGGCGGATCGGCCAGCTGCTCGCGCTGGTCGGGATGGACCCCTCACACGCCGCCCGCTACCCGCAGGACTTCTCCGGCGGCCAGCGGCAGCGCATCGGCATCGCCAGGGCGCTCGCGCTGGAGCCCAAGCTGCTGGTCCTCGACGAGCCGGTCTCGGCGCTGGACGTGTCGATCCAGGCCGGTGTGATCAACCTGCTCGGCTCGCTCAAGGCCCGGCTGGGGCTCTCTTATCTGTTCGTGGCCCACGACCTGGCCGTGGTGCGCTACATCGCCGACCGGGTGGCGGTGATGTACCTGGGCAGGATCGCCGAGATCGGCCAGGTGGACGCCGTCTTCGACGGTCCGGCGCATCCGTACACGCAGGCTCTGCTGTCGGCGATCCCGCTGCCCGATCCGGTACGCGAGCGCGCGCGGGAGCGGATCCTGCTCGAGGGCGACCTGCCCAGCCCGGCCCACCCTCCGACGGGCTGCAGGTTCCGCACGAGGTGCCCGAAGTTCCGCGCCCAGCTCACCGACGAGGAGCGGCGGCTCTGCGTGGACGTCGAGCCCGAAGTACGCCCGCTGGGCGAGGACCAGGGGGCGGCCTGCCATTACGCCGAGAGGCGCGAAGTCGTATAGACCTCGCACATACCAGGAGGAATTCGCTCGATGAAAGCATCACGTCGTGTCGTGGCCGTCGCGGTGACCGGCTCGCTGTTCCTGGCGGGCTGCGGCGGGGAGCGGGCGGGCGGCCCCGGCGGCCGGGCGAGCGGCGGTGACGAGCGTACGATCAAGGCCTTCGACATCAACCTGCAGCCGCGTGAGAAGGTCAAGGACGGCGGGACCCTGCGGTGGGGGATCAACGAGTTCCCCGCGCAGTGGAACAGGAACCATGTGGACGGCAACCTCGCCGTGGCCGCCTCGGTCAGCAACGCGCTGCTGCCCTCGCCGTTCCTGTCCAACGAGAAGGCGGAGATCTCGGTCAACACGGACTACGTGCTCGAGGCCGAGGTGACCCGGCAGCAGCCCAAGCAGGTGATCACGTACCGGCTCAACCCCAAGGCCAAGTGGTCCGACGGGAAGCCGATCACCTGGGCCGACTACCAGGCGCAGTGGCACGCGCTGAACGGGCGCGATCCCGCCTTCCACATCGCCTCGCCCACCGGCTACCAGGACATCGAGAAGGTGGCGCGGGGCAAGGACGACTACGAGGTGGTGGTGACGTTCGACAAGCCGTTCGGGGACTGGCAGTCGCTGTTCGGGCCGCTGCTGCCCGCCTCCACCAACCAGACGCCCGAGGCCTTCGACAACGCCTGGCTGAACAAGATCCCGGTGACGGCGGGGCCGTTCAAGTTCGGCGGGTTCGACCAGACGGCCAAGACGATCACGCTCCTGCGGGACGACTCCTGGTGGGGAAGGCGAGCCAAGCTCGACAAGATCATCTATCGGGCGTCGGAGCAGGACTCGCTGATCGGGGCGTTCAGCAACGGGGAGCTCGACATCATCGACGTGGGGCCGTCGGCTCCCGACTACGCGCGGGCCAAGGGCACGCCGGGCGCGCAGGTGCGGCAGGCCGCCGGACCCGATTTCCGGCATTTCACCTTCAACGGCTCCAGCGACCTGCTCAAGGACCAGAACGTCCGCCAGGCCATCCAGCTCGGCATCAACCGCCAGGCCATCGCGCAGTCGGACCTCCAGGGCCTCGACTGGCCGATCACCCTGCTGAACAACCACTTCTTCATGAACACCCAGGAGGGCTACCAGGACAACGCCGGCAAGCTCGGCGTGTACGACCCCGCGCGCGCCCGCCAGCTCCTGGACGCCGCCGGGTGGAAGCTGAACGGCACGGTCAGGCAGAAGAACGGCAGGACGCTCGACCTGCGGTTCGTGGTGCCGTCGGGGGTGCAGGTGAGCAAGCAGGAGGGCGAGCTGGCGCAGACCATGCTGGCGCAGATCGGCGTGAAGCTGACCATCAAGGCCGTGCCCAGCGACGACTTCTTCACCAAGTACGTCATCCCCGGCAACTTCGACATCACGCCCTTCGCGTACATCGGCACGCCGTTCCCCGTCTCCAGCAGTTACGGGATCTACGCCAACTCTCCCGACGGCAAGACGTGGAACGCCAACTTCGGCCGTACCGGCTCGGCCGCCATCGACCAGGCCATGAGCCGGGCCGCGCAGACCCTGGACCCGGCGCGGGCCCGTACGCTGACGAACAAGGCGGACGAGCTGATCTGGCAGGAGGTCAACGTGCTCCCCCTCTACCAGCGCCCGCAGAACGTGGCGACCCGGCAGACGCTGGCCAACGTGGGGGCGCGCGGCTTCTACGACACCCGCTACGAGGACATCGGTTTCACCGGCTGAGCGCCCTTTCCGGGTTTGTCGGCGACGGGGTGTAGAAGTGCACGCGTGACGACGAAGGTGACCTGGTCCCAGATTCTCGCGTGGCGCTTGCGCAGGCAGTTCGTGAGCGAGCCCGACGCGCCGGACGCCGTGGCGGTCGCCCGGCGGCTCTGCGGCGTCCAGGCCCAGGTCGCCTCCTCGGCGCAGCTCGCGGTGGCGGTCAGGCGGGCCACGCCCGATCACGGCGAGATCGACCGGGCTCTGTGGAGCGACCGCACACTGGCCAAGACGTGGATCATGCGGGGCACCCTCCACCTCGTCCCCTCCGACACGCTGGCCGACTACTGCGCGGCCCTGAGCACGCTGCGGTTCTGGGAGAAGGGCTCGTGGCAGCGCGGCCACGGGGTCACGGCCGACGAGATCGCCGCGATCATCGACGCCGTGCCGCGCGCGCTGGGGGGCGCGGCCGACGTGCGGGCGCTGACCAGGGAAGAGCTGGTCGATGCCGTGGTGGCGGTGACGGGGGACGCCCATCTCAGGGAGGCACTCGGGTCCGGCTGGGGCGCCCTGCTCAAGCCGCTGAGCCGCCTCGGCGAGCTCTGCTACGGCCCGCCGCGCGACGGCAGGGTGACCTTCACCGCCCCGCGTGCCTGGCTGCCGGGGTGGCCTGCCACGCTGCCGCCGTACGAGGAGGCCGGGGTGCGGGTGGCCCGGGCGTTCCTGGGCGCGCACGGGCCGGCGACGCCGGAGATGTTCGACACGTGGCTGTTCGGCGGCGTGGCGAAGAAGGCTGTGCTGAAGGGCTGGTTCCGTGCTCTCGCGCCCGAGCTGACCGAGGTGGAGACGGACGACGGCCGGACGCTGCTCGCGTTGACCGAGCACCTCGACGACCTGGCCGGCACCGGACCGTCGGCCGAGGTCCACCTGCTGCCGGGCTTCGACCAGTACATCCTGGGCGCCCCACGCTCCCTCGCCGCGCTCATCCCGCCGCCGCTCAAGCCCAAGGTGAGCCGCCAGGCGGGGTGGATCTCCCCCGTGGTCGTGCACGAGGGGCGGGTCGCGGGCGTCTGGGAGGCCAAGAACGGCCACCTCACCGTGGACCTCGCGGCCCCGGTCCCCGAGGAGCGCCTCGACGAGGCCATCACCCGCGTCCGCTCCTTGCTGCCGTAGCCCCCGTTCAGGTGCCGGTGGAGGCCATGATGCGGTCGACGATGCCCTTGGTGCCCTCCTCCCGCGCGCAATGCGCACAGCAGTACCAGTGCTCGCCGGACTGCACCCCATGTCCGATGACCTTGGTGCCGCAGTGCTCGCAGATGGGCGCCATGCCCTCGATCGCGCACTGGAAGCAGTCGAACGTGTGCACCGCTCCCTGCGCATGCACCTCGAACGCCATGTCGTAGTCGTTTCCGCAGGTCTCGCAGACAGCCATGGTGATCCCCTTCGCAGTCGATCCGCCCGGGGGATACCCGGTTACGTGGTTTGTCTTCCTCAACGGACCACCAATTTCCCCAAAGGGTCCAAAGCCCTCAACTCACCGCTCGGACCCGCCGTGAGGAGCGAGCTCGTGGCAATAAGCGGCATTTGCCAAAACTCCCAGCGAAATTTTCGGTAATGTCGCCGCGAAGATCAACGAGGTCCTTGCTACCCCTGTCGAAGGAAAAATCGTGCTCATCCGAACCGCCATCGCGACCGCCCTGGTCGCGGCCGGTGTCGCCGCCATCCCCTCCTCCGCGTACGCCGCCACGGCCACCTACACCCCCGAACGCGTCTGCGGCTCTGGCTTCCACCGCGTCAAGGACGGCCACCGGGCGATGACGACCCGGGAGGGCGCGGTGTTCGGGCACGTGTACCTGCTCTACAACAAGCGCTCCGGCAAGAACTGCGTAACCGCGATCAAGACCGCGTACACGGGCAGCCGCACGCTCACCGGCGCCTACCTGGAGGTCAAGGGCGGCGGCAAGTCGGAGGACGTGCAGCAGTACCAGTACTACGCCGAGACCGGCCACATCGACGGCGCCTGGAAGTGCGTGCGGTACGCCGGCTGGACCCGCGACCCCAGCGGCCGCGTGGAGGCCTGGGGCGGCCGCAAGGACTGGGACAACTGCAAGGGCTGAACGGCTGGTTGAGGGCGGGCCTCCGGTGCCCGCCCCCTCCTGCTAGGGGCAGACATTCTGGTACGGCGCGCCGCCCAGGTACCGCTCCCACTCGGCGGGCGACAGCGAGCGCCCGGCCCGCGCGCACACCTCCCGCGCGACCCGTTCGTCCTGAACGGCGATCGCATGCACCGCGCCGTCCGTGCCGGCGTACAGCGTCCCCCCGTCCGCGCTGAACTGCAGCGAGGCCGCACCGTCCTCCCCCAGCTGGTAAGACTCGCCGAGCCGCCGCCTGGACGCCACGTCCCAGAGCTGGAGCACGCCCTGCTCCGTGACGGTGGCCAGGGTCCTGCCGTCGGGCGAGAAGGTCAGCAGCAGGAGGTCGGCGGCGGCGCGGGGCATGGCGGGGCGCAGCTGAGCGGGCCCGTCCACCGACCACAGCCCGACCCGCCCGGTGGCGTCCTCCTTCACGGCCATGAGCCCGTTCCGGCTGAACGCGATCGCGTTCGTGGGCCCGAACCCCGACCCCACGGCCTTTCCCGTGGCCAGGTCGACGAACCTGCCGCCGAGCAGCGACGCGTACGCCTTGTCGCCGGGCAGCAACGGCCCGCCGTGATACCGGGTACCGGCCGAGCTGAGCACGTGGCCATCGGCGGCGTCGAGCACCACTTCCTTGGCCATCGGCTTCTGCTCGAACACGACGTTCATCGCCAGCCGCCGGCCGTCCTGGGTGAAATGCACGTCGGTGAGGGCGCCGCCCTGCCCGCCGATCCGGGCCGTCCAGAGGTACTCGGAGACCCGGTACGGCGTGTGCCCGTCCAGATCGGCGGCCAGCACGCGCGCCGTGCAGAACGACGACACCCGCCTCGCGGCCGTCGCCTCCTTCGCGAACCGATCGCGCAGCGCACGATCGCCGGCCGCGTGCAGCACCTTGACCGCGACCCGGTTGCCGTCGGCGTCGTAGGCGTCGTACACCACGCCCTGCCCGCCCGAGCCGAGCCGGCCGGCGAGCCAGTAACTCCCGATGCGCTGGGGAGCCCCCGCGCTCAGCGCGTCCATGGCGGGTTAGATGTCACTTTTTTCGCGGAAGTTGTCACAGGTAGGGGGGCTGTCCCGTCCTTCTCTTGCACAGACACATGAGGAGGCTCACATGACCCAGCGGATCAACGTCGCCCAGCAGGTTCCCCAGGCGTACCACCACTTCATCGCCGTGGAGAAACTGCTCCACGACAGCGAGCTGCCGACCACCACCATCGAGCTGGTCAAGCTGCGCGCCAGCCAGATCAACGGCTGCGGCTACTGCGTGGACATGCACAGCCGTGACCTGAAGAAGGCCGGTGAGAGCGACGAGCGGCTCTGGTCGGTGGCCGCCTGGCGGGAGGCCACCGTGTACACGCCGGCCGAGCGGGCCGCGCTGGCGCTGACGGAGGAGGCGACCAGGCTGGCCGATCGCGAGGCGGTGCCGGACGCGGTGTGGGAGGAGGCCGCGCGGCACTACAGCGAGAAGCAGCTGGGGCTGCTCATCGTGGCCCTCGCGATGATCAACGCCTGGAACCGGATCGGGGTCACGGCCCGGCTCACCCCCGGAACCTGACCATTCGTGGAAATGCGTTGAGCACTCGGACGTAGCCGGTTAGGTTGGCGCGCACGGCGGGCGACAGGCGCCCGCCCTGCCGCCGCCGAGCCGGGAGAGCCGGCCCAGGCTCCGGGAGGGGGAGACCATGAGACGCGTCAGAGTCACGAAGTCGACGGCCAAGCGGCGCACGCGGCTTGCCATGGAGCTGGCCATGGAGCTGGACCTGCGGACGCCGGCGGGCCGCACCCTTCCCTACTGAAAGGCTCCTTACACCAAATTTATCGTGGGTCCTGTAGATAACATAGGTAACAAAGTCATCACGGGGGGCTCACGATGAAGAGGCTTGTGGTGGTGCCGCCACACATCGCCAGGCACAAGGTCCGCGACATCCGTTCGGCGGACCACCGCAAGCCACCCGCCGATCCCAAGGTGATCGACCTGCGGGCCTACACCGGCCGCAACGTCATCCGCTTTCCCGGCGGGCCCGTCCCCGCCGCCTGACGCCGGCCGCTCGACTCAGCCGTAGAGGCGCTTGGTGTAGGCCTCGCCGTAGTAATCCTCCAGCTGTTCGAGGGTCTCCTCGACCACCTGCACGTCCTTGACGAGCTGGGCGTGCGGGGGCAGGTCGCCGGGGTTCCAGGTCTCCGGCTTCCAGAGTGCGGAGCGCAGGAACGACTTCTGGCAGTGGAGGAAGATCTGCTCGATCTCCACCACGAGCGCGAGGTGCGGGCGGTGGCCCTTGACGATCATCTCGTCGAAGAACGGGGCCTCGCGGATGAGCCGGGCCCGGCCGTTGACGCGCAGGGTCTCGTTGCGGCCGGGGATCAGGAAGATCAGCCCCACATGCGGATTCTTGAGGATGTTCCGGAATCCATCGGCTCTGCGGTTGCCCGGGCGGTCCGGGATGGCGATGGTCGTGTCGTCGATGACGTGGACGAACCCGGCCGGGTCGCCCTTGGGTGAGACGTCGCAGTTTCCGGCGTCGTCGGACGTGGCGATCAGGCAGAACGGGGAGGCCGCCAGCCACTGGCGGTCGCGCTCGTGCAGCCGTACGCGCTCCTTGGTCGCCGCCCTCGGCATGACCTCGCCGAGCAACTCGCGCAACTCCGCCTCGGACCCGATCTCCACCCAGCTCATCTGCTCTCCCTTCGGGGGTTTCCGCCATTCTCTCAGGCGCCGTCCCTCGAGATCCGCGCCGTTTCGCAGAGCGAGACTCCCCCGCCCGGTCACCAGCGGCGGGCGTGCGACATCGCGGTCAGGTACGTGTCGCGTTCCGCCGCGAACCGGGCCGGGTCCATGTCCTGGCGTTCGGCCCGCGCGTGCAGCATGGTCAGCTCGGTCGCCGCGTGCTGGTAGTCGCTCATGGCCCGGCCGAGCCCCACTTTCCTGGCCCACTTGCGGGCCGCCTTGCGCGCGGACAGCGTGCTCAGCATGCGGACGTCGGCCGGCGTGACCAGGCCGGTCTGCTCGTAGCCGGGCAGGTAGACGCCCATCCTGGCGACGAGCTGGCGGCGCTCGACGACGGTCACGACGATCAGCAGCACGAGCACGGCCATGATCACGAGGTACGCGGCCCCCAGCCACGCCAGTGACGACGTGGTGGCGGCGCCGTTCCAGAGGCCGTGCAGGGAGACCGCGCCCACGTAGCCGAGCGGGACGGCGGCGAACCTGGCCGGGGTGCGGCGGGTGAGCGCGTACGCGACGCCGAGGCCGATCAAGGAGGTGTAGATGGGGTGGCCGAGCGGGTCGATCAGCCCTCGCATCACGAACAGCTGGACCGCCCCGCCGGCGCCGTCCGCGTCGTACGCCAGCAGGTAGTAGCCGACGTTCTCCACGGCGGCGAAGCCCAGGCCGGCCATGGACGCGTACACGATGCCGTCGGTCAGCCCGTCGATCTCCTGCCGCCTGCGCAGGAGCAGCAGCAGCGCCGAGCCCTTCAGCGCCTCCTCGACCAGCGGGGCGAGCAGCACCTTGCCCACGTCGTCGACGACCGCGGCGCCGAGGCCGGCTCGGCTGAACAGCTCCTGTCCCGCGAGCGTGAGGGCGACGCCCAGGACGATCGCCACCCCGGCACCCCACGCGAACGCGAACGCCAGGTGCAGCTTGGGCTCGGGCTCCAGCCGGTCGAGCGAGAGGACGGCCGCGAGCAGCACCGGCAGCGGGGCCACGGCCAGCAGCGCGGAGAGGGCGAACCCGACAGGGCCGCCTTTCAGCAGCATGGCAGCCAGCACGATCAGCGCCAGGGCACTGGAGACGACCAGGCCGATCAGGAGTGCCACGCTGGGTCGCTGCGCTGTCATCGTGATCCCTTTCTATCCACCGCTGCGCCCACTATGCGCGGCCCGCATCTACAGCCGCTTAACGGTCACTTGATTCGCGGTAGTACGGATCCGCGACGACGGACTCGCCGTCGGCGTACGTGTACACCTCACGCCCGGAGACGAACACCCGCAGCGCCCGGCTCATGACGTCCAGCGGGTCCCCGGACCAGATCACCACGTCGGCGTCGAGGCCGGGCTTGAGGGCGCCCACCCGGTCGTCGAGGCCCATGATCCGGGCCGGGTTCAGCGTGATCGAGCGGAGCGCCTCGGCGGGGTCCAGGCCCTCCTTGACCGCCAGCGTGGCCTGGTGGACGAGGAAGTGGATCGGCACGACGGGATGGTCGGTGGTGATGGCCAGCTCCACCCCGGCCCGTGCGAGGATCCCGGGGTTGCGCAGCGAGCGCTGACGCAGCTCGACCTTCGAGCGGCTGGTGAAGAGGGGGCCGATGATGACGGGGACGTTCCTGGCGGCCAGGGTGTCGGCCAGCAGGTGGCCCTCGGTGCCGTGGTTGATGATCAGGCGGTAGCCGAACTCGCCGGCCAGCCGGAGCGCGGTGGCGATGTCGTCGGCCCGGTGCGTGTGCTGGCACCACGGCAGCTCGCCGTCCAGCACGCGGGCCAGGATCTCCAGTGTGCCGTCGCGGTCGAACGGCTTGCCGTCCGCCGCGGCCGCCGCCCGCCTGGCCTGGTAGTCCTGCGCCTTCATGAACGCGTCCCTGATCACCGCGGCCACGCCCTGCCGGGTGGAGGGCAGCTTCTTCTGGTCGCCGTACACGCGCTTGGGGTTCTCGCCGAGCGCGCTCTTGACGCTCACCGGCTCCTTGATCAGCATCTCGTCCACGGTCCTGCCCCAGCACTTGACCGCGACCGTCTGCCCGCCGATCGGGTTGCCGGAGCCCGGCTTGATCACCGCGGTCGTCACGCCGCCCGACAGCGCGTCGGCGAAGGCCAGGTCCGCGGGGTTGATGGCGTCGAGCGCGCGCAGGCGGGCGCCGTTGGGGTCGGTCATCTCGTTGGTGTCCTGACCGGCCCAGCCCTCCGCCTCCTCGTGCACGCCAAGGTGGCCGTGGGCCTCGACGAAACCGGGCAGCACCCAGCCGCCCGCGGCGTCCACGATGGAGATCCCCTCGGGCACGGCCACGTCCCGGCCGACCGCAGTGATCTTCCCGTTCTGTACGAGCACCGTGCCGCCGTCGATGGGGTCGCCGTCGATCGGCACGACATATCCACTGGTAATGGCAAAATTCATGGCTTGTAACTTAGCGGGCAGCGGGTAGCACCTGCCCGACGGGCTCCGTGCGGCGTGCCTGGCACGAGCCCCACCACGGGTAGGGATAGGCTGACATATCCGTATTTGCATGGGTCGTGCAGGGAGTACGGCGAATGGCGCAGGAGTACGGGCCAGAAACGAGCCCGGCCCCCCGGTCGCTCAGCGACGAGGAGCTCTCGAGCCTGCTGTCCGGCCAGCGGTTCGGCTCGCTGGCCACGAACAAGGGCAGCGGCAACCCTGACCTGTCCACCGTCATCTACACCTGGGACCCGCACCAGCGCGTGGCGCGCATCTCGACCGTCGCCGACCGGCTCAAGGTCCGGCAGCTGCACAAGGACCCGCGCTGCGCGCTCTACGTGGCCAGCGACGACTTCTGGTCGTACGCCGTGGCCGAGGGCGAGGCGGAGCTGTCGCCGGTCAGCACGGAGCCGGGCGACGAGGTGGGCATGGAGCTGCTCGCCATGCACGAGGGCGTCGAGGACCCGTACGCGTTCCTGCGCCAGATGGTCGACGACCGGCGGCTGGTGATCAGGATCCGGGCCTCGCGCCTGTACGGGACGGCTCTGTCCGCGTCCTCCTGATGGCGCGGTGCCTGTTGTAGGCCACCGACGCGATCACCACCAGCACCAGCCCCAGGTCGATGCCGGCCGACCAGCGCATGGCGAGAACATGGTGGCCGCCCTCGGCGGCCGCGAAGAAGACCGCGCCGATCACGGCCACGCCGCCCGCGCCCGCGAACTGCTGTGCCGTGCTGAGGATGCCCGACCCGATGCCGGCCTGGTGCGGCGCGACCTCGACCAGCGCCGCCCCGATGAGCTGCGGCAGGACCAGCCCGTTGCCCGAGCCGACGAGCATGAGCGCCGCCATGACGTACGGCAGCCCGAGCCCGGCCGTGACCGCCAGCAGCGTGAGGCCGAGCCCGGTGACCGTGCCGCCGATCACCACGACGATCAGGCCGTACCTCCTGACCAGCCGCGTCCCCAGGATCGAGGTCACCGAGAACAGCACCCCCATCGGCGCGAACGCCAGCCCCGCTTGGAGGGCCGTCAGCCCGAACCCGCCCTGCAGCAGCAGCGTCAGCGTGAACATGAACGACGCGAAGTACGCCATGAACGCGACGATCGACCCCACACCCGCCAGGTAGGAGCGGACCTTGAGCAGCGCCAGGTCGAGCACCGGCTGTCCGCCGCGCGCTCCGAGCACCCGCTGCCGGCGCCAGGTCAGCGCGAACACCGGAACGGCCGCCGCCATGCTGACCCACGTCCAGGCGGGCCAGCCCAGGCTGTTGCCGAGGCCGAGCGGCACCAGCACCAGAGCCAGCCCGGCGGCCAGGCCCGCCGCGCCGGGCAGGTCGAGCCTGGCGCGGCGGGCGGTCTCGACCTCGGGCAGCAGCCGGACGGCCAGCGGCACCACGATCAGGCCGACGGGCAGGTTGACCAGGAAGATGATCCGCCAGCCGAGGCCCAGCACGTCGCTGGTCAGCAGCAGGCCGCCCAGCACCTGCCCGGCGATCGAGCCCAGGCCGCCCGCGACGCCGTACCAGCCGAGGGCCCGCCCCCGCTCCTCCGGCGGGAACACCGCGGAGATCGTGGCCAGCACCTGCGGCACCATCGCCGCGCCCGTCAGTCCCTGGAGCAGGCGCGCGGCCACCAGCTGGGGCGGGTTCGCGGCGATCCCGCACAGGACGGACGCGAGCGTGAACGCGGCCACACCCCAGATGAACAGCCGCCGGTAGCCGTAGCGGTCGCCGAGCCGCCCTCCGGTGATCATGCCCGCCGCGTAGGTGAAGGCGTAGCCGCCCACGATCAGCTCGAGCGCGGCCGGGCCCGCGTCCAGGTCGTGTTCGATGGAGGGGGCCGCCACGTTGACCACGAAGAAGTCGAACTGGGCCATGAACCAGGCCGACAGCAATACAGCCAACGTAGCGCCATATTTCACACCATTCAGGCTAGAGCTTCGTGAACACCTCAGCCCCACTGGGGCTCTCAGGGCCGGCCACGGCCGGCGAGCTCTCCCGCAGGCCGTGCCGGCCGCGCGGTCGTCAGGCGTTCAGTAGGCCGTGCAGGACGTCGGGCCTGTTGGTGATGATCCCGTCTACCTTGTAGGCCAGTAGGCGGCGCATGACGTCCGGGTCGTCCACCGTCCAGGCGAGCACCTTCATGCCGAGTGCGTGCACGCGGCGTACGTACGAGGAGGTCAGCGTCGTGTACGGCGGGTTGATGTGGTCGGCGAACTTGGCCAGCCCCGGCAGCTGGGCCGTGGACGGCGTGCCGAGCAGCCCGATCGGCACGTCGGGCAGCAGCCGGTGGAAGGTCCGCATCGACGCCCAGCTGAAGGACTGCACCACCAGCCGCCCGGGCGCGAGCCAGCTTGAATGGCGACGCAGCTCGGCGGCGACGCGGGCCTCGGTGCCCGGGTAGAGCTCCGGCTCCTTGATCTCCAGCAGGAGCCCCATGCCCGAGCCGTTCATCTCGCTCAGCGTCTCGCCGAGCGTGGGCACCTTCTCGTCCTTGTACTCGTCGGAGAGCCACGAGCCCGCGTCGAGCTCGCGGATCTGGGCGAGCGTGAGATCGCCGACCTTCCACGGGGACAGGTCGGGGAAGACCCGCTCGGCGTCGGTGGTGCGGGTCAGGGTCGTGTCGTGCATCAGGACCAGCTGGTGGTCCTTGGTCTCCTGCACGTCGAGCTCGAACATGTCGGCCCGCTGCTTGCCGGCCAGCTCGAAGGCGGCGAGGGTGTTCTCGGGAGCGTACGCGGACGCGCCGCGGTGGGCGACGCCGGTGACGGCGGTGGCCGCGTGGGCGGGGGTGGTCAGGACGGTGGTCGCGAGCGCGAGGATGACGGCGAGTCGCCTGATCATGGGTCTCCTCGGGGAGTGGGAGGAATACGACTCGACGATGACGAGAGCTCGTGACTGCGAGTTGAGGGAAGAGTAACGGAGCGGTGCCCGGGCGATGAGCATTCGACACGCGGTCCCGGAAAAGCCGTGGAGCGAGTGGATCCGGCTCGCTCCACGGAGCATGGCGAGGCACTATGTGGCGCCGGCAACGAAGACGACTCAACCGCCGGTTGGTGACGGCGCGGACGTGAGCGTGTCCCAGGCGGCCATCGCGCAGGTGATCACCGCTTCCAGCTCGGCGCGGGTGGCGCCGTCGCGGGCCTGCACGGACAGGCCTTGCACCACGGTGGTGTAGTAGCGGGCGATGGCGTCGAGGCCGGCGGGCGGCGTGGTGAGGTCGCCGTCGGCGACGCCGCGGGCGAGCCGGTCCTTGACGGTGCTGAGCATGTCGTGCCGGAGGTCGGCCAGGAACTCCCGGACCGCGTGGTTCTCCACGGCCCCGGTGGGCGCGGCCAGGATGAGCATGCAGTAGTGCGGGGCGTCGGAGCGGGTGATCTCATCGGCGGTGGCGCGCAGCATGGCGTGGATCGCGGCGCGCGCGGTCGGCTGTTCGCGCAGCGCGCGCCTGGGCGGCTCGCCCGATGTCGTGCCGTAGAGGGCCATGACCTTGCGGAACAGGTCCTCCTTGCTGCCGAAGCAGGCGTAGATGCTGGCCGAGGCGATGCCCATGGCCTGGGCCAGGTCGTTGAGCGAGGTGCCCTCGTAGCCACGTTCCCAGAACAGGTCCAGCGCCTTGCGCAGGGCGATGTCCGGGTCGAACGTGCGCGGCCTGCCGCGAGCAGCCATCCGGCGTCCCTCCAGAATTCTTTGTCGTTCGATCAACTTTACCTTGACCTGTCCCAGGCGCCATGACACGGTTTGTTGGTCGTTCGATAAACAAAGAGAGAGCCAGTCGTCAATGAGCATCCCCTCCGCCATGCGCGCCCTGCAGCAGACGTCGCTGAACGGCCCGCAGGACCTGCGCCTGATCACCGACGCGCCGGTGCCGAGCCCAGGCCCGGGCGAGATCCTGATCCGGGTCACCGCCGCCGGCGTCAACTTCGTCGACATCTCGCAGGCCCGCGGCACGTTCGCGGGCGGCCCGCAGCCGCCGTATCTGGCGGGCATCGAGGGCGCCGGCGAAGTCGTCGCCGTCGGCGAGGGGGTGACTGATCTGGAGCCTGGCGCCCATGTCACCGGCGTCGGCGTCCAGGGCGGCGCCTTCGCCGAGTACATGGTGCTGCCCGCGGCCGGCGCGGTCACGGTGCCGACGGGCTGGGCCGACGAGCAGGCGCTGGGTCTGGTGGTGAACTGGCCGACCGCCCTGGCGGCGCTCAAGCCGCTGGGCGGCCTGAGCGCAGGGCAGACCGTGCTGATCCACGCCGCGGCCGGCGGGACCGGACAGGCCGCGGTGACGATGGCCAAGCACTACGGCGCGACGGTGATCGCCACGGCCTCGCCGGGCAAGCACGAGCTGGTACGGGCACTGGGCGCCGACCACGTCCTCGACTCCCGCGGCGGAGACATCGCCGCCGAGGTCCTGGCCCTGACCGACGGCGCGGGCGCCGACCTCGTGCTGGAGTCCGTCGGCGGCGCCACCCTCGACGCCAGCCTGGCCGCCACCAAGCGGGTCACCGGCCGGGTGGTCGTTTACGGCCTGACCGGCGGCGAAGCCGCGATCACCAACTGGGAACTGGTCTACAAGCACCAGATCCACCTCATCGGCCTGAACATCGGCACCCTGATCCAGGCCGCACCGCAGATCTTCGGCGAGGTCATGGGCGAGATGTTCGGGCTCCTGGCGGCCGGAGTGCTCCGCCCCGGCCGGCCCACCGTGCACGATCTTGCCGAGGGACCGAAGGCACTCGCGGAACTGGAAGCGCGCGCCACCGTGGGCAAGCTGGCACTCCTGCCCTGAGCAGACCGTGACGCCAGGTGGCAGGCACCACCGCGGGTCTGTGCCCGCTGCCCTGGCATCCCCCCCGATCACCCCGAAACAGGAGAGACAGGCATGACCATAAAAGACAAGACGGTCCTGGTGACCGGGGCCAACCGCGGCATCGGGCAGGCACTGACAACCGAAGCCCTGGCCAGAGGCGCCAGGCGGGTGTATGCCGGCACCCGCCGGCCGCTGGCCCACCCAGACGACCGGGTAACGCCCCTGAGCCTGGACATCACCAGCACGGCGCAGATCCAGGCGGCTGCCAAGCAGGTCGAGTCACTGGACATGTTGATCAACAACGCCGGCATCGCGCTACCCGACGACCTGACCGACCCCGCCGTGCTCGAACGCCACCTGGCCGTCAACCTCTTCGGGACCTACGCCGTGACCCAGGCCTTCCTGCCTGCGGTGGCCCGCTCCCGCGGGGCCATCGTCAACATCCTCTCGGTGAACGCCCTCGCGCCCCTGCCGTTCATCATCCCCGCGTACTCCGCCTCGAAGGCGGCCGCGTTCTCCTTGACCCAGTCGCTTCGCGCCCAGGTGGCCGGGCAGGGGATAAGGGTCCACGCGGTCCTGCCGGGCCCGGTCGATACCGATATGACCCGAAGCGCAGACATACCGAAGGCATCCCCGGAATCGGTCGCGTCGGCCATCTTCGACGCGATCGACAAGGGGGAGGAGGAGATCTTCCCCGATCCCGCCTCAGCGCCCTTGGCCGCCCTCTGGCGCGACAGCGCGGCCAAGGTGCTCGAGCGCCAGATCGCACAGCTGGCACCCGTCAGCTCATAAGCGAGGGAAGCGCTCGGCCCGGCCGGCGAGGTAGGCGCCGGCCGTCCCCTTGGCGATGTCGGCCCACCGGACGAGGGGCGGTGATGTGCAGGCCGAGGACGTCGGCCATGACCGGCGCGGGGATGTCGTCGACCAAGGCGATGAGAGCGCTTCGCGGGCCGGGCGGGTGCCTGGCCTGTTCAGACCAAGCACCCGCCATCTACGACCATCGCCTACAGCCGTCGTGGAACCGAGGGCTCTCTGGCGACATTTCGCAAGAGACGGCCCTGCCGATGGTGCGAATTCAGTCACCCCTGATACGACGTGGCCCGTTTCTAGCTGCAGCCGCTGGTCGAGCCGCAGCCCTCGCAGACGTAGCAGCTTCCGGCCGGGCGCATCTTGGTGCCGCAGGTCATGCAGAGCGGCGCGTCGGCCGTGAAGCGCTGGTGGCTCTCCAGGGTCAGCTCCTTGACCACCGGCTGCTGCTCGGCCTCCGCCTTCGGCTTCTCCTCGATGGGCGCCGACTGGGCCAGCGCCTCGCGGTCGACCGCCTCCTGCAGCGCCGCCGGGTCCTCGCCGCGCTGCTGCGCGGCGCGCTCGGTCGCCGAGAAGATGCCCAGGGCCGCCCTCTCCTCATAGGGGAGGTGGTCGAGGGCCAGGCGGCGGAAGATGTAGTCCATCACCGACGTCGCCATCCGGATGTCCGGGTCGTCCGTCATCCCGGCGGGCTCGAAGCGCATGTTGACGAACTTGCTCATGTACGTCTCCAGCGGCACGCCGTACTGGAGCCCGATGGAGATCGCGACGGAGAAGGCGTCCATGACACCTGCCAGGGTCGAGCCCTGCTTGGACATCTTGAGGAAGACCTCGCCCAGCCCGTCGTCGGGGTAGGACGAAGCGGTCATGTAGCCCTTGGCGCCGCCCACCGTGAAGCGGGTGGTCGTGCTCGGCCGCTGGTTGGGCATGCGCCGCCGGGTCGGCCGGTTGACCTCGATGACCTTGACCTCGGGCTCCTTGGCCTCTTCCTTCTTCGGCTCTTCCTTCTTGGAGCCGTTGCCCGCCGACAGCGGCTGGCCGACCTTGCAGTTGTCGCGGTAGACGGCCAGGGCCTTGAGCCCCAGCCTCCAGCCCTCCAGGTAGACCTGCTCGATGTCGTCGATCGTGGCCGACTCGGGCAGGTTGACCGTCTTCGAGATGGCGCCGGACAGGAACGGCTGGGTGGCCGCCATCATGCGTACGTGGCCCATGGGCGCGATCGCCCGCTCGCCCATCGCGCAGTCGAACACCTCGTAGTGCTCCTTGCGCAGGCCGGGCGCCTCGACGACGTGACCGTGCTCGGCGATGTACTCGACGATGGCCTCGATCTGCTCCTGCTGGTAGCCGAGCTGCTTGAGCGCCCGCGGGATCGTCTGGTTGACGATCTGCATGGAGCCGCCGCCGACGAGCTTCTTGAACTTCACCAGCGCCAGGTCCGGCTCGATGCCGGTGGTGTCGCAGTCCATCATCAGCCCGATGGTCCCCGTGGGGGCCAGCAGGCTGGCCTGGGCGTTGCGGTAGCCGTTCTTCTCGCCGAGCTTGAGGCACTCCGACCACTGGCGCGACGCCTCGCTGTGGATCTTCGCGTCCATGGAGCCGATCGTGCGCAGGTTGTCGTTGGCCGCCGCGTGCTTGCGCATGACGCGCTTGTGCGGCTCGGCGTTCCTGGCGTAACCGTCGTACGGGCCGACCACCCCGGCCAGCTCGGCGCTGCGGCGGTAGGACACGCCGGTCATCAGCGACGTGATCGCCGCCGCCACGGCGCGGCCGCCGTCGGAGTCGTACGCGTGGCCCGTCGCCATGAGCAGCGCGCCGAGGTTGGCGTAGCCGATGCCGAGCTGCCGGTACGCCCGCGAGGTCTCGCCGATCTTCTCGGTCGGGAAGTCCGCGAACGTGATCGAGATGTCCATCGCGGTGATGATCAGCTCGGTCAGCTTGACGAAGTTGGCGACGTCGAAGGAGTTGTCGTCCTTCAGGAACTTCAGCAGGTTGATGCTGGCCAGGTTGCAAGAGGAGTTGTCGAGGTGGACGTACTCGGAGCACGGGTTGCTGGCCGTGATCCGCCCCGTCTCCGGGGTGGTGTGCCAGTCGTTGATCGTGTCGTCGTACTGCAGGCCCGGGTCGGCGCACTCCCAGGCGGCCTTGGCCATCTTGCGGAAGAGCTCCTTGGCGTCCACCGTCTCGATGACCTCACCGGTCAGGCGGGCGCGCAGGCCGAACTCGCCGCCCTTCTCCACCGAGCGCATGAACTCGTCGGAGACACGCACGGAGTTGTTGGCGTTCTGGTACTGGACGGAGACGATGTCCTTGCCGCCCAGGTCCATGTCGAAACCGGCGTCGCGCAGGGCGCGGATCTTGTCCTCCTCGCGCGCCTTGGTCTCGATGAACTCCTCGATGTCGGGGTGGTCGACGTCGAGCACGACCATCTTGGCGGCCCGGCGGGTGGCGCCGCCCGACTTGATCGTCCCCGCCGACGCGTCCGCGCCGCGCATGAAGCTCACCGGGCCGCTGGCCGTGCCGCCGCTCGACAGCAGCTCCTTGGACGAGCGGATGCGGGACAGGTTGACCCCCGAACCCGAACCGCCCTTGAAGATCACACCCTCTTCCTTGTACCACTCGAGGATGGACTCCATCTGGTCGTCCACGGAGAGGATGAAACAGGCGCTCACCTGCTGGGGCGACTTGGTGCCCACGTTGAACCAGACCGGCGAGTTGAACGCGAACACCTGGTGCGCCAGCGCGTGCTTCAGCTCGTGGTCGAAGATCTCGGCGTCCTCGTCGCTGGCGAAGTAGCCGTGCTCGATCCCCGTCGCGGTGTAGACGCCGACGACTCGGTCGATCAGCTGCTTCAGGCTCCACTCGCGCTGCGGGGTGCCCACGGCCCCGCGGAAGTACTTGGTCGTCACGATGTTGGCCGCGTTGACCGACCAGAACTCGGGGAACTCGACGCCCCGCTGCTCAAAATTGACCGAGCCGTCGCGCCAGTTCGTCATGACGACGTCGCGGCGCTCCCACTGGATCTCGTCATACGGGTGCACGCCGGGCTTGGTGAAGATCCGCTTCATCTTCAGTCCCTTGCGCGGACGCTTGCCACCCCGCGCGACTGAACCGCTGGCCGTCTCCGTCATGACTCCCCCTTCTCCGCCTTCAACTGTGAGATCTCGGCCTCGAAGTCCGCCAGGCTCTCGAAACCGCGATACACCGATGCGAACCGCAGGTAGGCCACCTCATCGAGGTCCCGCAACGGGCCGAGGATGGCCAGGCCCACCTCGTTGGAGGGGATCTCGGCCGCACCCTTGGCCCTGATGGCCTCCTCCACCCGCTGCCCGAGCTGCGCCAGTGAATCCTCGCTCACCGGCCTGCCCTGACACGCCCGCCGCACGCCCGCGACGACCTTGTCTCTCGAGAACGGCTCCGTCACTCCGCTCCGCTTGCTCACCATGAGCAGTACGGTCTCCTGCGTGGTGAACCGGCGCCCGCACTCGGGACAGGTGCGGCGACGCCTGATCGCCGCGCCGTCATCCGTGGAGCGACTGTCGATGACCCTGGTGTCAGGGTGGCGACAGAACGGACAGTGCACGCTTTCGCCCTCCTAGACCCGCGGCCACCACACGCGCGAAAAACCGTCCTCACGGGACGCTCGCGCACGCCCCACGGCAGGCCATGGAGCGGTCACGGAAACACAAGGTGTGGTGAACTACATCGGTGTAACTACTAGATGTTGTGGTCCAACCGTAGAAGCGCGCGACCATGAACGCAAGTTGAGCGACGCTGCCGGAGCGAAGTCGCTGATCAGCCCATCGTCACCGCCGGGACCCGGGCGTGTCGCTCCGGATGGCGATCTTTGTGCTGCTGGGGGCGTCACATGAGTTGGTACCGGCCTCGCATGTGAACAAACCTCACAAAGTTATCCGAAGCCTCTCCACCCCCGACCACCACCCACCCACGGACTCCTTCACGCCCAGACGGTCACCCCCTGAAACCCCCAAACGGTCACTCCCTGAGACCCAGACGGTCACCCCCTGAGACCCAGACGGTCACCCCCTGAGACCCCAGACGTCAGCCCTGGGCGCGGCGTCGCGGGGGCGCAGAAGCGCGCCCAAGACTGCGCTCCCACCCCAGCCATGGATGTGCCGGCCGACCGCGCTCACACCCCGGCCATGGATGCGCCGGCCGACCCGAAGGAAAATGCCCACCAGCCCGGAGATGCCCACCAGCCCGGAGATGCCCACCGGCCCCGATGCCTCGCCTGTCGCCCCACGCCCGGGAGCAGGCCAGCCAGCCTGAGAGGCGGCGCGACTCCTGGGCGGCCAGTCCTCGTTCACCTCCGGCTGGGGTGCGGGCGATCAGCGTACCCAGCGGCAGGGGTACGGGCGATCAGCCTAAGGCGGCGGCTGGGGTGCGGCGATCAGCGTAAGGCTGCGGTGTCGCCTGGCACGTAAAGTCGGGTGCCTGGCCGGATGATGGAATCGGGAAGGCCGTTCAGGCGCTTGATCTCCTCCACGACAGGGCCGGGATCGTCCCCCTGGGCGAGCGCCTCGGCGATGTGCCGGAGCGTGTCGCCCTCGTGCACCTCCACCCACGGCGGGCCCGCGTGGCCGGTAACCACGACCTGGACCTCCGCGTTTCCGGCCGCGCGCGTGCCGAGCCAGAATCCGCCCAGCGACAGCAACGCCATCGCGACCACCACCACGACCCGCCCGCGCCGGGTCAGCCGCAACGGTGGCGCGGACCGCCTGCGCATCCGCGCGACCGCCCTCCGCTCCCGCCATCTCGCCACCCGGCGACCCAACGGCCGGCTGCTCCGCGTCCGGACGCCGCCGACACCACGCCTAGAGCGCCCACCACGCACGACGCGACCCTCACCGCCACGGGCACCTTCCCGAACGACGCGACCCTCACCGCCACGGGCACCTTCCCGCACGACGCGACCCTCACCGCCACGGGCACCTTCCCGCACGACGCGACCCTCACCGCCACGGGCACCTTCCCGCACGACGCGACCCTCACCGCCACGGGCACCTTCCCGCACGACGCGACCCTCACCGCCACGGG